>NZ_BAAAPC010000013.1:0-192465 GCF_039530945.1 Nocardiopsis rhodophaea
GAGCTCAACACCCGGCCGCGCCAGACGCTGGGGTGGGATACCCCGGCCCAGCGTCTGGCCGAGCTGATCGCTCCCGACCCGGTGGCGTGAGCCATGGTTGCACTCACCACTTGACGCGGCCCGCCGGAATTCGGTCGATACCGCCGAGATCAACGGAGGATGGTCGTCAGCGGGCGGTCTCCGTGGCGCGCGACTCGCGGATGACGGTGACGCGGACGCGGCCGGGATAGGTGAGTTCGTCCTCCACACGCTTGGCGACGTCGCGGGCGATGACCTGGGCTTGGATGTCGTCGACGGTGTCCGGGCGGACCATGATCCGCACCTCCCGCCCGGCCTGCATCGCGAAGACTTTCTCCACCCCCGTGTTCTCGTGGGCGATCTCCTCCATCCGGTGCAGGCGCTCGGTGTAGGACTCCAGGGACGCCCGGCGGGCGCCCGGCCGCCCCCCGCTGATGGCGTCGGCGGCCTGGGTCAGGACTGCCTCCACCGTGCGCGCCTCCACCTCGTTGTGGTGGGCCTCGATGGCGTGCACGACCTCCTCGGACTCGCCGTACCTGCGGGCGGCCCTCGCCCCGGCCAGCGCGTGGCTGCCCTGCGCCTCGTGCGTCAGCGCCTTTCCGATGTCGTGGAGCAGGGCGCAGCGTCGCATCATCGCGGGGTCAAGATCGAGCTCGGCGGCCATCGTTCCGGCGAGGTGCGCCGATTCGATGGAGTGCTTGAGCACGTTCTGCCCATAGGAGGTGCGGTACCGCAGCCTCCCCAGCAGGGCGACCAGTTCCGGGTGCATGCCGGTGATCTGGGTGTCGACGAGCGCGTCTTCACCCGCACGCACGCACTGCTCGCCCACCTCGGCGCGGCTGGCCTCGTAGACCTCCTCGATGCGCTGGGGGTGGATCCGCCCGTCGAGCACGAGCCTCTCCAGGGTGCGGCGCCCGACCTCGCGGCGCAGCGGGTTGAAGCAGGAGAGGAGGACCGCCTCGGGGGTGTCGTCAATGATCACGTTGACCCCGGTGGTCATCTCGAAGGCACGGATGTTGCGGCCCTCCCGCCCGATGAGGCGCCCCTTCATCTCCTCGCCCGGCAGTGGGAACACCGTGACCACCGACTCCGTGGTCTGCTCGGTGGCGAGCCGCTGGATGGCCGTGGTGATGATCTCGCGGGCCCGCGCCTCGCCGTCCTTGAGCGCGTCCTTCTCCATCGAGCGGACGAGCACGACCGACTCCCGCTTGGCCTGACCTTCGGCCTCCGCGACGAGGGCGGCCCTGGCCTCCTCGGCGGTAAGGGACGCGGCGGTCTCCAGCGCCCTGCGGCGCTCCTGCTCCACCTCGGTGACGCGCTGTTCGCGCTCGTCCAGCAGGGATGTGCGCTCGTCGACCCGCCGCTGGGACTCGGCCAGCCGACCGAGGTCGTCGTCGAGCCGCCGCTCGCGTTCCACCAGCCGGGCCTCGCGCCGCTCAAGTTCGCCGCGCCGGTCGGCCAGTTCGGTGCGGACGGCCGCCCACTCCTGCTCCGCGTCGGCACGCCGCACGGCCAGCTGCTCCTCGGCCTCCTGAATCTTTTGGGCGGCGGCCCGCTCCGCCTCGGCCGCGACGCGCGCGGCCCGGTCGCGTGCCGCGGCGATCTCCGCCCAGGCGGACGCCTGGCGTCGGCGCGCGGCGCACACGGCTCTGCCCAGGGCGACGAGGACACCCGCCAGCGCGACGAGGGCCACGAGTCCGACGAGTAGCAGGCTGTCACTGACAGCCCCCAATTGCCCCACCCCCACCATGTCCGCGACGGCGGGAATCCCCCGTCCGCCGTCCGGCCGACTGCGGCAACGACCCGCGACCGGCCAGACCGATACTCCTGGTGCACACGTCGTCTCTCTGCGCGAGAGGGCTACCCCCGCCTGTGACGTTGACTCATCGTTCACTTCGTCGCTGCGGCGAGGGTAGGGGTGCGCGCCCCCCGCGGCAACCGGAATGCGCGGCTGACCTGCGACGAACCAGAAGTCCGAGTTGCTGGCAGCGGGTGCCACCTGGGCGGACGGCCCGATATCGGATGTCCGCGGGGAGGGAAAAGTTCGCCCCGACACTGGGGCGGACACCCGGCCACCTGGAACTCCGGGCCGAGGCGCCGGACCCTACGTCGGCGCCCGCCTGCTATGTACCGAGGTCGGGGTCGGGCAGATCGAACTCGGACCCCTCGGCCTCCAGCTCCTCGCGGACCACCCGGTAGGCCAGGCCCGCGGCGTAGCCCTTGCGCGCCAGCATGCCCATGACACGACGCACCCGGGTTGCGTCGGGCGCGCCGCGCGAAGCGTCGAGCTTGCGCCGGACCAGGCGCCGGGCGGTGGCCTCCTCCTGCTCGGCGCTGATGTCGCCGACGGCGTCGCGGACCGTCTCCTCGGCCACGCCCCGACGCCGAAGCTCGGCGGCGAGCGCTCGGCGGCCCAGCCCGCGCCCGGTGTGCCGGGAGTCGACCCACGCACCGGCGAACGCCTCGTCGTCGATGAGTCCGGCCTCGCTGAAGCGGCCGAGGACGTGCGCGGACACCTCCTCGGGGATACCGCGTTTCCGCAACGCCTGTTCGAGCTGGGCCCGGGTGCGCGGCGCGGACGTGAGCAGCCGCAGGCAGATGCCGCGCGCCGTGGCTTCCGGGTCGTCGTCCGGCCGGGCGGCCCCGCCCGGCACGGTCGCCCGCTCGGTCCCCTCCTCTGTCACCCCTGCTGCGGGATGCGTCAGATCCTCGTCCATCGCCGTGCGCGGATCAGGCATCCGTCGACGGCGTGGCCTTGGACTTGGTGGTGCGCTTGGCGGCGGCCGCGGCGGACCCCTTGACCGGGGTCTCCTTGGCCGTGGTCTCCGTGGCGGCGCCGTCCTTGGCTCCGGCGGCGGGGGTGGTGGTGGAGCCGGCGCTGTCGTCGCCCTGCGTGGGGATGCCCAGCTTCTCCTTGATCTTCTTCTCGATCTCGTTGGCCATGTCGCCGTTCTCGCGCAGGAAGTTCCGGGCGTTCTCCTTGCCCTGGCCCAGCTGGGTGCCCTCGTAGGTGTACCAGGCACCGGACTTGCGCACGATGCCCTGTTCCACGCCGAGGTCGATCAGACCGCCCTCGCGCGAGATGCCGACGCCGTAGAGGATGTCGAACTCCGCCTGCTTGAAGGGCGGGGCGACCTTGTTCTTCACGACCTTCACGCGTGTGCGGTTGCCGACGGCGTCGGTGCCGTCCTTCAGCGTCTCGATACGGCGGACGTCGAGGCGGACCGAGGAGTAGAACTTCAGCGCCCGGCCACCGGTGGTGGTCTCGGGCGACCCGAACATGACGCCGACCTTCTCGCGCAGCTGGTTGATGAAGATCGCGGTGGTCCCGGTCTGGTGCAGCGCACCCGCGATCTTGCGCAGCGCCTGGGACATGAGCCGGGCCTGCAGGCCCACGTGGCTGTCGCCCATCTCGCCCTCGATCTCGGCACGCGGCACGAGCGCGGCGACGGAGTCGACGACGAGGATGGAGACGGCGCCGGACCGGATGAGCATGTCGGCGATCTCCAGCGCCTGCTCACCGGTGTCGGGCTGGGACAGCAGGAGGTCGTCGGTGTTGACGCCGATCTTCTTCGCGTACTCGGGGTCGAGCGCGTGTTCGGCGTCGATGAACGCGGCGATACCCCCCATGCGCTGGGCGCTGGCCACCGCGTGCAGTGCGACGGTCGTCTTACCGGAGGACTCCGGGCCGTAGACCTCGACGATCCGCCCCCGGGGGATCCCTCCGATACCCAGCGCGACGTCCAGGGAGATCGCGTCGGTGGGAATGGACTCGATCGGCGGGCGGTCGTCATCGCCGAGGCGCATGACGGAGCCCTTGCCGAACTGGCGCTCGATCTGCGCGAGCGCGGTTTCGAGAGCCTTGTCTCGGTCAGCAACTGCCACGGGGAACCCCTGTTGGGTCGGTGTCTTCTTCTTCATCTCGGGAGTGACGCTACGCGGTCGTACTGACATTTGACGACGGTTCCGCGTCACCCTGTGGATGGCCGCCGCGCTGGTAGCGCTGTGTGGGCCCAGCGAACTTCCGCCATCATGGGCGCTCCGTAGACCACTAGTGTCTCACGCCACTTCCGCGGACTCCGATTCCATGACCACACTACCCGAACTTCTGTTCGACTGTTCGACGCGGGGGCGGCGCGTCGCCGCGCACCGTGCCGGCCCCGCCATCACCCCAGCCAGGGCAGCTCCTCGGGGGCGACCTCGCACGCGTCGATGCTGCCCTGCTCCTCGCGGATCCACGCGCGCACCTCGTCGCCCGCCACCGTCCCGAAGAGGGAGTCGTCGGGGGCGGCGCCGTCCGGGTGCCGCGGGGTGTGGCTCTCCAGCCAGGCGCCGAGCTCCACCAGTACGGCGGCGCGCCGCTGTTCAGGTTCGGCGCCGGGATGCAGGCGCGCGACCCCGCCGGAGCCGCACGTCGCCGTGGCGTCGGGGACGAGCCGCCGCGCGATGGCCCCCGGAACCTCGTGTTCGGGGGCCCACCCGGGACGGATGCGCAGCCAGACCACCCCGTGCCGCGACCCGATGAGCACATCATCGTGGCTGCGCGCCAGGCTGAGGTCGCGCACCTCGTGGAAGTCCACCGCGTCGGGCCCGTAGGCGTCGACCACAAGGGCGGCCCGTTGGGCGGTCGCGGCGAGTTCGGCCTCGTGCCCGCGGTGGACGCAGACCCGCACGGAGGCGCGGTCCTCGCAGACCTCCGGTTTGCGCGGGTGGTGCTCCATCCAGCCCCACGCCGGGTGCTGGGGGACCACGGCGAGCCCCACCCCCAGCAGCACCGCCACCGCGCCGTAGGGCGCGACCGGCTGGCTCCGACCGACCCGCATCAGGTGCGCGGCCAGTACCGCCGCGACGACCAGGGCGAGGGCGGAGAAGGCCAGGCGGAAGGCGGCGAACGGACGCTCCTCGCGCATACCCAGGTGCGGCAGGTCCGCTGCCACAGCGGGGGCGAGCGCGCCCCACTGTCCGAGGAGGTCCGGCAGGTACAGGATCAGCAGCGCCGCGCCCGCCGCGGCAGGTACGGCCAACGGGGTGGCGATCACCGTGCCCACGAGGTACCCGAGGGCAACGAGAGCCGCGAATCCGAGGAAGGCGCCGCCCGCCACCAACGGGTCGGGGATGCCGTGTCCGGCCCGCACGGCGGTCTGCCACAGCAGCGGCACCAGCCCCAGCAGGTAGGCGCCGAGGAACCAGCCGAGGGCTGTAAGGAGATGGCGCCGTACGGTCGGCCAGCCGGTGCGGACCTGCCATGCCTGGGCGAAGATCCGGGTGCGGGGGGTGAGACGGGAGGCGATGAAGCCCGAGGACGCTGCTGCCAGGACGGTCGGCAGCCGGGCCTGGTCGGCGATCAGCCCCGAGGTGCGGGTCCAGTCCGGGGCGGACAGGGTGAGCTGGTCAGCGGTGGCGAACCAGGTGACGAGGGTGATCGCAGTGGAGGGCAGGAGGAGGACCAGGGGAGGTAGGGGCCAGCCGAGGCAGAGGAACCGTCGTGGCATCACGGCCCTCCTTGGGGCTGCCGGGTGTCCCGCCGGAGGCCGCCGTTCCCGACGCACGGCTCGGAGATGCCGACGCGCGACCCCTGGGAGAGCGCTCCGTTCTCCACCAGTGCCCCGGCCGCAGCGGGGCTCCCCCGGTAGACGATCCGGCCGCCCGCCAGCACCGCCGTCTCGTCGCACATATCGGCGATGTCCGCCGCGGCGCAGGAGGACAGGATGATCGTGCGGTCGCGCGCCAGGCGGGTGACAATCACGCGCAGTCGCGCCCGCTGTGCCTCGTCGAGGCCGTCGGCAGGCGCGTCCATCACCAGGATCTCGGGGTCGTGGGCGAGCGCCGCGGCTATCCCGACGAGGCGGCGCTCGTCAGCCCGGAGAGCGCGGACCCGGCGCCGCTCCCGCCCCGGCAGACCGACCAGGCGCATCGCGCGCTCCGCGGCGGCGTCGCACGTGGTGCGGCCCACCCCGCTCACCCACGCGGCGTAGGCGACGGTGTCGGTCACCGTGAGCTCTCCCGCCAGCGTGTAGCTCTGCGGGACGAAGCCGATCAGGCGACGTGCGGCACGCCGCCCCGAGGGGCGGGCGGCATCGTGCCCGCCGATGAGCAGGCGGCCGCGCTGCGGTCGTTTGAGCGTGGCGATGATCGACAAAAGCGTCGTCTTGCCCGCCCCATTCTCACCGATAAGTCCCGTGACTCCGGAATTGACCACCCACGTGGCCCTGTCGAGCACCTTGGATTCGGCGGAGTAGCCGAATTTCACGCCTTCAGCCAGGACCTTCATGGAGACCGCCCCTGGTCGATCACTGGTTCGCGCCGGACTCAAAAAAACACACGAATTCCATCCTACGACCACGCCGATTTGCGTCGACCCAAAATAGAGGAAGCGACTGGACGGACGATTTCAACAATCGAGCGTTTGTCGAAATGGGAGAATTCTACTGTGTCGTCGTCCGGGGGCCACCGGCGGCCCGTACTCCTTCTCGCACGGTGGGCACGCCGACAGCGCCGAGGAGCCGTCCAGGAGCGAGCGGCGCTGTGGCTAGCGGACGGTCGAGGGCAGGTTGAAGGTGTCGCAGACCGCCCGCCAGACCTCCTTCGCGCCGACCCCCTCGGCGAGGGCCTGATACACCGTGCGCGAGCCGAGGGCCTCGATCACGTAGTCGCGGGCGAGGCTTTCGGCGTAGGTTTCGCCGAACTGCTCGTGCATGCGGTTCCAGAAGTGGGAGAGTCTCATCCCTACCAGTATCGGGGGCGGCACGCGTGGTGTCGATTCGCAGCTGGGAACCACCGCGGGGAGGGCCGCGCCGCGACTCTGTCGGCGCGCCGATGCACACTGGGGCCATGAGCTCCGATCCCGATGGCGGGGGCGGCCGCGACGCCCTGTCCCGCTTTTCGCCCGCCACGCGGGCCTGGTTCCGCGATGCCTTCCCCGGCGGAGCGACCCCGGCGCAGACTGGTGCCTGGGAGACGATCTCCAGAGGCGAGAACAGCCTCGTCATCGCGCCCACCGGGTCGGGAAAGACGCTCTCGGCGTTTCTGTGGGCGCTGGACGGCCTGGCCCACGCACCCGCCGGGCCCCCGGACCGGGCGCGGCGCTGCCGCGTCCTCTACGTCTCCCCGCTGAAGGCGCTTGCGGTGGACATCGAGCGGAACCTGCGGGCGCCGCTGTCAGGCATCCGGCGCGCCGCCGAGCGGATGGCCGAGCACGTGCCGGACATCTCCGTAGGCGTGCGCACCGGCGACACCCCCGCGGCCGAGCGCCGCAAGCTCGGCACCGCACCGCCCGACATCCTCATCACCACCCCGGAATCACTGTTCCTCATCCTCACCTCACAGGCGCGCGGCGGCCTCGGCGGGGTCGAGACGGTGATCGTGGACGAAGTGCACGCGCTCGCGGGCACCAAACGCGGCGCCCACCTGTCGCTGAGTCTGGAGCGGCTGGACGAGCTGCTGGACCGGCCCGCCCAGCGCATCGGGCTGTCCGCCACGGTCCGCCCCGCCGCCGAAGTCGCGTCGTTCCTGGGCGGCGCCCGCCCGGCCACCGTCGTCGCTCCACCGAACCGCCCCCACCTGGATCTGCGGATCTCCGTTCCGGTCGAGGACATGACGGAGCTGGAGGCGACCATCGACTCGTCGCGCTCCGATGACACCGCGGCCAAGGCGCGCACCTCGATCTGGCCGCACGTGGAGGAGAAGATCCTCGACCTGGTGGAACGGCACCGGTCGTCGATCGTCTTCACCAACTCCCGACGCGTGGCGGAGCGACTGTGCGCACGGCTCAACGAACTCGCCACGGAGCGGGCGGACGAACGTCCCCTACCCCCGCCCGCTATCGCCGCCCAGCTCTCCGGGCAGTCGGGCCAGAGCCGGGGATCCGCGGCGGTCATCGCCCGGGCGCACCACGGGTCGGTGTCCAAGAGCGAACGCGCGGTGATCGAAAACGATCTGAAGGAGGGACGGCTGCCCTGCGTGGTCGCCACCTCAAGCCTGGAGCTGGGAATCGACATGGGCGCGGTCGACCTGGTGATCCAGGTGGAGTCGCCGCCTTCGGTGGCCAGTGGCCTGCAACGTGTCGGACGCGCCGGGCACCACGTCGGCGAGGTCTCCCAGGGCGTGCTGTTTCCCAAGTTCCGCGGCGATCTGCTGGCCACCGCGGTGGTGGCGGAGCGTATGCGGTCGGGGGAGATCGAAGAGCTGCGCATGCCCCGCAACCCGCTGGACGTGCTGGCGCAGCAGATCGTGGCGATGGCCGCGATGGACGCGTGGGCGGTGGCGGAGATCGCGGCGCTCGCCCGACGCGCGGCCCCGTTCGCGTCGCTACCGGACTCGGCGCTGTCCGGCGTGCTGGACATGCTGTCCGGTCGCTACCCGTCCGACGAGTTCGCCGAGCTGCGTCCCCGCCTGGTGTGGGACCGGGAGGCGGGAACGGTCAAAGGCCGACCGGGTGCGCAACGCTTGGCCGTGGTGAGCGGCGGGACCATCCCCGACCGGGGCGCCTACGCCGTCCACCTCGCCGACGGAAGCGCGACTCCCGGCGGCCCGGCCCCCGACGGCGGCGGGAGGCGGGCACGCGGGGCCGGTCCCACCCGCGTAGGCGAGCTCGACGAGGAAATGGTCTACGAATCACGCGTTGGCGACGTGTTCGTCCTCGGTTCGAGCGCGTGGCGCATCGAGGGCATCACCGCCGACCGGGTGCTGGTCTCCCCCGCGCCGGGCCGCCCGGGACGGCTGCCGTTCTGGAAGGCCGACGCGATGGGGCGCCCGCTGGAGCTGGGGCGGGCCATCGGCGCGCTGACGCGGGAGCTCGGCGCGAGGGACGCCCCGGCCGCGCTGGAGCGCGCCCAAGCGGCCGGACTGGACGCGTGGGCCGCCGCGAACCTCGTCTCCTACCTGGAGGACCAGCGCGAGGCGACCGGCCACATCCCCGATGACCGCACGATCGTCGTCGAACGCTTCCGCGACGAGCTGGGCGACTGGCGGGCGGTCATCCACTCGCCGCTGGGCGCCCGCGTCCACGCACCGTGGGCGCTGGTGATCGGCGCGCGGCTGCGCGAACGCTACGGCCTGGACGCGCAGGTAGTGCACGACGACGACGGGATCGTGCTGCGACTTCCGGACGTGGACGAGGTGGCGGACCCGGACAGGGGGACGGGGCCCGGCCGCGGAACCCGGGCGCGACGCTCCGGGGCACTGCCGGAACTCCTGACTCTGCACCCCGACGAAACCGAGAACGCGGTCACGGCGGAGATCGGCTCCTCCGCCCTGTTCTCGGCCCGGTTCCGGGAGTGCGCGAGCCGGGCGCTGCTGCTCCCCCGCCAGCGCCCAGGGCGGCGCATGCCGCTGTGGCAGCAGCGGCACCGGTCGGCGCAGCTGCTGGCAGTGGCCAGCCGGTTCGGGTCGTTTCCCATCGTGATGGAGGCGGTACGGGAGTGCCTGCGCGACGTGTTCGACGTGCCCGGTCTGACCGAGCTGATGTCCGACATCGAGGCCCGGCGCGTGCGCGTCGTGGAGGTGGAGACACCGCGGGCGTCCCCCTTCGCGCAATCCCTGCTGCTCGGCTACACGGCCGCGTTCCTCTACGAGGCGGACGCACCGCTGGCCGAGCTGAAGGCGCAGGCACTGACGCTGGACTCCGCCCTGCTCGCGGACCTGCTCGGCCAAGCAGACCTGCGGGAGCTGCTCGATCCGGACGTCGTCGCAGAGCTGGACGCGCGGCTCCAGCGGCTCACCGCCGAGCGGCGGATACGGCCCGACGACGGGGTGGAGGGCATGGCCGACCTGCTGCGCGATCTGGGCCCGTTGAGCACGGCCGAGGCGCGGGTCCGCACCACCGGGGCCGAGGACGGTGCAACCGGCGCCGACCCAGCGGAATGGCTCGCCGAACTGGAGGCACGGCGCCGGGCGATCCGGGTGCGGGTGGCCGGAGAGGAGCGCTGGGCGGCGGTCGAGGACGCAGCGCGGCTGCGCGACGCGCTGGGCGCGGAACTGCCACCGTGGCTGGCGGCACCGGACGCCGGGAGGGCCAGCGGCTCGGCCGGCGCGTTCGCGGGAACGGCCGAGGCGTTCGCCGAACCGGTCGCCGATCCGCTGGCCGACCTGGTATCGCGCTACGCCCGCACGCACGGTCCGTTCACCGTGGACGATGTGGCCGCGCGGTTCGGCCTGGGCCGCTCGGTGGTGCTGGACACCCTGCGCCGACTGGGCGCCAAAGGCCGGGTCCTGGAGGGGGAGTTCCGCCCTGGCGGACACGGGACCGAGTGGTGCGACGCCGATGTGCTGCGCCGATTGCGGCGAAGCTCGATCAGTCGGCTGCGCCGCGAGGTGGAACCGGTCCCGCCGCGGGCACTGGCCCGGTTCGTACCCGCCTGGCAGCACGTCGGTCCGATCACCAGCACGGCGTCCCCGACCACGCCCGGCCGGACCAGCGCCGCCGGACGGCGGCTGCGCGGGCCGGACGCCGTATTCACCGCCGTGGGGTCGCTGCGCGGCGCGCCCGTTCCCGCGTCGGCGCTGGAGTCGCTCGTGCTGCCCGCTCGGGTCGAGGGCTACGTCCCCGCCCTTCTGGACGAACTCACCCAGGCCGGTGAGGTGGTCTGGGCGGGCGCCGGCGGGATCACCTCGGGAGGGGGCGGCGCGCGCGCCGCCCGTTCCGGTGGCGGGGGACGGCCGGGGGGTCCAGCGCCCGCGTCCGACGGCTGGCTGTGCCTCGTACCCGCGGACGAGGCCGACACCCTGCTTCCCGAGCGGATCGACATCGCCTTCTCCCCCTTGCACGAGAAGGTGCTGGAGGCGTTGCGGGACGGCGGTGCCCTGTTCTTCCGGGACATCGCCGACCGGGTGATGAAGCGCGAAGGGGTCGCGGCGGTCTCCGACGCGGGGCTCGTCGCCACGCTGTGGGACCTGGCGTGGGCCGGGTGGATCACCAACGACACCCTCGCACCCCTGCGCTCCCTGCTCGGTGCGGGGCGCGCGACCCACCGCAGTCGGTCCCGGCGCCCCGCACTGCCCACGCGGACCGGGCCGCCGACGGTCGCGGGCCGCTGGTCGGTGCTGCCCGACCGCGAAGGCGACCCGACGCTCCGGGGGCACGCCGGGGTGGCCGCCTTGCTGGACCGCTACGGCGTGGTGACCCGGGGGCCCGTCGTCGCCGAGCAGGAGCGCCGGGGCGACCGGCGCGGGAACGGGGCCAGCCCACGCGGAGCGGGCGGGTTCAGCGCGGTCTATCCCGTCCTGCGCGCCTTCGAGGAGGCGGGCAAGGCGCGCCGCGGCTACTTCGTCGACGGTCTCGGCGCGGCCCAGTTCGCTCTCCCGGGGGCCGTCGACCGCCTGCGCTCGGTGGAACCATTCCCTGGCGGAGGCGGAGACACGAGCGCGGGCACAACTGGCGACCAGGAGTCCGCCCTGGTCCTGGCCGCCGCCGACCCAGCCAACGTCTACGGCGCGGCCCTGCCCTGGCCGGAGACACCGGAAGGCAGAGCACGACCCGGCAGGAAGGCGGGCGCACTGGTAGTCCTCGACGACGGCGCCCTGGCCCTCTACCTCGAACGGGGCGGACGGACCGTCCTCACCTTCGGTTCGGACGAACCGACGCTGGCCCGTGCCGCGTCGGCGCTCGCCGATCTCGTGCACACCGGCTACCTGTCCACCCTGACCGTCGAGCGCGCCGACGGAGAACCGGTTTTCGACACCCCGCTCGACTCCGCGCTGACCTCGGCAGGGTTCCATCCGACCCCGAAGGGCTTGCGCCTGCGGTCATAAGCAGCCCGGACGAAGGGAGCGGCTGGGTCTGCTGGGCGGCCTTGTCGGTGTTCTTCCTTTCCGGTGTTCTTGGGTGAAAAGCAGCACCGAGGGCGGAGGGGCTGGCGGCACCGGGCTCCTGAGGGGAGGCGGCCGCCGTGCGCCGGGTATGCCCGGTTTGCCACAAGTCCCCCGCGATGATCATGGGAACGGTCCCGGTTCTGTCCGGTTTGCCGGGACCATCCCCATGATCATCGCTAGAGGGGGCCTGCGGCAGGAGAGCGCTCACCGGCCTCGGTGCTGCTTTTCACCCAAGAACACCGACGAAGCCGCCCAGCAGACGTGATTGCCCCGGCAGAGCGCCATCGTTCCGGTGGACCACGACCACCCGCGACCAGCTCCCCCGCGCCGCCACCGCGTCGCTCGCTACGTGCGCGGTGGGGCGAGGGTGGAGGAGAAGACCTCCTCACGGGCCTGCTGGAGTGCCGACAGCAGGGCGCCTCGGAGGACGGGGCTGTCTACGCGGCCGATGTCGACCTTGGGGGCGTTGGGGCCGATGCGGGTCGTGGCGTCGGCGACGCGGCGGGCGAGGTCCGCGCCGACGGCCTGGGCCATCTCGCCGCCGAGGACCACGAGTCCCGGGTCGAGGACCACGCACACCGACGCCACGCCCCGGGCGATGCGCTCGGCGAACTCGTCGAGGAAGGCTTCTCCCTCGGGGCCGGCCTCGCGGGCGGCGCTGAGAACCGCGGTGACGTTGGCGGCGTCGCCGGGATCGACGTCGCTCCCGGCGAATCCGTGTTCGGCGGCGAGTTCGATGATCGCCTGTGCGCCCACCAGCGCCTGGAAGCCGTGGGCGAGCGAGGGTCTGCCATAGGCGGTGCGAAGTGACTGGTAGCCGCCGGGGAGGCCGACGTCGTCGGGGAGCGGCGCACCGGGGACGGGCAGGTAGCCGATCTCGCCCGCGCCGCCCGAGTACCCGGTGTGGATGCGGTCGTCGAGCACGATCGCCATGCCGACGCCGCCCCCGCTGCCGAGCCAGATGAGGACGAAGTCCGAGGTGTCCTCGGCCGCCCCCTCGGCGTGTTCGGCCAGGGCGGCGAGGTTGACGTCGTTCTGTATGGTTACCGCGCTGCGCAGGCCGGCCCGCAGGCGCTCCAGCACGCCGCCGTGCCAGGCGTGCAGGTCGAAGGAGAACCGGACGTCGCCGCTCCGCGGGTCCACCACGCCCGGCGTTCCAATGATGCAGGAGCTGAGGCGGTCCTGCGGGATGTCCGCGCTCTCCAGCAGTTTCAGGACGGTGGTGTGCACGAGTTCGACGGGGTCGGGGGCCGCCGTCGGGTCGATGCTGATCTCCCCGACGACCTGCCCGGTGATGTCGGCGACGGCCGCGCTCACCCCCGTGGCGCTCACGTCCAGGGCGGCCACGTATGCGCTGGAGGGCACCACGGCGTACAGGGCGGCGTTGGGGCCGCGGCCGCCCGCTTGGCTGCCCACGACGTGCACGAGCTCGCGCTCCTCCAGCCGTGAGAGCAGCTGGGAGGCGGTCACCTTGGACAGTCCGGTCTCGCGCCCGAGCTGGGTGCGGGTCATCGGCCCTGAGGACAGCAGCAGCTCCAGAGCGGCGCGGTCGTTCAGTTGCCGCAGCAGCCGCGGAGTCCCAGGGCGTCGAGACATAACCGTGATACCTCTATCTCTATTTATTAGGAAACTTTCTTGTTAGTTTAGCGGCCAACCCACAAGAGGCACGTTCCCCCACACCGTTTTTACGGGAACGCTGCGGCAGCGGCCCAACCAGGTGGACCGGTGTACGTGCTATCTCAGCACACCCCGCACAAATGACGAAGCCCGCGTCACGCGTTCGCAGCCGGCCCCGAGATGTATCAGGGGCGTCTCGTCCGACGCAACACGTCGTCCGGGCGGTAACGCGCGAAGGGAGAATTCAGGTGAGGTTCCCGAAGATCACGGCCGCCGCATCGGCCGTCCTGATGCTCACCGCTGCCTGCGGCGGCGGTGAAGACACTGGCACCGGTGCCGCGGAATCGATCGAGATCTGGCGCATGGGAGACGCCAGCGAGGCGCAGAACGAGTTCATGGACTCGGTGACCGCGGAGTTCCAGAAGCAGCACCCGAACACCGAAGTCGAGATCCAGTGGATCCCGTGGGACGAGTTCTCCCAGCGCTTCCAGACCGCCATGGTCAGCGACGGCCCCGACGTCGTCGAGATCGGCAACGACCAGGTGCGCACCTGGGCCGAGGCCGAGGCGCTTTACGACGTCTCCGAGTACGCCAGCGAGTGGGAGAACCGCGACGACTTCCTTGAGGGCGCCTACGCCAACGGCACCTTCGACGACGCGCAGTACAGCGTCCCGTGGTACAGCGGCGTCCGCGCCCTGTGGTACCGCTCCGACTGGCTGGAGGAGATCGGCAAGGAGCCGCCGACGACCTGGGAGGAGCTGCGCGAGGTCGCCACGGCCATCAAGGAGGAGAAGGACGCGGTCGGCTTCGCCGCCCCGACCGACTTCCTGAACGGCATCGCCAGCTTCGTGTGGAGCACCGGAGGCGAGTTCGCGACCAAGGACGGCGACACGTGGACCGGCCAGCTGGACTCCACGGAGACCAGAGAGGCCCTGGAGTTCTACGCCGACCTCACCAAGGACGGGATCTCGCCCTCGGCGTGCGTGGGACTGAACGAGGTCGACTGCGCCCACGCCGACTTCGCCAACGGCAAGCTCGCCATGTTCATCGACGGCCCCTGGGCCAAGCAGCAGATGGCCGGGATCAGCGACGAGGATGTCGAGCACTGGGCCACCGCCCCGATCCCGGGCAAGGACGGCATCGCCCCGGCCTTCGGCGGCGGCTCCGACCTCGCGGTCTGGGGGACCACCGAGCACCCCGAGGTCGCCTTCGACTACATCACGGTGCTGAACAGCAAGGAGAACGCCCTCGCCTACAACGAGGTCTCCTCGATGTTCCCCGCCTACGCCGACCTCCTGGAGAGCGACACCTTCTCCAAGGACCCGATCCTGGCCGGGGCCGCCAAGCAAGCCACCGGTGACCTGCGGCTGTTCCCCGACACCGCCAATTGGGGGCATGTCCAGTGGGAGCTGGCCACCGTCCAGACCGCCGTCCGCCGACTCGCGGACGGTGAGGATGCCGACAAGGTCCTACCGGAACTCAACGGTGAACTCACCGACGCGCTCAACCGGTCCGAGGACTGAGGGCACCCGACGACGGAGGAAACGCGGTCTGAGGGCGGTCGAGCGCGTGGAGGCGCCGGCGTCGACCGGCCGCAGGCCCCATGGCTCCGGCGGTGGAACACGTGCGGAGCCCGAAAGCGCACAGAGTGCTGCGTGAGCTGATCGCCGCGTGAGTTGACCGCGCAGCGGGCGGCCGCCGGTCCACCGACCGGTGGCCGCCCGCGACGAACCGAGTGATAGAGCGCCCCATGACACGAACGCTTGACCGCACCGGCCCCGAGGTCGCCGCCTCGGCCGGGCAGGACTCGCCCCGACGGCGGAGACGGCGCGACCGCACCGCCCTCGTTCCCTACTTCCTGATCCTGCCGGCGCTGAGCCTCCTGGCCCTCGTCCTGCTGTGGCCGATCGTCCAGATGGTCTGGATGTCGCTGACCACCTACGGGTTGCGGCAGCTGCGGGGCGAACCCGCCGAGTGGAACAACTTCGCCCACTACATCGCCATCCTCACCGACGACCGGTTCTGGACGATCTTCCGCAACACCATCGTCGTCTGCCTGCTGATGGTCGCCATCACGATGGTGCTGGGCACGCTCGTCGGCATCCTGCTGAACCGGCTGCCCACATGGCTGTCCACCACCGTGGGAACCGCGTTGATGCTGGCGTGGGCGACCCCGGTGATCAGCGCGGCGATCGTGCACCGGTGGCTGTTCGACGCGCGCTACGGGCTGGTCAACGCCACCTTGGACCGGCTCCCCGACTGGCTCGTCGGTTCGGGGTGGGAGCACTTCAACTGGTTCAACTCGCCCGGACCGCTGTTCTCCGTGCTGATCCTGACCGTGGTCTGGCAGTCCTTCCCCTTCGTCGCCGTCAGCGTGCTCGCCGGGCTCAAGAGCGTCCCCGGCGAGCTCTACGAGGCGGCCCGCGTCGACGGCTCCGGGGCGTGGAGGTCCTTCTGGAACATCACGTTCCCGATGCTGCGCCCGCTGTTCGCGCTCCTGCTGATCCTCCAGATCATCTGGGACTTCCGGATCTTCACCCAGCTCAACATCCTCGCCGGGGGCTTCACCAACCGCGACGTCTTCCTTCTGCCGTACTACTCCTACCAGCTCGGCTTCTACTCGACGCCGCCCAACTACGGCCTGGGGTCCGCGATCGCCGTGGTCATGACCGTCCTCGTTCTCGCTATCACCGCCTACTACCTGCGCGTCATGATCCGGCAGGGGGAGACCAGATGAGACACCGCCTCCAGAAGAGGGCCGGCCGCGTCGGCGACTACCTGGCGGCCGCCGCCATCATGCTGTTCGCCCTGTTCCCCGTGTACTGGGTGCTGACAACCGCGCTCAAGCCCAACGGGGAGATCTTCACCCGCGATCCCACGCTGTTCCCCCGCGAGCTGACCCTGGAGCACTACGAACGCGTGCTGTCCGGCGTGCTCATCCCCGAGACCTCGTTCTGGTCGTTCCTCGGCAACAGCCTGCTGGTGACGCTCGGGTCGGTGGCGCTCGCGGCGGTCTTCTCGCTGCTCGCGGCCGTCGCCGTGGCACGGTTCCAATTCCGGCTGCGCACCGCCTTCATCATCCTGCTCCTGATCATCCAGATGGTGCCGAGCGAGGCGCTGATCATCTCGATCTTCGTCAACTTCCACCACCTCGGCACGGCCACGTCGCTGCCGCTGACCGGCAGCCTCCTCGGGGTGCTCATCGTCTACACCACCGTCGCGCTGCCCATCACCATCCTGATGATGCGCAGCTTCGTGGCGGCCGTCCCCCCGGAACTGGAGGAGGCGGCCGCGATCGACGGCGCGACCCGCTGGACCGTCTTCTGGCGGATCATGATGCCGCTCGTGGCCCCCGGCCTGGTGGCGACCAGCATCTTCGCGTTCATCACCGCATGGAACGAGTTCGTGGTGGCCTTCACCTTCCTGCAGAGCAACACCGATTCGTTCACCCTGCCGATTTCCCTGAAGTACTACTTCGGCCGCGTCACGGTCGAGTGGGGATCGATCATGGCCGCCTCGACCCTCCTCACCATCCCGGTGATGGTGTTCTTCCTCTTCGTCCAGCGCCGCATGGTGTCCGGACTGACCATGGGGGCGGTCAAGGGCTGACCGCCCACCCCCATCACCCACCCGACCCACCCGCATGCCACCACCTACGCGGCGCCGCCTACCGCCGCCGCGCCCCCGATGAACGGAGCCGTGATGCCCGCAGATCCGACCCTGGATCGCCTCGCCAACGCCACCCTGTTGGTGCCGTTCGAATCCCACCACGCGCCCCGGTGGGTCCTCGACGGCCTGGCCGACGGTATCGCCGGAGTCTGCCTGTTCCACAACAACATCGGCGGGGCCGAGCAGGTCACCGCGCTCACCCGTGAGCTCGCCGCGGCCGCGGACGCCCCGCTCGTCTCACTTGACGAGGAGGGCGGCGATGTCACCCGTATCGGCCAGAGCGCGGGCAGCGACTACCCCGGCAACGCCGCCCTCGGCGCGATCGACGACACCGCCCTGACCCGGGCGGTGCACCGCGCGCTGGGCGCGGAGCTGCGCTCTCTCGGCTTCACCCTCGACCTCGCCCCCGCGGTCGACGTCAACACCGTCGACGACAACCCCACCATCGGCACCCGCTCGTTCGGCTCCGACGCCGAACTGGTGGCGCGGCACGCGGCCGCGGCCGTCGCCGGCCTTCAGGACCACGGCGTCGCCGCCTGCGCCAAGCACTTTCCCGGCCACGGCGCCACCCACCAGGACTCCCACACCGAGCTGCCGGTCGTCGACGCCGACCCCGAGCTGCTGGCCCGACGCGAGCTGGTGCCGTTCCGGTCGGCAATCGCGGCGGGGGCGCGCTCTCTCCTCACCGCGCACATCTCCCTGCCGGCCTTTGGCACGCGTGAACCGGCGACGCTGGCCCCGAGCATCGTCACCGGGCTGCTCCGCGGAGAGCTCGGGTTCGACGGTGTGGTGATCAGCGACGCGCTGGAGATGGAGGGCGTCAGCAACGGGATCGGCGTCCCCGAGGCCGCCGTGCGGGCGCTGGTCGCCGGGTGCGACCTGCTGTGCCTGGGCCGGTTCGTCTACGGCGACGAGGTCGCCGCCGTCCGTTCGGCCATCGTGCGGGCCGTCCGCGACGGCCGCCTGAGCGGGGAGCGGCTGGAAGAGGCCGCCGGGCGCACCCAGGCCCTGCGACGGTGGACGCGGGACCACCAGGTCCGCACGGTCCCCACCGGGCTGGACGGGACCGCGGCCGGGCTGCCCGCCGCCGACGCCATCGGGCTGGACGGCGCCCGCCGCGCGGTCCGGGTCGACGGCATCGTCCCTCCCCTGCACGACCCGCTGGTCGTGGAGTTCGACGCGCCGCCCGGGATCGCCGTGGGCGAGGTTCCCTGGGGGCTGTCGCCATGGTTTCCCGGGACCGAGCGCGTGGACCCCGCCTCCGTGGACATCGCGACCGTATTGGAGCGCGCGGTCGACCGGGACCTGGTCGTGGTGGTGCGCGACGCCCATCGCCATGCTGCCACGCGCCGCCTGATCGGGGAGATCTGCCGGAACCGCCCGGACGCCGTCGTCGTGGAGATGGGGCTGCCCGCCTGGCGGCCGGCGTGCCAGGCCCACATCAGCACCTACGGAGCGGCCCGGGTGAACGGGCAGAGCGCCGCCGAGCTGCTCGGCGCGGCCAGCGCGACGCCGGTACGCTGACCAGCAAGGCCCCCGGGCGGCAATGGAGTGACCAATGCCGCCCTCTGGGCGCTCGTCAGCCCCATCCCCCGGTAGGAGGACCGATGCCGCGCTTCCGCATCGTCACGTCGGGCGAACCCCGCCGTCCCATTGACCCGATCTCCCCTCGATTCACGGCATAATCGCAGCATGCGCCTTTCTGCCCGGGTCGATTACGCGTTGCGCGCCGCAGCCGAACTCGCAGCCGCCAGTGGCGGCCCGGTTACGGCCGAACAGCTCGCGCGCGCCCAGGCCATACCCGGAAAATTCCTGGAGAACATCCTGACCCAGCTCCGCCGTGCCGGCCTGGTCCGCAGTCAGCGAGGTCCGGTGGGCGGGTACTGGCTGGCCCGCCCTGCCCCCGAGATCTCGCTGGCCGACATCATCCGCGCCGTGGACGGGCCACTGGCCAACGTGCGCGGGGAACGCCCCGAGGACGTCGACTACGACGGCGCCGCCCGCAGCCTGCAGCAGGTGTGGATCGCGCTGCGCGCCAGTGAACGATCGATCCTGGAGAGTGTCACCCTGGAGCACCTCGCGACGGGCAAACTTCCCGAGTCGGTGCGCGCTCTGGCCGAGAACCCGGACGCCTGGGCCAGCTGAGGCGGCGCCGCTCCTTCACCGCCCGCACGCCGCATCCGCGGCAGGGCACAGCATCATGACGGGGCTCACCATGGGGCCGAGAAAAAGCGGGAGCGCCGACCACCTCGGGGTGGCCGGCGCTTCCGCTGAGACGAGGGGGCGTTACACGCCCACCATGTCGACGACATCGGGAACGCGGTCGGGCACCGAATCGATGCCGATGCGGTCGGGGGCTGGGACGGTGTCGGCGGGAACCGATCCGTCGAGGAGAGCGGCCTCCTGCAGCTCGGCGAGCGCCAGCTGGTCGGCGACCTCACGCAGCACCTGGGAGAGGGGCACACCCAAAGCACCGCAGATCGAGGAGAGCAGCTCGGAGGAAGCTTCCTTCTGTCCCCGTTCGACCTCCGACAGGTACCCCAACGAGACACGGGCATCGGCCGACACCTCGCGGAGAGTGCGGCCCTGCCGCTGCCGGAGCTGCCGTAGCACGTCACCAAGTAGGTGACGAAGCAGGACCATCATTCGCGCTCCCTCCCACCGGTAGCGACCATCATAAAAAACACCGTACCTGCCCTGCGCCAGATCGTCGCACCTCACGGCTTCCTGTTCGCTGGAGGGGTAACACGATCTTGGTGACGGTTTGTTCCCTCGATACGGCGACTTGAACGGATCGGGCGACCCTATTTACCGGCATACGCTTTCACCGAATCGGCGAGCATGCCCAGTGCCTGGACCACTGTTGACGACCGTACCTGGTAACGGTCCCCCGGAAACACGAACTCCCGCACCTCCTGAGCACCACCGGGACCAGCGACGGCGATGTAGACGAGGCCGACGGGACGGCCGCCCTGGGGTTCCGGCCCGGCGACCCCTGTAACGGCGAGACCGAAATCGGACGCCAGGCGGTCACGAACCCCGGCGGCCATCGACCGGGCCACGTCCGGATCGACCGCGCCCTGCCGCTCCAGCAGCTCCCGGGGCACCCCCAGGACCCCGCTCTTGAGGTCGGTGGCGTACGCGATGGCGCCGCCGCGGTAGGTGGCCGACGCCCCGGCGATACCGGTGAGCACAGCGCCGATCAGCCCGCCGGTGAGCGATTCGGCCGTCGCGACGGTGGCCCCGGCGCCCCGCAGGAGCCGGTGCACCGCCGCAGCCGTCTCGTGGGCGGCGGCCGGAACGAGTGCGACCTGACCGGTACCGGCTTCCTGGGCGAATTCGGGCATGGTCCGCCCTAATTCTCCGCGTCGCGCCGGGCCTTCCGGCGCAGCCGCAGGGCCTGGACGACGTAGTCGACGCCGGTCGACACGGTGACCACGAGCGCCGCCCCCATGAGCAAGTGGGGGACATACAGCAGCGGGACGGGCGTCCAGGCCGGCAGCGGGATCAGGTAGGCGGTGATCGCGACGATCTGCAGAACCGTCTTGAGCTTCCCGCCCCGGCTGGCCGGGATCACCCCGTACCGGATGACGGCGAACCGCAGCAGGGTGATCCCCCACTCGCGCACCAGGATCGCGATGGTCACCCACCACCACAGGTCGCCCAGCAGGGACAGCACGACCAGAGCCGCCCCAGTCAGTGCCTTGTCGGCGATGGGGTCGGCGACCTTGCCGAAGTCCGTGACCAGGTTGCGGCGCCGCGCCAGTTCGCCGTCGATCCTGTCGGTGACGGCGGCCAGCACGAACACCCCCAGCGCGGCGAGGCGCCACGCCGGAGGTTCCAGGAACATGAACACGACGAAGAGCGGCACCATCACGAGCCGACTCATCGTCAGAATGTTCGCGATGTTCCAGACCGGAACGTGGCGGGGGACGGGGGTGGCGGGGGAGTCCTGCGGGCTCATTGTGTATCCGGGGTGTCCAGGTTGTCGTCGGCCGCCGCGCTCCGGCCGCCTTCCTCGGCCTCTGCCACCAGATCGGCGCCCATCGCGGCGGTCACGGTCGCCGGAACCAGGTCGCCGACTTTCAGGCCCTCGCCGTGCACGATCGTGCTGCCGTCCACCTCGGGCGCCTGGTGCGCGGCACGGCCCTCGTAGGTGCCATCGTCCAGCTCCGCTTCGATGAGCACCTCCACGGTGGTTCCCACGCGCTCCTCAGAACGCTGGGCCATGAGCTCCTCGGCGAGCCGGTTGAGCTGGTCGACGCGCTCGGCGACGACCTCCTCGGGCAGCTTGCCCTCGAAGTCGGCGGCCTCGGTCCCGTCCTCGTCGGAGTAGCCGAAGACACCGATGGCGTCGAGCCGGGCCGACTCCAGGAAGGCCACCAGCTCGTCGAAGTCCTCCTGGCTTTCGCCGGGGAAGCCGACGATGAAGTTCGAGCGGGCACCGGCCTCGGGCGCCGCCGTGCGGGCGGTCTCCAGGAGTTCCAGGAAGCGCTGCCGGTCGCCGAAACGCCGCATCCGGCGCAGCAGCGGGCCGCTGGCGTGCTGGAAGGAGAGGTCGAAGTAGGGAACGACACCGGGGGTGGAGGTCAGCACGTCGACCAGCCCCGGGCGCACCTCGGCGGGCTGCAGGTAGCTGACCCGGACCCGCTCGATGCCCTCGACAGCGGCGAGGCGCGGCAGCAGCTTCTCCAGGGCCCGCAGGTCGCCCAGGTCCTTGCCGTAGGAGGTGGAGTTCTCACTCACCAGGAAGAGCTCGCGGACGCCCTCACCGGCCAGCCACTCGGCCTCGCGCACGATGTCGTCGGGCTGCCGGGAGATGTAGGCGCCGCGGAAGGCGGGGATGGCGCAGAAGGTGCAGCGGCGGTCGCAGCCGGAGGCGATCTTGAGGTTGGCCACCGGGCCGCCGGTCAGCCTGCGGCGCGGGATGCGCGGCCCGGACGCGGGCGCGATGCCCTCGGGCAGCGGGTCGAACTCCGCGTGCCCAGGGACGTGGGTCTCGGCCCCGCGCCGCTCCACCGGGGAGATCGGAAGCAGCGTGCGCCGGTCGCGGGGCGAGTGCGGGGCGAGCTCGCGCCCCTCCACGACGTCGTCGAGGCGCTCGGAGATCTCCGCGTAGTCGTCGAACCCGATGACCTGTGCCTCGGGCAGGGCCTCGGCAAGCTGGGAGCCGTAGCGCTCGGCCATGCAGCCCGCCGCGACGACCTTTGTCCCCTCCTCGGCGGAGTCGAGCAGGGCCTCGATGGAGTCCTGCTTGGCGGCCTCGATGAACCCGCACGTGTTCACGACGACGACGTCGGCCTTCTCGTCGCTCTCGGCGTCGATCAGGTCCCAGCCGCCGGCCGAGAGCCTCCCGGCGAGTTCTTCGGAATCAACCTCATTTCGCGCGCATCCCAGGGTGACGAGCGAAACAGTACGGCGCGATGACATGGCTTCCAAGGTTCGACAGACGATTTGAGGGTGCGGCGATCTGCCACGGCAACCAGCCTAGACGCCCTGCCGCGAACTTCGTCCACGTGGCCTCTGCGAACCCCCATGGGCGCGGGGATGAACTTCGGGTGCGCGCGGGTATCGGCGCCGCTTATGCGCCCGGCTCCACCCGGTCCCAAAGCGGCCGGACCGGTCGACTCGGAAGCGTGTGCGCTGGGACTATCGGTCGTCCTCCGAGCGCTCCTGGCTCTTGCTCGCGAACTCCCGGTCAACAGTAATCCGGGTCACTTCCCCCTTGGCGCCGGGCGCGCCGCGCTGATGGCCGTTGACGTCCAGCAGGACGCCTCCCGCGTTGCCCAGGTCGAGGCGTAGCTCCTCGGGGTGGGTCCACTCCCGTTGCTCACCGGAGCGCAGGAATCCGGTGAACCTGTGCTCACCATCGCCGTCGACGACCCGGATCCAGCTGCGCGCACGGGCGCTGACCGTGACCTCGACCTCGTCGGGCAGTTCGCGTTCACGCGTTTCGGCGACCACCGTCGCCTGCCCCTGCTCCCGATTCGCCTCGGTCCGCTTCGCGGAGTCGACCCGGGACTGGGCGACGTCCGGCCCGGACGTCGTGACGAAGCCGTCGGCGGCCTCGCTGTTGGTCCACGCGTGGATTCCCGCGACGACCGCGGCGGCGGCGAGCGTCAGGGTCACCAACGTCGACCAGTAGCGATTCGCGGCCGCGGCGAACGCCGCCGCGATCCGGGCGCGCGCCGCCGCATAGCGATCGTCCTCCGGTGCGGGCCCCTCGCGCGGCGGTGGTGGCGGAGAAGGCGGGGGCGGAGGCGGCTTGACGGCTCGGACGTTGTCCGGACCGTCCTCCTCCGCGGGCACCTCGCCCCGCGCCCGATCCGGCAGTTCGCGCCTTCCCCGCGCCTTGCGGACGGCCTCCGCCCACCGGCCGAACAGCTCGGAGGCGCCGCTGGGGACCGGCCGCTGCTCGGCCGCGGAATCGTCGTTCGGTGGGATCGCCGGGACCATGCCCACCTCCTCGCGGGAGGCGTGCTCGCGGTCGTACTCCTCGATCAGCGGCGTGTGGTCGACCGCGATCGCCCGGCACACCGATCGGATGTGTCCGCGCGCGTAGAAGTCCCCTCCGCACGGGGCGAAATCGTCCCGTTCCATCGCCGCGAGGACGGTTTCCCTGATGCAGGTGCGAGCGCTGAGTTCTTCGATCGAGTAGCCGACCCGTTCGCGGGCAGCGGCCAGAGTCCGGCCGATCGTGGTCATGTCCGTCCTCTCCCCCCAAGAGCGCTTTTCCACGGACCGCTACGCAATCTGTACCCACTGTGCTCGCCAGACCGTGCGAAGAGGCCCAGACACTCCCCGTCGATCAGTTAAAAGTCGGTCAATGACGGCATCTTCCGAAGTTTGACCTCACGCGGAAACCGCTGTGGGGGCGCGGAAATCACCCTCCTCGGATAGACGCGAGCACACCGGGCAGCTCGTCAGGGGTCACCAGCACGTCGCGCGCCTTGGACCCCTCGCTCGGGCCCACGACGTCGCGGCTCTCCATGAGATCCATCAGCCGACCGGCCTTGGCGAAGCCGACGCGCAGCTTCCGCTGCAGCATCGAGGTGGAGCCGAACTGGGTGGTCACCACCAGTTCGACGGCCTGGAGCAGCAGATCGAGATCCTCGCCGATCTCCTCGTCGATTTCCTTCTTCTTCGCCTCGGCGGTGCCGACGTCCTCCCGGTAGCTGGGTTCGGACTGCTTCTTGCAGTGGTCGACGATCGCTCGGATCTCCTTCTCCGAGACCCAGGCGTTCTGCAACCGGATCGGCTTGCCCGCCCCCATGGGCAGGAACAGCGCGTCACCCTTGCCGACCAGCTTCTCCGCCCCCGGCTGGTCGAGGATGACCCGGCTGTCGCTCAGGCTGGAGGTGGCGAACGCCAGCCGCGAGGGCACGTTCGCCTTGATCAGGCCGGTGACGACGTCGACGCTGGGCCGCTGGGTGGCCAGGACCAGGTGGATCCCGGCCGCGCGGGCGAGCTGGGTGATGCGCACGACCGAGTCCTCGACGTCGCGCGGCGCGACCATCATCAGGTCGGCCAGCTCATCCACGATGACCAGCAGGTAGGGGTAGGGCTCGTACTTGCGCTCGCTTCCCGGCGGCGCGGTCAGCTCGCCGGTGCGCACGGCCGCGTTGAAGTCGTCGATGTGGCGGTACCCCGACGCCGCGAGGTCGTCGTAGCGCCGGTCCATCTCACCCACCACCCACTGCAGCGCCTCGGCCGCCTTCTTCGGGCTGGTGATGATCGGCGTGATGAGGTGCGGGATGCCCTCGTACATGGTGAGCTCGACGCGCTTGGGGTCGACCAGGATGAGCCGCACCTCGTCGGGCGTGGCCCGCATCATGATCGAGGTGATGAGGCCGTTGATGCACGTCGACTTACCGGCACCTGTGGCACCGGCGACCAGCACATGGGGCATCTTGGCCAGGTTGGCGACGACGTTGGCGCCCTCGATGTCCTTGCCCAGTCCCACCAGCATGGGGTGGTTATCGGACGTCGCGGCGGGCGAACGCATGATGTCGCCCAGGCTGACGATGTCCTTGTCGGCGTTGGGGATCTCCACCCCGATGGCCGACTTGCCGGGGATCGGCGACTGGATCCGCACGTCGGAGCTCTTCACCGCGAGCGACATGTTCTTGGTGAGCGCGGTGACCTTCTCGACCTTGACGGCCGGGCCGAGCTCGATCTCGTAGCGCGTGACGGTCGGCCCCCGGGTGAAGCCGGTGACCTCCGCGTCGATGTTGAACTGCTCCATGACGCCCGACAGCGCCGCGACGACCTCGTCGTTGGCCTTGGTCCGCGGCTTGGGCGGGGTGCCCGGCTTGAGCATCGGGGGCGGGGGAAGCTCGTAGTCGCCATCGACGACGCGTGAGGGGATCGACAGCTGCTCGGCGGCCTCCGGCGCGGGGGTGGGGTCCGGCGGCGGGGCGGCCTTGGCCTTCCCCGGTTTGGCCGACGGCTCCTGCGCGGTCGTCGCGACGACGGGGCTGTCGTAGGGGCGCTCGTTGTGCCCCGCGACGGTCGTGGGTTCGTCGGCGTCCGCGGCCTCGGGTTTCGGCCGCGGCCTGCGCTTGCGTTGGTTCTGCGGTTTGGCCCGGGGTTCGAGGATGCCCACCCCGGCGTCGGGCCCGCCGTCGCGCTCCATCATCGGGCCGAGCAGCCCGGCCAGGCGCTCGGGGATGCGGTGGATGGGGGTCGCCGTGACGACGAGGACACCGAACGCGAAGACCATGCACAGCAGTACCCCGGTGATCCACGGGGTGATGAGGTGGCTCAGCAGCCCGGAGGCGGCGAAGCCGATGAGGCCTCCAGCCGCGCGGATCTCCTCGGCGCCGTCGGAGGGCCACGGGATGCCGTGGGCGATGTGGATCAGGCCGAGCAGCCCGATCAGCAGCGCCGAGTAGCCGATGAGGAGCCGCCCCACATCGGCCTGGCCGTCGCTGCCGGGGGTCCGCATGAGCCGCCACGCGAACGGGATGAACAGCAGTGGCAGGACCGGGGAGAACGCGCCGAAGGCCCCCACGACGATCATGCGCGTGACTTCGGGCAGCGGCCCGTCGGTGTCCCACCACACCGCCGCGGCGATCAGCAGGCCGAGGGCGAGCAGCACCATGCCCAGGCCGTCGCGGCGAAGGTCGGGGTCGAGGTCGCGGGCACTGCGACCGACCGCGCGGATGATGCCGCCGACGGTGTGCGCGAGCATCCTCCAGACGAACATCAAGGCGTGTCCCATCCAGACGACGAACATCTCGATGGGCCCTTGCGGAGTGCTGCTCTTCCGGGCGGGCCTGCGTGTGCGCGACGTGGACGATCCGGAGGGCCGGCGGGCCGGGGCCTTCTTCCGACCCGAACCGCCGCCGCTGCGGGCCGCTCCACCACCGGAACGCTGGGAGGACTTGGGCGATCGGGTGGCCATGGCGCTCAGCCTACTAAGGAACCCTCCGCAGATCAGCGCAGAAGCGCCCCGGGCGTGTCGCGCACACCCGCGCCCGCCCTCACCGTTGATCTCGGCGATATCGACCTTATACCAGCGGGTATTCGGTCGATATCGCCGAGATCAGCGAACGGTCAGACCTCGACGATGACCGGAACGATCATGGGGCGACGGCGGTAATTCTCGTTGACCCACCGTCCGGTGCCCCGGCGCACGAGCTGGCGCAACTGGGTCGGGTCGGTGATGCCGTCAGCCGCCGCGCGCTCCAGGGAGTCCTGCAGCTTCGGGATGATCTCGTCGTAGGCGTCGACGTCGATGCCCGCGCCGCGGGTGTGGATCTCCGGCTCGCCGACGATCTTGCCCGAGGCGGTGTCGACCGCGACGACGACGGAGATGAACCCCTCCTCGCCGAGGATCCTGCGGTCCTTAAGCGCCGACTCGGTGACGTCGCCGACCGAGCTGCCGTCGACGTAGACGTAGCCAGCGGGGACCGCGCCGGTGATGCGCGCGCGGCCCTTGTGCAGGTCCACGACGACGCCGTCCTCAGCGATGCAGATGCGGTCCTCGTCGAGCCCGGCCATCGCGGCGATCTTGGCGTGCTCGCGCATGTGGCGCCATTCGCCGTGCACCGGCATGAAGTTGCGCGGGCGCACCATGTTGTGCACGTACATCAGCTCGCCCGCGGACGCGTGCCCCGAGACGTGCACCAGCGCGTTGCCCTTGTGCACGACCTTGGCGCCCCACCGGATCAGGCCGTTGATCACCCGGTTCACCGAGGTCTCGTTGCCCGGGATGAGCGAGGAGGCGAGCAGCACGGTGTCGCCCTCCTCGATGCGGATCTGGTGGTCCCGGTTGGCCATCCGCGTCAGCGCCGACATCGGCTCGCCCTGCGAGCCGGTAGAGATCAGCACCGCTTCGCCCGGCGGGAGGTCGTCGAGCTGCTTGACATCCACCAGCAGGTCGCCGGGGATAGTCAGGTAGCCCAGGTCGCGCGCGATGTTCATGTTGCGCACCATCGACCGGCCCACGAAGGCGACCTTGCGGCCGTGCGCCTTCGCGGAGTCCAGGACCTGCTGCACGCGGTGGATGTGCGAGGCGAAGCAGGCCACGATGATGCGCTGGGTGGACTGGTCGAAGACCTTGTCGATGGCGGGCGCGATCTCACGCTCACTGGTGACGAACCCGGGGACTTCGGCGTTGGTGGAGTCGGCCAGCAGCAGGTCGACGCCCTCGTCCCCGAGCCGGGCGAACCCGGCCAGGTCGGTCAGCCGACCGTCCAGCGGCAGCTGGTCCATCTTGAAGTCGCCCGTGTGCAGCAGCGTGCCCGCGGGTGTGCGGATGGCGAGCGCCAGTGCGTCGGGGATGGAGTGGTTGACCGAGAGGAATTCCAGGTCGAAGTCGCCGAACGAGCGCCGCTCGCCCTCCTCCACCTGCACGGTCACCGGCTTGATGCGGTGCTCTCCGAGCTTGGCCGAGAGCAGGGCCAGCGTCAGCCGCGAACCCACGAGCGGGATGTCGGCCCGTTCACGGAGCAGGAACGGCACGGCGCCGATGTGGTCCTCGTGTCCGTGGGTGAGGACGAGGGCCTCAACGTCGTCGAGCCGGTCCCGGATGTAGTCGAAGTCCGGCAGGATCAGGTCGACGCCGGGCTGCTCCTCCTCGGGGAAGAGCACACCGCAGTCGACGATCAGCAGCTTGCCGCCGTACTCGAAGACCGTCATGTTCCGGCCGATTTCGCCAAGGCCGCCGAGGGGGACGACCCTCAGCGCGTCCTTGGCGAGCGGCGGCGGAGGGCCGAGCTCGGGGTGCGGGTGACTCATGCGGATCCTTCCGTCAGGCGTTCCACACCCACCACGCTGGCCGGGACGGCCTGGTGCGGCGCGAGGCCGGTCGGCCCCTTCACGCCCGCGGCCGCCAAGTCCTCACGGAGCAGCGCCTGCAGTTCGCCCGAGGCGTCCGCGAGCGGGGTGCGCACCGTTCCGCCCGGCAGGCCGAACATGTTCAGCACCGCCTTGGTCGTGATCACGCCCTGGGTGCGGAAGATCCCCGTGTACACGGGCGTGAGGCGGCGGTGGATCGCCAGCGCCATCGCCGGGTCGCCGGACTCGTAGGCATCGATCATGTCGTGCAAGTCCGCGCCGACGATGTGCCCGACGACACTCACGAACCCGCAGGCACCGACCGACAGCAGCGGCAGGTTGAGCATGTCCGAGCCGCAGTAGTAGGCGAGGTCGGTGCGCTCCATGACCCAGGAGCTGGCGCCGATGTCGTCCTTGGCGTCCTTGTTGGCGACGATGCGGGGGTGCTCGGCCAGCCGCACCAGCGTCTCCGACGCGATGGGTGTCCCGGTACGTCCGGGAATGTCATACAGCATCACCGGCAGCTCAGTCGCGTCCGCGATCGCCGTGAAGTGCCGGATCAGCCCCTCCTGGGGAGGCTTGTTGTAATAGGGGGTCACGGTCAGCAGCCCGTGCGCGCCAGCGCGCGCGGCCGCCTCCGCGAGTTCGATGCTGTGCCGGGTGTCGTTGGTGCCGACACCGGCAACGACGGTGGCGCGGTCGCCGACGGCCTCCAGCACGGAGCGCAGCAACCGGTCTTTCTCGTCGTCGTCCGTCGTGGGCGACTCACCAGTGGTACCGCTGATAATGAGGCCGTCATTGCGCTGCTCATCGACCAGATAGGACGCGAGGCGGGCGGCACCGTCGTAGTCGACGTCGCCGTTCTCGTGCATGGGCGTGACCATCGCGGTCAACATCTGGCCGAAGGGCGCGTTCGGCTGAGAGCTGCCTGCCATATGCAAAACGTACCGCGCTCGGACGCCACCTGCGGCCATGCGACCCGGTCGAAGTGGATTTTTGGGACGTAGGCCCACCTTCCAACGCGCCCCGGCGCATCCGGGATTCGCCGCACGCTCCTCCGGCAGGGCTGGGCTTCCGGCGGCGTGACCTCCGAGATCCCGGTGACACGGTTAACATCCGGGAGCCCGATCCCGCATCGGTGGGCCCCGACATGAAGAGCCGGTGCCCGGGGCACCGGCTCTGTCACACGCTTGGGGTCCAGGGGCCCGTTAGTCCTCGCCGTCCGGGAGGAAAAGACTGAGAAGCCAGCTGACCACGGCGATGACGATCGCACCCCAGAAGGCGGGCCAGAAGCCGTCGATGGTGAAGGGAAGGTCGAACAGGCCTGCGACCCACTCGGTCAGCATAAGCAGCAGGGCGTTCACGACCAGGGCCACCAGGCCGAGCGTGAGGACGTAGAAAGCGCATCCCACGGTCTTCACGATCGGCTTGATGACAGCGTTGACGAGACCGAAGATCACCCCGACCGCCAGGTAGACGATGATCTGGTCGGCAGTGTCCGTGGCGGCGACGTTGATCCCGTCGATCAGGAACACCGCCGCCCACAGGGCGATCGCATTCACGAGGATTCTGATGATGATGCTCACGGACTCGATATTCCCACGTACAGGCAGGTACGCGAACTCGACCGTCGGCATTTCCGGGCAAAACCCGGGTCCACCCCGATCCGCTCTCAGGGAGATGGACGCCCTGTTGGCGGTGCTGTAGCGCGGCCGCGCTTCCCGCACGGCCAGAGCGGCGGCCGCAGACGGCGCCGCCCTCTCGAACACGCCGCCCCGCGCGGATTTCACCGAAGGGCACCGGCGGTGCGACGATTTGCCGTGTTACCGCGCCGCCCGTCGACCCGGATGAGAGCCTCCATGTCCGAACAGCGATTCGTCCGATCCGCCCGACTGGAGGACATCGACAACGTCGTGGCCATTCAGGTCGCGGCGTGGCGCTCGATGTACGGGCAGACGCTGCCCGCCGCCGTGCTGGACGAGCTCACCGGGCAGGAGGCCGGGACGAAGTTCCGCGAGCAGTGGCGGGGCGCGGTGGAGAGCCCGCCCACGTCGCGGCACCGGCTTCTGGTCGCCACCGATGAGCGGAAGGTCGTGGGGTTCGCCTCGCTTGGCCCTGCCGAGGACGACGACCTGTGGCCCGGCACCGACGCCGAGATCTACGCCCTGCATGTCCACCCGGACCACCTGCACCTCGGGCACGGCAGCCGCCTGCTCAACGCCGCCGTGGACCACCTCGTCGACGACGGGTTCCACCGCGTGGTGATCTGGACGCTAGAGGCGGACAACCCGCTGCGCGACTTCGCCGAGTCCGCCGGATGGCGGCCGGACGGGGCCCGGCGCGAGCTGGACATGGGCGAGCGCGTGCCGATGGTCCGGCTGCACGCCGCCATCAGTGTGTGACCCCGCCGACCTACCCGTCCGCCCGGTCGACACGTGGAGCACGCGCCGCCGGGGCGTTCGCTCCAGCCCTCGAATCCGGCGCTACGGTTGAAGCGCGGCGCCGTGAACGCGTCGACCAAGCACACCACACACCACCGTTCCGGGCGCCGCGCTGCCCGGACGGAGGCGGAGAAAGTAGAAAGTGGGGCCGAGGCGTGGCCACGCTCAACCAGTGGGTCGCGGGGGCGCGCCCACGCACCCTGCCGAGTTCGATCGTTCCGGTCGCGGTCGGTACGGGGGTCGCCGTCGGTGTCGGCGCACCCGTGTGGTGGAAGGCCCTGCTCGCGATGGTGGTGGCACTGGCGCTGCAGGTCGGTGTCAACTATGCCAACGACTACAGCGACGGTATCCGGGGCACCGACACCGAGGAGCGGGTCGGCCCCGTGCGACTGACCGCCGCCCGGTTGGCGCCGCCCCGGCAGGTGTTCTGGGCGGCGTGGGCGTGCTTCGCGGTGGCCGGGGTGGCGGGCCTCGTCCTGGTGGCGACCTCGTCGTGGTGGCTGCTGTTGATCGGGGCCGTGGCGATCGTGGCCGCCTGGTACTACACCGGGGGCACGAACCCCTACGGCTACCGGGGCCTCGGCGAGTTGTCCGTCTTCGTGTTCTTCGGCCTGGTGGCGGTGGTCGGAACGGTGTTCGTCCAGGTCGGGCACGTGCCGTGGCAGGCGTGGGTGGCGGCCGTTCCGGTAGGGCTGCTGTCGTGCTCGGTGCTGGTCATCAACAATCTGCGGGATATCCCCACCGACGCCGAGACCGGCAAGATCACGCTGGCGGTGCGCCTCGGCGACGCCTGGACGCGACGGCTGTACCTGGCGTGCGTGGCGGGGGCCTTCGTTATCGCTCTGGCAGCCCTCCCCGCCAGCTGGTGGGTGGCGCTCGTCGTGCTCGCCATTCCCCTCGCGACGGGCCCGGTGCGCCGGGTGACGGGCGGCCAGACCGGCCGCGACCTCATCCTCGGGCTTGGTGAGACCGGCAAACTGCAACTGGCGTTCGGGGTCCTGCTGACAGCGGGCTTGGCCCTGGGGGCGCTTGGCTGAGCGTCGGGGACGCAGCGCCGACAGCGGTGGTTCCCCCAGCGCACAGGCCACATCCGGTCCGCTCCCGAGCCGTCGGCCGCGGTGACACGTCCGAATCTTCCCCGATACGCTTCCGGGCATGGTTTTCCCCCGAAGTACCGGAATATCCCTGATGTCGCTCACCGCGTGCACGCTGCTGCTCACGGGGTGCGGCGCGTTCGGCGGCGACGATGGCGGTTCCTCGGACGCGTCCAAGGAACCGGTGAACGGCGGCAAGGTCGACCCCGGCGACGCCGAGGCCCGCGAGACCCTGGCGAGCCAGGACATCAACACGCTCGGCGCCGACCTGCACTACGCCGTGCACGAGCTGTCGCGCGGCGCCAAAACCGTCGAGCTGACGTTCTCTGTCACCAACATCGGTGATGAGAAGTCCGACAGCGTCTTTGACTTCCTGGGAAGCGGCGGCAAGTACAACACCTCGGGTGTCAAGCTGATCGACCCCGACAACGGCAAGGTCCACCTCGCCGCCACGGACAGCAACGGCGACTGCGTCTGCTCCTCATACGAGGGCCTGATGGAATTCGAGCCGGGTAACTCCGTCCTCTTCAGCGCGACCTACGGTGCTCCGCCGGAGGACGTGAAGACGATGGACGTGTCGATCCCCAACGTCGGAACCCTGACCAATGTCCCGCTCAGCTGACGCCCGCGTCCGGCTGGTAGCCGCGTCTGCGGCGCTGCTGGCGCTGGGGGCTCCAGGCGCCGCCAGTGCGGAGACCTCCAATGAGCCGCGCGAGACCGTGGCCGAGGTCAAGGGCGGGGAGGTCGCCGAGGCTCCCATCATGGAACTCAGCCCGCCCGTTGTGGCAATCGATGCTCCGATCGACGACCTCACCTTCGCGACCGAGGACGCCGACGGCTCACTCACCAACGCGGAGAACGACGAGGAACGCGTCGTGACCCTCGCCGCGGATGTCCTCTTCGAGTTCGACCGGGCCGACATCAGCGACGACGCCGGGGAAACGCTGCGCGAGGCGGCCGACATCCTGCGGCGTGAGGCTGACGGGAAGACCGTGGACATCGACGGCTACACCGACGCCAAGGGCGACGACTCCCACAACCAGGCCCTATCTGAGGACCGGGCGAAGGCCGTGGAGAAGAAGCTGTCCGAGTTGATCGGGGACGACGCCGACGTCACGTTCTCGGTCACCGGGCACGGCTCGGCCGACCCGATCGCGCCGAACGAGATCGACGGCGGCGACAATCCCGAGGGCCGGGAGATGAACCGGCGCGTGGAGATCAGCTTCCCCCGCTGACCCGCGCCTCCCTCCTGCTCACCCCGGGCGGCCCGGCATGCTCCGGGTCGCCCGGCCACCCGATTTGCGTTGGTGCGGGCCACCGGGGTAAGAACGCGTTCCACGCCGTCCGGCGGCTCCAGCGCTCGTCGCCGTCTCCCACGTGGGCGGCCCCCAGCTCCCTCGCTCCCTGTGCACGTAGTGCCACAGACCTCGCCAGTAGTACAGGTCACACATTCCAGTACCATCACCGTGTGACATTGTCGTACTAGGGAGTGGTGGTACCCCGCATGGCTGGCAGGATCCAATCGATCGAGCGCGCCGCCGCCATCCTCCGGTTACTCGCCGGTGGTGCCCGCGGGCTGAGCCTCGCGGAGATCTCCCGCACCGTGGAACTGCCCAAGGGCACCGTCCTGGGCCTGCTGCGCACCCTTCAGCACGTGGGGTTCGTAGAGCAGGACAGCGAGACCGGCCACTACCAGCTGGGTGGAGGGGTGCTCCGGCTCGGCACCCGTTATCTTGACGGCAATGAGCTGCGCACCCGCGCCCTGAACTGGGCGGACTCCCTCGCCGCGCGCAGCGGTGAAAGCGTGCGCATCGGGACGCTGCACGAGGCTCAGGTCCTGGTGGTGCACCACGTGTTTCGCCCGGATGACACGCGCCAGACGCTGGATGTCGGCTCCCTCCTCCCCCTGCACGCCACGGCGTTGGGCAAGACGCTGATGGCCTTCGACCCGCTCGCAGCCCCCCTGGACCTGGCCGAGGACGACCTCAAGAGCTTCACAAACCACACCATCACCGAGGTCAGCGCACTTTTGGACGAGCTGGAGGAGATCCGGCACCAGGGGTGGGCGGCGGAGATGGAGGAGCTGGTAGAGGGGGAGGTCGCGATCGCCGCACCCATCCGTGACCGGCGGGGAATGACCGTGGGCGCGATCGGGCTCTCGGGAGCGGTGGAGCGACTGTGCAACGGGGACGGGTTGATCATGGAGCAGGTGTCCTACGTCCGCGATGCGGCCCGGTCGATATCGCGTGACCTGGGAGCTCATCCCTGGTAGTCGCAAAGGTGTGATGACAGGAGGATATCGTCATGAAACAGTCACGGATTCACATTCCTGGCTTGACACACCCTAGAGACCTGACTCACACTCGTAACACGCGTTCTACATTGTCGTACGCCATGCGTAATCCCCTGATGCGGCTCCCAGCAAGCCATCGGGGGGACCCCGCCGCCCCAATCCCTTTCGCCGGAGGCGAGTAATCGGATGACCAGCCAGTACATTGCCGCGATCGACCAAGGCACCACGTCCAGCCGGTGCATCATCTTCGACCACGAAGGCAGGATCGTCTCCGTCGGTCAGCGCGAGCACCGGCAGATCTTCCCCCAGCCCGGATGGGTCGAGCACGACGCCTCTGAGATCTGGGACAACGTCAAGATCGTCGTCGAAGAGGCCCTGGACAAGGGCAACATCACCCGCGAGCAGCTCGCCGCCGTCGGCATCACCAACCAGCGCGAGACCACCGTGGTGTGGGACCGCGAGACCGGCGAGCCCGTCCACAACGCCATCGTCTGGCAGGACACGCGCACCGACGATCTGATCCACGAACTCGCCGGCGTTGTCGGCCAGGAGCGCTTCCGCGAGCGCTGCGGCCTGCCGCTCGCCACCTACTTCTCCGGGCCGAAGCTGCGCTGGCTGCTCGACCAGGTCCCCGGCGTACGTGAGCGTGCTGAGCGCGGCGAGCTGCTGTTCGGCACCATGGACACCTGGATCATCTGGAAGCTGACGGGGCGCCACGTCACCGACGTGACCAACGCCAGCCGCACCATGCTGATGAACCTGCGGACCCTCGACTGGGACCCGTTCATCCTCGACGCCATGAACGTCCCCCGGAGCATGCTGCCCGAGATCGCCTCCTCCGCCGAGGTCTACGGCGAGGCCCACGAGTTCCTCAAGGGCGTTCCCGTCGCCTCCGCGCTGGGTGACCAGCACGCCGCCCTCTTCGGCCAGACCTGCTTCGACCCGGGCGACGTCAAGGGAACCTACGGCACCGGCACCTTCCTCGTCCTCAACACGGGCACCGAGCCGGTCATGAGCTCCAACGGCCTGCTCACCACCCTCGGCTACAAGATCGGCGACCAGGACGCGGTCTACGCCCTGGAGGGCTCCATCGCCGTCACCGGCTCCCTGGTGCAGTGGATCCGCGACAACCTCGGCCTCATCTCCAGCGCCGCGGAGATCGAAACGCTCGCACGCACGGTCGAGGACAACGGCGGCTGCTACATCGTTCCGGCGTTCTCCGGCCTGTTCGCCCCGCACTGGCGCAGCGACGCCCGCGGCGTCATCAGCGGCCTGACCGGATACGTCAACAAGGGCCACATCGCCCGCGCCGTGCTGGAGGCCTCGGCCTGGCAGACCCGCGAGGTCGTCGACGCGATGCGCCAGGACTCCGGCGTCGACCTGTCCAGCCTGCGCGTGGACGGCGGTATGACCGCGGACAACCTGCTCATGCAGATTCTCGCCGACGTCCTCGACGTCGAGGTCGTGCGCCCCATGGTCGCCGAGACCACCTGCCTCGGCGCGGCCTACGCCGCCGGTCTCGCCGTGGGCTACTGGCCCAACATCGACAGCCTGCGCGCCAACTGGCACAAGGCCGCCGAGTGGGCTCCGAAGATGGAGCCCGAGGTACGCGACCGCGAGTACCACAACTGGAACAAGGCCGTCCAGCGCACCCTTGGCTGGGTCGAGCGCGAGGACGCCTGAGGGGCCACGCCCTTCGTGCGCGGGCCGTCCTCGCACAGACGGCCCGCGCACCGCACCTAAGGCGACAGCCCCTCGCCTGATGCCGAACCATCGGCACTTCCCACCGGCCGCAGCAGGCAGTGAAGCCTCCGGCCACCCCACCCGGCGCCCCGCACGCGCCGTTCCACCACCCCCCTGGGACAGCCCTGTCCCGGACGGTTCACTCCGTATAGGAGGCCCATCATGGTTTACATCGCCGAATTCGTCGGCACAGCGATCCTCACACTGCTCGGCTGCGGTGTGGTCGCCGGCGTCCTCCTCGCCAAGTCGAAGGCGCACGCAGGCGGCTGGATCGTCATCACCTTCGGCTGGGGTATGGCCGTGGCGATGGCCGTCTACACCGTTGGGCAGTACAGCGGCGCACACATCAATCCGGCCGTGACCATCGGACTTGCCTCGATCGGTGATCTTGACTTGAAGCTAGTGCCGGGCTACATCGCGGCTCAGCTCGCGGGCGGCTTCTTCGGCGCCGTGCTGGTCTACCTGGCCTACATCAACCACTGGAAGGTGACCGACGACGCGGGTGCCAAGCTCGGCGTCTTCAGCACCGCCCCGGAAGTCCGCAACATCCCGGCCAACTTCGGCACCGAGGTCATCGGCACGGCCATGCTGGTCTTCGGCGTTCTGGGCATCGGCTCCAACGTCAACCCGGTCGGCAAGGAGACCGACCTGGCCCTCCTGTTCAGCAGCGGTATCGCTCCGCTTCTGGTCGGTCTGCTGGTCTTCGCCATCGGTCTCTCCCTCGGCGGGCCGACGGGCTACGCCATCAACCCGGCCCGTGACCTGGGCCCGCGCATCGCCCACGCCCTCCTGCCCATCCCGGGCAAGGGCGGCTCCGACTGGTCCTACGCGTGGGTCCCGGTCGTCGCCCCGATCGTCGGCGGTGTCATCGGCGCCCAGGCTTTCACCCTCCTGGGCTTCGGGGGCTAGCTACCGATCTCGTCTCGACCGCAAAGGGCGCGAACCCGAGGGGAGTTCGCGCCCTTTGTGTTTCCACGACACGTCGCTGTCTCCCTCGTGTCTTCTTCGTTCACGGGGCTCACGCGATGTTCCGGGCACCGTCGCGCAGGTCATAGGCCAGCTAAGAACCACACATACTGGTGGCTGACCCACCCGCTGTCGCCCCGCTCGGTGGCGAACGGGACTGTCAACGGAACGGCCGTGTCCTGGTTGCGGTGGCAACGGCACGGCGCAGGAGCGGATCCAGGTTGAGCGCGTGGCGGGGACCCCCTCAACCTGCCAACCGTGGGACTCGGCATCTGGAGCGAGGCCGGAGCGGATCACTTGTCTGTGATCTCGGTGTGGCTGCTTCACCTGAGACCTGTGCGGCCGCGATGCTCGTCCCATGGCTTCGAGTTCGGCATCGGGCGCTCCGGCGCGGTGGGTGCGATGGGTGCTGATGATCCTCGCCGTGCTGCTTGCCGTGGTGGCGGCAGTGGCGGTGTTCCTCGTGGCGCGTCCTGTCGGGTACGGCAACCCGGGAACTTCACTCGCGATGTTCTTCCTGGCGTATCCGCTGCACCTGCTGGGTGTCACGCTGCTGGCCCTGGTGCTGGGGCTGCTCGCCTGGCGGCACCGCTCCCGCGTTCCGATGGCACTGTGTGCTGTCGCGCTGGTGCTCAGCCTCATCGCGGCGCTGTGGCCGAGCACCGACATGTGGCGGTACGCCCGGCAAGCCAACGTGCCGCTCTCCCTGGGGACCTATGCTGCCAACGCCTTCCGCGCAAATCTCGGCGAGCCGCAGCCCGACCGTACCCGCACCTACGGCACAGCCTCTGACGGGACAGAACTGAAGCTGGACGTCTGGCAGGCGGAGAACGCCCCGGACAACCATCCGGCGGTGGTCATGGTGCATGGCGGTGCGTGGGTCAAGGGGACGCGCGGCATGGCACCCGACTGGAACCGGTGGCTGAACGAGCGGGGCTACGACGTTTTCGACGTCGGCTACCGGCTCGCCCCGCCCATGCGAGGGAAGCAGGAGGTCGGGGATGTCAAGTGCGCCCTTGGCTGGGTCGCCTCACACGCCGCGGAGTACGGAATCGACCCGCAGCGCATCAGCATGATGGGGCAGTCCGCGGGCGGGAACCTGGCCCTACTCGCCGCCTACTCCACCGGCGACTACCGGCTCCCCGCCTCCTGCGATGTGCCCGACGTGCCCGTCGCCTCGGTGGTCAACATGTACGGTCCCACAGAGCTCGCACGCGGCTACCGCACCACCGGCAGCGGAGAATCGGTGCGCGAAGCCATGCGGAAATACCTCGGAGGCTCCCCCGACGAACGCCCCGACCTCTACCGGCTGCTGTCGCCCCTGTACTACGTCGATGAGGAGGCGCCGCCCACGCTCACACTGCTGGGTCGGCGCGACCGCCTTGTCCCCGTTGATCAGGCGAAGTTACTGGGCGCGGCCCTGGACGACGCCGGGGTGCGCCACGAGACCTGGCTGCTGCCCGGCACCGACCACGGGTTCGACAGCAACTGGGGCGGCCTCGCCACCCAGTTCGCCCGCGACAGGATCGCCGACTTCCTGCCTCCGGCACGCGGCTGACCCGGCACTGCGCCGGACCCGACAACGCGGGGGTGGGCCGCGTTGCGCGTTGCGGGAACCGAGCCCGTCCGGCGCGAGGCGGTGCGGCTTCACACAGGAGCGGCTCCGACTCCACCTGGTGAAGGCGGCGGCGCGCGGTCAAACTGGACGGGCCGAACACCGGAAGCGGATAAGCCCCGGTGCCACGAAGATTATCGCGGCCGGGACCTCGCGGTCTCCGTATCCACGCAGGCCCACGCCCCGCTTCACCGGGGCGTGCTGCCCGGGCAGGGTCTGGGTCGCTGTTACCCCCGTGCCGACCATGTCGTCCACACCGGCTCCAGAAGGCGGTCCGCCTCGTAGGCGCGGTGGGTGACCGCGCGGTAGAGCGCGCCGGGGCCTGCGAGGTCGAGGCGCGCCGGGGCGGGGGCGCCGGAGGGGATGCGGCCAAGGAGGGCGACCTGGCCCAAGACGCGGGCGTCGCCGAGGATGCCGGGGAGTTCGCGCACTCCTGGGTCGCGGAGGTCGAGGTCTTCCACCAGCAGATCCTGCCCGTCGTGGGTCACGTGGGTGCGGGACCGCAGGGCGCCGCCCTGTTCGTGCGTGCGGCCCAGCACGAGGGTTTCGCGCCACAGGAGTTCGGCCCCCGCGGCGAGGTCGGCGCGGACCTCGCGGTGCACGTCGGCGCCGTCGGAGAGGACGAAGGGCTGTTCGTGCCAGTGCAGGACGGCGCCCTCCCCCAGGGTCACCTCGGCGCGCCAGGACGCCGTGCCGCCGCGCATGTTGTAGGCGAGGGTGCCGTTGGGATCGACCAGGTCGACCCGGGCGCCGGGGCCGGCCTCGACCCGCAGGACGAAGTCGTCCCCGGCGCACAGCGACGCGCGGATCCCGGCGAGGGCGATCCTTACCCCCGGCCCGCGCGATGCCATGGGACGCGGGGAGACGAAGGTGCCCGCTTCCAGGACCCGCGCCCGGGACCGGCCGTCCTCGACCTCCACGACGATGCGGGCCGGGTGGTGGACCGACACGTGGTCGCGCGCCGCGTCGCGGGTCTTGGAGTTCATGCGTGTGCGTGCTCCGACGTTTGTCCGTGGCCATGACCGTGATCGTCGTCGGGACCGTGGCTATGCGGGGCCATGGGGCCGGGGTCCTGCGGGATGTGCTCGCCCGAGCGGTGGGCGCGCAGGACGGTGCGGACCCAGTCGCACAGGGCGGCGACCGAGGCCGGGTCGTGCTGGGAGAGGCTCAGCACGGCGCGGCCGCCGCGGGCCGCGGCGGCGTCGGCGACCATCCGCTCGGCGTCGACGTTGACGTACGACGCCAGGTCGACCTTGTTGACCACGAGCAGGTCGGCGCGGCCGATGCCGGGGCCGCCCTTGCGCGCCACGTCGCCGCCGCCCGCGACATCGAGGCAGAAGATCTGCGCGTCGATGAGGGCCGGGCTGAACGTGGCGGTGAGGTTGTCGCCGCCGCTCTCGACCAGGACGAGATCGAGCGGGGCGAACTCCTCCTCCAGGTCCTCCACGGCGTCGAGGTTGGCGGTGATGTCGTCGCGGATGGCGGTGTGCGGGCACGCCCCCGTCTCGACGGCGTGGATGCGCTCGGTGGGCAGGACCCCGGCCGAGCGGAGGAAGCGGGCGTCCTCGTCGGTGTAGATGTCGTTGGTGACGACGGCCATCGACAGCTCACCGGACAGCTCCCGGCACAGGGTGGCGATCAGTGAGCTCTTGCCGGTGCCGACGGGTCCGGCGACGCCGAGGCGCAGGGTGCGGCGCGGCTCGCTCTCCGGCGCGGTGCTCTGGTCAGGCATGGAAAAGTCTCCTTGTCGAATGTGCGTGTGCTCCGGCCCACTGGTCGATCAGTGGGGCGGAGCAGGCGGGCAGCCGGTCCGGACCGGTGACCGCCAATGCGGCGGCGACGCCTTCTTCGAGGGCGTCGTGGACGTCGAGGACCCACTCGACGGCCGTGGCCGGGTCGCCGGGCAGGAGCTTGAGCGCGGCCGCGGTGACGGTCTGCGCGTCCTCGTACAGGACGGCACGCGCGACCTGCTCCTCGCTCATGTCCAGTGCGGCGCCCAGTGCCCCGAGGACCACCGGTCGCAACGGGCGCAGCCCCGGCGTGGGGGCGGAGGCGGTGGGCAGGGCGAGGACAGCGGGGTGATCGCCGCGCAGGCGGCGCGCCAGGCGGGCGAGGCCGCGTCCGAGTGAGGCCGAGGCCTCGCGCAGCGGGGCGCTGGGCGTGCGCGCGGCGAGCGCGGCCTGGATCGGGCCGTAGTCGATTCCGGTGGCGGGGCCGCGGCCTCCGCCATCGGGCCGGGTGGCGTCCGCTGCCCCGATGCGGCGACCGTCCGCGGCGGCGGCCCCACGGTCGCTCCCGTCCTCAGGACCGGACGCGCGCCCGCTGCCGGTACCGTCCACGCCATCATCGGCATCGCCGTCCAGGGCCGCCTGGGCCACGCGCAGGACCAGGACGGCCGCGGCCGCCTCGGTGCGGGCGACCGTGCGCAGCCGCGCCTCGATGTAGGCGGGGACGCTTTTCGGCTCCAGCCCCGCCGCGACCGCGCCCTCCAGGGTGGCCGAGTGGGCGTGCCCGCCGGTGGGCAGCCGCGCGTCGGCCAGCAGCAGCGCTCCCAGCGCTCCCATGCCGGTCCCCGCGGCCGTCCCGGCGGCCGTGCCCGGTTCCCCTGTGCCCCGTTGGGCCATGGTCATGCGATTCCCTGTCAGAAGAGGCTGTACCGCTGGGCCAGCGGCACCTCGGTCGCGGGCGTGGCGGCGGCCGGCTCGCCGTCGATGGTGACGACGAAGGTCTCCGCGTCGACCTCGACCCGCGGCAGGGCGGTGTTGTTCGGCAGGTCGGTCTTGCGCACATCGCGCGTGGGCCGGACGCCGACCAGGCGGCGGCGCAGGCCGAGGCGCTCGGCCAGGCCGTCGTCGAGCGCCGCCGGGGAGACGAAGCTGACCGACAGGTCGGCCGCCGCTCCGTTGACGAGCCCGCGCCGGAGCAGCACCGGCTGGTTGGTGGGGATCGACGCGTTGGGGTCGCCCTGCGGCGCGTAGATCGCCCCGCCGCCCTTGACCACGATCGCGGGCCGGACGCCGAAGAACGCCGGGTCCCACAGCACCAGGTCGGCCATTTTGCCGGGCTCCACCGACCCGACCTCGTGGTCGATGCCATGGGCCACCGCCGGGCAGATCGTGTACTTGGCGACGTACCGCCGCGCGCGCTCGTTGTCGGCGGGCAGCGCGGAGTCGGTGCCGCGCTGCGTTTTCATCACGTGCGCCATCTGCCAGGTACGGCAGATGACCTCGCCGATGCGGCCCATGGCCAGGGCGTCGGATCCGATGATCGACAGCGCGCCGATGTCGTGCAGGAAGCCCTCGGCCGCCATCGTGGTCTCCCGGATCCGGGAGTCGGCGAACTGCAGGTCGGCCTCGACGGCGGGGTTGAGGTGGTGGCACACCATCAGCATGTCGAGGTGCTCGGCGTGCGTGTTGACGGTGAACGGCAGCGTCGGGTTGGTCGAGGCCGGAAGCACGTTGGGCCGCGCGGCGACGGTGATGATGTCGGGGGCGTGCCCGCCCCCGGCGCCCTCGGTGTGGAAGGTGTGGATGCTGCGGTCACCGATGGCGTCGATGGTGTGCTGCACGTAGCCGGATTCGTTGAGGCTGTCGGTGTGCACCGCGATCTGCAGGCCCCAGGCGTCGGCTCCCTTGAGGGCGGCGTCGATGGCGGCGGGGGTGCTGCCCCAGTCCTCGTGCACCTTGTACGCTCCGGCGCCGGCGAGCGCCTGCTCGCGGAGGGCCTCGGCGCTGACGGTGTTGCCCTTGCCGAACAGGATGAGGTTGAGCGGCACGTCGTCGAGGGCCCGGTGCACCGTGCTGATGTTCCACGGGCCCGGCGTCACGGTCGTCGCCTTGGATCCCTCGGCCGGTCCGGTCCCGCCGCCGACGATGGTGGTGATGCCGGTGGTGCCGGCCTCGTGCAGCGCGTCGGTGTTGATCAGGTGCACGTGGCTGTCGATGCCACCGGCCGTAAGGATGCGCCCCTCACCGGCGATGACCTCCGTGCTGGGGCCGATCACCAGGTCGGGGTGGACCCCGTCGGTAATGTCGGGGTTCCCGGCTTTGCCGACGGCGGTGATGCGGCCGTCGCGCACGCCCACGTCGGCGCGGACGATCCCCCAGTGGTCCAGGATGACGGCGTTGGTGATGACGAGGTCGAGCGCGCCCCCCGAGCGGGGCACGGTGGACTGCAGCATCGACTCCCGGATGGACTTGCCTCCGCCGAAGACGGCCTCGTCACCGCCGAAGCAGTGGTCGTGCTCGACTTCGATCCAGAGGTCGGTGTCGCCGAGCCGCACCTGGTCGCCGACGGTGGGACCGAACCGGTGCGCGTACTCGTCGCGGTCGATGCGGCTCAACGGGTCTCCTTCCCCTCCTTCGCGGGGGCGCCCGTGGCGATCTCCGCTTCGGTCTTGTCGCGCTGGATTCCGGGGACGCGCCCGGTGCCGCCGAACGGGACGATCGCGACCTCCTTCGCGTCGCCGGGCAGGAACCGGATGGATCCCCCGGCGGGAATGTCGAGGTGGTGGCCGCGGGCGGCGGCGCGGTCCAGTTCCAGGGCCGGATTGGCGTCCGGCAGGTGCAGGTGCGAACCCACCTGGATCGGCCGGTCCCCGGTGTTGGTCACGATGATGCTGCGGGCGCGTTTGCCCGCGTTGAGCTCCAGTTCACCGCCTGGGGTGCGGATCTGGCCGGGGGTCACTGGATCGGCTCCGTGATCGAGACCATCTTCCGGCCGTCCGGGAAGGTCGCCTCCACCTGGACGCTGTCGATCATCTCGGCCACCCCCTCCATGACGTCGGAGCGGTGGAGCACCTTGCGCCCGTCGACCATGAGGCTCTCCACGGTCGACCCCTCGCGTGCGCGCTCGATCACCCAGCACGAGAGCAGGGCGGTGGCTTCGGGGTAATTGAGCTTGATACCGCGGTCCAGGCGGTCACGCGCGACCATTCCGGCCACGCTCAGCAATAACTTCTCCGTGTCGGACGGAGTCAAATACATGTGTCGCCTCCTCCAGCGCGATACGACCGCACCGTGAGCACATGGTCTCCGACGCCAGAAAAGCACCGTTTCCCACGTGTTAAGGCAAGATTAAACCTGTTTGTCGTACTCACTCCACTGGGGTGGCAGCGGTGCGGGGTAAGTGACGTGACCACGAAAAACAGTGATGGCGGCCCCGTTCCCGGGGCCGCCATCACTGGTCAGGAATTGATGAGTCTCGCCGACCGACTCGGATCACAGGCCGAGCAGCGGCTCCAACCCCACGGTGAGCTGTTCGGGCAGGTCGGCCACGGACCGCACGCCCAGCAGCACGCCCGGCATGAACGACTCGCGGTTCATCGAGTCGTGCCGGATCTTCAGCGTCTCGCCGTGCGTGCCGAAGACGACCTCCTGGTGAGCGATCATGCCCTGGATACGCAGCGCGTGCACCCGCACCCCGCCCACCTCGGCGCCGCGCGCGCCGTCGATCTCGGAGGTGGTGGCGTCCGGCATCGGATCGGAGCCGGCGTTAGCGCGCGCCTGGGAGATCAGCTCGGCCGTGCGGTAGGCGGTGCCGCTCGGAGCGTCCGCCTTCTTCGGGTGGTGCAGCTCGATGATCTCCGTCGAGTCGAAGTACGGCGCCGCCTTCGCCGCGAAGTTCATCATCAGCACGGCCGCGATCCCGAAGTTGGGCGCGATGAGCACGTTCACACCCGGGTGCCGGGCCAGGATGTCGCGCAGCTCGGCCGTCCTCGCCTCGTCGAACCCGCTGGTGCCGACCACGGCGTGGATGCCGTTGGCGGCGAGCCAGCGCAAATTGTCCATGACGGCGTCGGGATGGGTGAAGTCCACGACGACGTCGGCGCCGCGCACCTTCTCCCGCTCATCCGCCCTATCGGTACCGGCCACTAGTTCGGTGTCCGCGGCCCCCTGGACCGCCTTGATGACTTCGGACCCCATGCGCCCGTGGGCGCCGAACACTCCTACCTTGATCACAGAGTCGAGCGTACCGGAGCCGCCCGAGTGGCTGACGTGGGATCATGGGTTCCAGGGGGATCGGTCAGCGCGCTGGCGGGAGGCGAGACGCGATGGATAGCACGGGGGACGCGCCGGATCAGGGATACGGGAAGGCGAACGGGTCCGACCGGCCCAATGGGGGCGAAGGGTCCGACCGCCCCGATCACCCGGGGCACCGGGAACCGCACCACGCGAGTATGAACGCCCGCCTCAACTGGCTGCGGGCCGGGGTGCTGGGGGCGAACGACGGCATCGTCTCCACGGCGTCCCTGGTCGTGGGGGTCGCCGGTGCGACAGCGAACAGCACGGCCATCCTCATCGCGGGCGTCGCCGGGATGTTCGCCGGTGCCCTTTCCATGGCGGCCGGTGAGTACGTGTCGGTGAGCACCCAGCGCGACACCGAGGTCGCGGCGCTGTCGCGGGAGCGCCGCGAGCTCGCCGAGGAGCCCGACGAGGAACTCGACGAACTGACCTGCATGTACCAGGACCGCGGCCTGAGCCCCGGCCTCGCCCGGAAGGTGGCCGTCGAGCTCACCGCCCGCGACGCGCTGCGGGCGCACGCGGAGGTGGAGCTGCGCCTCGACTCCGGTGAACTGACCAACCCGTGGGTGGCCGCGTTGGCCAGCTTCCTGGCCTTCACCGTGGGCGCGCTGATCCCGCTGCTCTTCATCACGCTGAGCCCCGCGGACTGGCGCGTCCCCGCCACCTTCGTGGCGGTCGCCTGCGCGACCGCCGCCACCGGCGCGATCAGCGCCCGCCTCGGCCATGCCCCCGCCGGACGCGCCGCCGTGCGCTCCGTGCTCGGCGGCGCGGTCGCCATGGCCGTGACCTTCGGGATCGGCTCGCTGGTCGGCACCACGACCGGGGTGTGACCCCTCTTCCGTTCCGAGGGGCCACCCTCCTCCCGACGCGGAATTCACCCGGCCGTCAAACCGTCCAGCGTCCGCGCACCTCCGCCAGTGCCGACCGGTACTCGGTGTAGGCGTTCTGGTAGAACTCCGCCTCCCGCGGGCGGAGGGCCACCGTGGTGGCCGCCTCCAGCCAGCGCTCCTCGTCGACGGGGTCCCCCAGGGCACGCGCCGCGGCCATCACCGCTCCGCGCGTCCCCACCCCCGGCTCGTGGGGGATGGTGATCGGACGCCCCAGGACGTCGGCGAAGATCCGCGTCCACTCCGGCGAGCGCATCCCGCCCCCGCATGCGTACAGGGCACCGTCGAGACCCGCCTCCTCCAGGCAGTGCCGGGCGGCGTACGCCACCGACTCGCACAGTGCCCGTACCACGTCCGCGCGGCCGCTCGTCAGGCTCAGCCCGGTGAAGCGGCCGCGCGCCGCCGCGTCCACGAACGGCGCCCGCTCCCCCGACTCCGCGAGGAACGGCAGGGCCCGCACCCCGCCCGCGCCGGGCCCCGACACCGCGAGCATCGCGTCGGTGTCCTCCACCCGCGCCCCGAGCAGCTTGCAGGCCCACTCCAGGCCCGCGGTGCCCACCATCGCCGCCATCGCCCGCAGGTACTCGTCGCGGCGCGGGGTTGCCAGTATCATCCCGGCCGGTTCGCCCTCGCGGTCGAAGTCGGGCCCCTGGCGCAGCACCTCGCAGCCCAGGGTGGTGCCGACGATGAGCACACCGTCACCCGGGCGGCGCACGCCCGCCCCGATCGCGCAGGCCGGCATGTCGAACGGACCCGCCGTGACCGGAAGCCCCTTGGGCAGGCCCAGCAGGCGCGCGCCCTCGGCGTCCAGGCGGAGCACTGTCCCCGGGGCCGCCGGTTCGGCCAGCAGGCCGCGGCGGTGGGACAGCCCGCACGCCTCGATGGCGGCCGCGTCGTACCGGCGCGTTCGGGGGTTGAGGAAGGGCAGCGAGGCGTCGGAGACGTCCACCGCGACCGTTCCGGTGAGCCGCTGGGCGACCGCGTCGACGCAGTACCCCGCCACGGCGGCGCGGTCCAGTGCCTCGGGTTCCTCGGCATCCACATGGGCGAGCAGTGCCGCCGCGCAGCCCGGGAAGAGGCCGGAGCCGGTGCGGCGGAAGACCTCCTCGGCCACGCCGCCACTCTGCCACTTGGCGACCAGAGAGGCGGCCCGGCCATCGAGCCAGGAGATGGCGGGCCGCACCGGCCGCCCGTGCTCGTCGCGCAGCCACAGGCCGTCGCCCTGGCCGGTCAGCGCGAGGGCGGTGACCGGGGCGTCCACCCCGGCGGCGACCTCGCGGACGACCCGGGCGACCGTTCCCAGGACCTCCTCAAGGTCCTGCTCGACGCGCCCGCCGGACAGGTTGCGCAGCTCTGTGGCTGCGCCCGCGTTGGCGATCGCCGCGCCGTCGCGGTCGAACACGACCGCCTTGGTCAGCGACGTCCCGATGTCCACACCGATGATCACGGCGGTTACCGGTCGAGAACGGCGGGGTTGGCGAGGAAGGCCAACGCTTCGCCCCGGTGGTACCGCCCCACGTCGGCGGCGACGATACGGGCGGCACGCTCGGCCGTCTGGCGGCTGGCCCCCGCCAGGTGCGGGGTGGCGATGACGTTGGGCGCCTCGCGCAGCGCCCAGTCGGCGGGGGGAGGTTCGACGTCGTAGACGTCGAGGGCGAGGGCGCCGAGGCGTCCGGACCGCAGCGCCTCGGGCAGGGGCGCGTAGTCCATCAGCCCGCCCCGCGCGGTGTTGACGAGGACGGCGCCCTCCGGCATCAGCGCCAGGCGTTCGGCGTCGATGAGGTGGCGCGTCCCCTCGGTAAGCCGGGCGTGCAGGCTCACCACAGCGCTGCGCCGCAGCAGGTCCTCCAGTTCCACGGGCTCCGCGCCGTCGTCGGTAATCCGCGCGGGGTCGGCGAAGGGGTCGGAGACCAGGACCCGGGCGCCGAACGCGACGAGGACGCGGGCGACGCGGGAGCCGATCGCGCCGTAGCCCACCAGCCCGACGGTCGTGCCTTCGAGTTCGACGCCCGCGTTGGCGTAGGCGTAGTAGTCGCCGCGCCAGGTCCCGGCCAGCAGCTCGGCGGAGGAGGTGGAGATGCGCCGCATGGCCGCGAGGATCATTCCGACGGCGAACTCGGCCGCCGCGGCGGCGTTGCGTCCGGGGGCGTAAGTGACGGCGACCCCGGCGGCGGTCGCGGCGTCCAGGTCGACGTTGACCGGGCCGCCCCGGCACACCGCGACCAGGCGCAGGTGGGGCGCGGCGGCGAACACCTTCTCGGTGAAGGGGGCCATCTGGGTGACGGCGGCCTCGGCGTCCGCGATCGCCTCGATCATCAGCTCTTCGGTGCCGCTGGCCTCCCGCACGTTGCCGACCGGGCCGAAGGGCTCGATCGGCCAGGGCAGGACCAGCTCGGTGAACTCGGGGTCGCCCGGCCCGGCGGGCACCGTACCCAGTTCCTGTCGGACCGCGCCGGTGAGAAGCCCGGTCCCGACGAATTCATCTCCCGCGGCCAGAATGCGCACGGTCATCCCTCTCTTGCTGTGAACGGTACTCAGGCGCGGCCGACGCCGGCCGCGCGGCCCTCGCGGGCGCGGTCGTCCTCACCACCGGTGGCGTGGGGGTGGGGGGTGCGGTGGGTGGTTTCGTAGGCGGTGATGCAGGCGACCTTCGCGGCGCTGGGCGACGTCGCGTCGAAGGTGAAGCCGAGCCACTCGGTCAGGATCTTCTCCGCCGCCTCGGGGCCGATGACGCGCGCCCCGAAGGTGATGATCTGGCAGTTGTTGGACGTGATCGAGCGTTCGGCGGAGTAGGAGTCGTGGGCGACCGTCGCGCGGATGCCCGGGACCTTGTTGGCGGAGATCGCGACGCCGATACCGGTGCCGCAGACCAGCACACCCCGGTCGGCCCCGCCGCGGGCGATCAGCTCGGCGGCGGCCACGGCCGGGACGGGGTAGGCACTGTCGTCGGAGGCGTCGGCCACGCCGACGTCGGTGACCTCGGCGACGCGGGCGTCGGCGCGCATCAGGTCGCGCAGCCGGTTCTTCAGGTCGACGCCCGCGTTGTCGGCCGCGACGACGACGCGCAGCGCTCCGTTGGGGACGCCGGTTGCCTCGCTCATCAGAATTCCTCCCTAAATGCGCCCGTTACTGGGCGGGGGTGGGATCGGGATTGCGCGGAACGCGGCCGGTGAGGGCGCGCCGCCGCTGGGTGCGCTGCCGCCCGCCCGACGGCCCGCGCGGGCACGCGGTGGGGTGCTCCGGCGGGCGTCCCCGTTCGGCGAGGCCGGACGGTCCGCCCGCGGGTCGTGTGGGGTGTCGGGCCGGTGGCCCAGGCGTACGACCTGGGGCCGGTGCCCCGTGCCGCACCACTCGTGCGGCACGGCGGCCGTCGACGAAGCGGACGGCTCGGCCCGCGAGGGGTGCGCCCCCTGCTGCGGCACGGAGCGACGTCATGCTGTGTGCTCCTTGTCGGGTAGGGCCCGCTGGGCGGCCTCGGCCACCGCGCCGACCACCAGGGCGAACGAGGTCGCCCCTGGGTCGGGGTGGCCCTTGCTCCGGTCGGCCAGACGGGCCGCGCGCCCCCTGGCCGGGGTCAGGTGGGCGGTGGCGCGAGCGGCCCGGACGGCCCGCTCGGCGGCTTCGGCCCAGCAGGCGGCGGCTTCGACGTGACCCGCGAGGGCGTCGGCCCCGTTCGCGCGGGCGCGCAGCCGGGCGCGGAACGGCTCGATCGCGTCGAGCATGGTCTTGTCCCCCGGGCGGGCACCGCCCAGGTCGGCGAAGGCGCGGACGGCGCCGTCGACGGCGTCGGCCAGGGCGGTGGGGGTGATGTCTTCGGCCTCCACCCCGCGCAGGCCAGCGCCGACCTCGGCGAGCAGCACCCCGTACAGGGCGCCGGAGGCGCCCCCAGCGGCGTCGGCGAAGGCGGTTCCGGCCGCGAGCAGCGCTTGGGAGACTCCGTCGCCCGCTTGCTCGGCGTCCCGCGCGGCGGCGACGGCGGCGCGGATGCCGCGCGTCATGCCCAGTCCGTGGTCGCCGTCGGCGGCGACCGCGTCGAGGCGGCCGAGCTCGCCCTCGTTCTCCTCCAGGCGGAGCATGGCGGCGGTCAGCGCGTGGTCGACCGGTCCGGCGACGGGGACCTCCGCGGGCCGCTCCAGACCGGCGTCGACGGTACGTACGGGCTCGACCGGTCCCGGCCGGAAGCTGGTGCCGCTGCGGTAGCCGGGAGTGTCGCAGGGGGCCGCGTAGAGTTCGGCCAGCTCGTCGTCGAGCACCATGACCGACAGCGAGAGCCCGGCCATGTCGAGGGAGGTGACGAACTCGCCGACCTCGGTGTGCACCGGGGTGAGCCCCGCGACCGATAGCCGCTCGTGGATGCGGCCGAAGACGATGAACATCTCCTCGTACGTGGTCCGCCCCAGCCCGTTGACCAGGACGGCGACGCGTCCGCTGGCGGGAAGCTCGGGCAGCAGGCCGTCGACGAGCTCGTCGGCGAGGCGGGCGGGGTCGAGGCGGTCGACGGTGCGCACCCCGGGCTCCCCGTGGATACCCAGCCCCAGTTCCATGGCGTCGTCGGCGACGGTGAACAGGGGGTCACGGGCGCCGGGGAGGGTGCAGCCACCGAAGGCGACGCCGAAGGTGCGGGTGGCGGCGTTGGCCCTGACAGCGGCGGCGTAGACGCCGTCGAGGTCGTCGCCGCGCTCTGCCGCGGCCCCGGCGATCTTGAAGACGAGGAAGTCACCGGCCACGCCGCGCCTGCGCTCGGGCGCCTCGGCCGGGCCGCTGGCGATGTCGTCGGTGACCAGGATGGTGCGGCTGTCGATGCCCTCGGCGGCCAGGCGGCGGGCGGCCAGCCCGAAGTGCAGGACGTCGCCCTGGTAGTTGCCGTAGCCGAAGAGCACCCCGCCGCCGTTGTCGGCCGCGCGGGCGGTGCGGTAGACCTGCTCGGCGCTGGGGCTGGTGAAGACGTCGCCGACGACGGCGCCATCGGCCAGGCCGGGGCCGACCAGCCCGGCGAAGGCCGGGTAGTGGCCGCAACCGCCGCCGATCACCACGGCCACCTTGCCGGGTCGGGGCGGGCGCCGGGCGACCACGCCGTAGGCGTCGGGGACCTTGCGCACGGTACGCCCGTAGGCGGTGGCGAAGCCGTCGAGCCAGTCGCGTTTGAAGGTGGTGGCCGTTGGGAGGACGGTCATCTCCTTGCTCCTTCAGGTTGGCGCTCGCCGCCGAGGTGGGCCAGGAGCAGGGCGCGGGCGTCGTCGTTGCTCGCGGCGATGTCGGTGGCCAGCGCGAGGGCGTCGCATTGGGGCGGATAGGCGGGGTTGGGCAGGGCGACCACGGTCAGTCCCGCCGCCGCGGCGGCGCGGATGCCGTTGCTGGAGTCCTCAACGGCGAGGCATTCGGTGCCGGTGCGGCCAAGTCGGGCGGCGGCCTCCAGGTAGACGTCGGGGCTGGGCTTGCCGCGGGCGACCTCGGCGCTGGAGACGGTGGTGGTGAAGGCCGAGCTGAGGCCGTGGGCGGCCAGCACCGCGTCGATGACCGGGCGCGCGGCCGAGGAGGCCAGAGCGACGGGCACGCGCGCCGCGACGTCGCGGACCATCGCGGCCGCACCGTCGAGCAGCGGTGCCTGCCCTTCGCGCACGGCGGTGATCATCCCGTTGACGACGGCGCGCTCGGCGTCGTCGCCGCGGTCGGGGACCCCGCTGAGCCCGGCCAGGTAGGCGGCCCATTCCGGCGCGCTCTTGCCCTGGCAGGCGGCGGTGTCCTCCGGACTCCAGGTCGCGCCGTGGGCCGCCGCGTAGGCGGACCAGTTCCGCTCCCAGAGGTGTTCGCTTTCGACCAGGACACCGTCCATGTCGAACACGACTGCGGCGAGTGTCATCTATTCAGCCCCTCTCACATTCTCAATGCGAATTTAACACTACAAGGGTTATATGTCACGGCCGAGTTCACACAAATCCGCGCGGCACCGCTCCCTGATGCGCGATCCTGATCCCATGAGCAAGGAGACGCCGAGCGGCGGCAGCACGCGTTCCCGCACCATCCGGCAGCAGCGGATCACCGACTACGTCATCAGCCGGGGTTCGGCATCAGCGGCTGAGCTGGTCGAGCTCACCGGGGTCAGCCTGATGACCGTCCACCGCGATCTCGACGAGCTGGCCCGCCGCGGGCTGCTGCGCAAGTACCGGGGCGGGGTGTCCGCACTGCCCTCCACCGTGTTCGAGAGCAACGAGGAGTACCGCCGGGCCGCCCACGTCGAGGCCAAGGCGGCGATCGCCCGGCGCGCGGCGGAGCTGGTCGAGCCGGGGATGTCGGTCATGCTCGACGACTCCACCACCGCCCTCGAAGTCGCCCGCCTGCTACCCGAGGTCGGGCCGCTCACTGTGGCCACGAACTACCTCGGCGCGATCGACGTGCTCAAACGGGCCGATGAGATCCGGCTGATCTGCATCGGCGGCGACTACTTCGGCACCCACGACTCTTTCAACGGCATGGACTGCATCGAGGCCGTGGAGCGGCTCACCGTGGACATGGTGTTCCTGTCCACCTCGTCCATGACGCCGACGATGACCTTCCACCAGGAGCCGGAGATCGTCATGGTCAAGCGGGCCATGATGGGCGCGGCGCGCACCCGCGTGCTGCTCATGGACTCCAGCAAGATGCCGCGCCCGGCCCTGCACCGACTGGCCCCGCTGTCGGACTACCACCGTCTGATCGTGGACGCCGGAAGCCCTGAGGACCTGGTCGAGGAGGCGCGGCAGCACACCGAGACCGACGTCGCCCCCTGGTGACGGCCTCCCTCACCCCCACCGCGGCCCGCTCGCTGCCCCACCGGAACGCATCCCCACCGCACCGGCCCCGACGGCCGGGTTTCCCGACGGGGCGGGTCAGCGCTTCTCGACCGGCGCGCGGAACACCGGCTCCGGCCGGATCGGGGCGTCGATGGGGTCCGTCGGCACCGTCCACGACAGACGAGTCGCCTCCTCCTCGCTGCCCTGGGGATGGCCGAACGCCGCCGGGTGAACACGGGTGGACTGTGGCGCCGTCCCCGGCCGTCCCCCGCTCGCGCCAACGTCCCGCATCGCGGAAACGCCGCGCCCGGGAGCACCGCCGCCGCACGGTGACCGCCGAAGACGCTCGCACGGCAAAGAAATCACGGAGATCCGATATCGCACATTCGATGCGAATTTAACATCTCTCATGATGTGATTCAGGTCTCACTCTGGAGGGCATATGAACGCAGGCCCACCGACAGCCACCGCCCCCATCGCCGCACCACTCACCCGCCTGCCCGACCGCGTCGGCCTTCCAGCCCCGCTCGCCCTGGGCGGGCCGCTCTGCCTCGGCGTCCGCGAACGCACCGGGGACACGCGCCTGGCCGCGGCGGCGCCGTGGCCCTGCTCAACGTCGGCGCCGGAGCCGCCGCCTTCGTCGGACCGGCCGTTGCCAGCCTGCTGCTCGGCCCTGACGGTCCGGGCGGCGTGGTGGTCACCTTCGCCGTCCTGTATGTCATCGCCGCGGTCATGACCAGGTTCCTGACCGCGCCCGGCGATATCGCCGGGACGGCACCGCCGAGCGACCGCGCCGCGGAGACGGGTGCCGCTCCCGTCTCCGCGGGCGAACCCGGCTAGGGGACAGCCACCAGCAGGGCGAAGTCGCCATCCGGGTCGGTCCACCAGTGGGTGAGGGTGAGACCGGCCCGGGCGAGTTCACCTTCGACGCCCTCGCGGCGGAACTTCGCGGAGATCTCGGTGCGCATCTCCTCTCCCGCGTCGAACCCGACGTCGAGGTCGAGCGCGCCCACGTGAACGTGCTGCGGCCCGGTCGAGCGCAGCCGCATCTCGATCCACTCGGCTTCGGCGTCCCAAACGGCGACGTGCGCGAAGGCGTCCGGGTCGAAGTCGGCGTCCAGCTCCCGGTTGATGACGCGCAGGACGTTGCGGTTGAACTCGGCGGTCACGCCCTGGCTGTCGTCGTAGGCCGCGCGCAGCCGGTCGGGGGCCTTGACGAGGTCGATGCCGAGCAGCAGCGCGTCGCCGTCGGCCAGGCCGCCGCCCAGCTCGGACAGGAAGGACTGGCGTTCGACCGGGGGGAAGTTGCCGATGGTGGAGCCGATCATCGCCACCAGCCGCCGACCTGCCGTCGGCAGCAGGTGCAGGTGGCGCACGAAGTCGGCGACGACCGGGCGGACGTCCACGCCCGGGTACGACGCGGCGATGCCCGCGGCGGCGTCCCTCAGGAAGTCGCCGCTGACGTCGACCGGGACGAACCGGCGCAGCGTCCCGGCCGCGCCGAGCGCGTCCAGCAGCAGCCGGGTCTTGTCCCCGGAGCCCGCGCCGAGCTCCACGAGCGTGTCGGCCCCGGTCGCCGCGGCGATGTCGGCCGCGTACCGCTCCAGGATGACGCGCTCGGTGCGGGTGGGGTAGTACTCCGCCAGCTCGGTGATCCGCTCGAACAGGACACTGCCGCGCTCGTCGTAGAACCACTTCGGCGGCAGGGTCTTGGGGCGTGAGGTCAGGCCGTCGTGGACGTCCTCGCGCAGGGATTTCGCGAGGTCATCGGCGGTCAGGTGGTACTCGATCGGGAGCATGGAGCCCCTTTCGCTCTGTTCAGATCGTCGTGACTTCGACGCCCTCGCGGTCGGCGGTGACCAGCGATCCGTCGGGAACCCGCTGCCAGGCGGGGTCGTCGTCGAAGGGCTCGGAGGCGACGCACACCCCGTCGGGGCCCACCCGGGTGTAGAGGGAGTCCCCGGCGGCGGTCGCGGCGAGGCGGTGCCCGTCGGACACCAGCAGGTTGTAGCGCCCGCCGGAGCACGCGCGGGCCTCCCGCACCACGTCGGCCACGGCCCGGCCCAGGTCCTCCCCCTTGCGCCACAGGCGCATCGCGTGGGCGAACAGCGGGGCGGAGTCGACGGGGGTGCGGACGTCCAGCACACCGGAGGGCGCGGGCGCGGAGAGGCGTTCGGCGAGCGCCTCATCGTCGTCGACGGCGCCGTTGTGGCTGAACAGCCAGGGGTCCCCGCGGCCGGGGTCGCCCCGGAACGGCTGGGCGCAGGACTCGTCGGAGCCGAACCCGGGGGTGGCGTCGCGCACCGCCGCCACCACGCATTCCGACCTGATGACCCGCGCGGCGTCGGCGAACGAGGCATCGGCCCAGATCGGCAGGGACCGCCGGTAGCGCAGCGGCGCGTCGCGCCCGGGGGCATACCACCCCACGCCGAACCCGTCGGCGTTGACGGTGCCGTGCAGCTGCGCGCGGGGCGCGTAGGACTGCCGCTCCAGCGAGAAGGGCGGTGCGTAGAGCAGGTCGTGCAGGGTCGTGGGCACACCGAGGTAGGCCAGGTGGCGGCACATCAGCGGCTCTCCTTCCCGGTGGCCGGGCGGCGTGCGGAGCGCGGCATCACTCCACCTCCGCGTCGCGTGCGCAGCGGAATCCGCTGAAGATCTGGCGGCGGATGGGGTGGTCCCAGTTGCGGAAGGTGCCCCGGACCGCGGTGGGGTGCGTGGCCCACGAGCCGCCGCGCAGCACCTTGTAGTCGCCGCCGAAGAAGACCTCGGAGTACTCGGGGTAGGGGAACGCCCGGAAGCCCGGGTAGGCGGTGAAGTCGGAGCTGGTCCACTCCCACACGTCGCCGAGCATCTGCTGGGCCCCGCACGGCGCGGTCCCGGCCGGGTGCGTTCCGGCGGGGGTGGGGTGCAGCAGGCGCTGGCCGAGGTTGGCGTGGCGGTCGGCGGGCGCGCCGGCGCCCCACGGGAAGCGCAGCGAGGTCCCGGTGGCCGGGTCGTGGCGGGCCGCCTTCTCCCATTCGGCCTCGGTCGGCAGCCGCTTGCCCGCCCAGCGGGCGTGGGCCTCGGCCTCGTAGAAGGACACGTGCTGCACCGGCTCGTCCGGGGGCACCGGCTCGACCCGCCCGAACCGGCGGCGCAGCCACTGTCCGGCGTCCCGCTTCCAGAACGCCGGCGCGCGCTTCCCGGTGCGGGTACGCCAGGCCCAGCCCGCCTCGCTCCACCAGCGGGGGTCGTCGTAGCCGCCGTCGGCGATGAAGTCCATGTGGGCGGCGTTGGTGACGGCCCGCGTGTCGATCCAGAAGGCCGGGAGGTCGACGGTGTGCGCGCCGCGCTCGTTGTCGTAGGCACAAGGGTCGTCGTCGGTCCCCATGGTGAACGGCCCGGCCTCCACCAGCACCTCCGGCGGGCCGGGCGGCACCGCCGGCGCCGGCGGGGGCACCGCGCCGACACCGAGCACCGGCTCGCCGCGGCGGAGCTGGTGGGTGGCGAGCATGGTCTCGTCGTGCTGGTGTTCGTGCTGGATGACCATGTGGTAGACGAATCCTCTGTCGAGGAGCGCCGACCCGGAGTCGAAGGAGACGTGCTCCAGCGAGTCCAGCACCATGCGCCGGACCCGCGCGTTGTACTCCTCGGCCTCGCGCGGCCGCAGGAGGGGCAGGGTGACCCGCTCGGCGCGGGGGTTCTCGAAGGCGTCGTAGAGCACGTCGATGTCGGGGCGCAGCGCCTCCCGTCCGGCCGCGGCGCGCACCAGCCACTGCTCCTCGTAGTTGCCGACGTGGGCGAAGTCCCACACCAGCGGAGACATCAGGGGGGAGTGCTGGGTGAGCAGGTCGTCCTCGTCGAGGACGCCGACGGTCAGCCCCTGGCTGCGGCGCCGCCCACTGTCGAGTTCGGCGGCGATGCGCTCGCGGAGAGCGGACGGGGTGGAAGTGTCGGCGCTCTGCGTGGGGTCGGGGTTCTCGGTCATACCGCTCCTTGGTGGGTGAGCACGTCGTCCGCGGGGCAGCGGCCGCGCTCGACGTAGTGTTCGCGGTAGGCGTCGACGATCGGCACGAGTCGGGCGGCGCCCATGCGGCCCAGGGCCTCGCTCGCCGCCGCGAAGCAGGTGCGGGCGCAGGAGGCCAGATCAGGGTCGGTGAGGGCGTCGCTCGCCGCGATGCGCCAGGTCGTCGGCGCGGTGCCGTGCGGCAGTCGGCCGGTGGCCTCGATCGCGGCGGCGGTCGCCGCCGGGTCGTCGAGCAGGGCGGCGACGACGGCGAGCGGCACCGGCCACCACCGTTCCGGAAGCGCGTCGATCATCCGGAGTTCGAGGTGGCCGCGCGGGCGCACCGGCGGGAACAGTGTGCTCAGGTGGTAGACGAGGTCGTCGTGGGTGGGCCGGCGCGGATGTCCGCTGTCCAGCCACTGGGCGAAGGTGATGCCGGGTGAACTCAGCCAGGGCTGGTCGTCGCGGCGGATGGTCATCAGCTGGGCGTCCAGGGCGTAGCGCGTCCAGGAGTCGACCGGGTCCCCGACGGGGACCGGACGGGTGCGGGAGGCGTCGATTCCCGCCCAGATCGCCCAGCGCGTGGAACGCCAGCCGGTGCGGCGCCCCCGCCAGATGGGCGAGTTGGCGAACGCCCCGACGAGGAGGGGGCCGAGCGCGTGCGCCAGCCGCCAGCGGTGTTCGGCGTCGCCCGGGTCGGCCCCGATGTCCACGCAGACCTGGAGTGAGGCAGTGCTGCACATCATGGTGTGCCCGGCCGCCCCGCCGCCTTGGGCGAAGAAGCGCTCCATGGCCGCATAGCGGGGCAGGGTGAGCTGCTGGGTGGGGGGCCGGCGCGGGTCGAGTCCGAGACCTTCCAGGCGGAGCCCCGCGTCATGCAGGTGCTTGCCGATGTGGGTCAGGTCGGTGGTGAGCGCCGAGTGCGCCGATGCGGGTCCGGGGAGGGGCGGCGAGCTGAGCTCCAGCTGCCCTCCGGGTTCGTAGGTCACGGTGCTGCCGCTGGGCGGCGGCCCCGCCTCGTCAACGAGTTCCGATAGCAGGTTCAGGGATACGGGCTGGTCAGGGCGGTGCGGGTCGGTCACGAGCCATTCGGCTTCGGCCCCCACCCGCCCGGGTGGGCCGGTCTTGAAACAGATGCCGTGTACGTAGTCACGGACGTCGTCCTTGGCGAGGTACGCCATGCTTGCTCCCGGTCTTTCTCCTGATCGCAGACGTACGCACTTCTTGTGCCCGGTTAGTCGACACTCGAACGCACTCCCGGCGATCCGAATCGTCGCGAAGCCGACACTCGCGGGAAACCAGTGCATGCCGTGATTGTGATCTATGTCACACACAGCATGGGTGCGGTAGCGTTCCGCCACCCCGATGCCAGGAGCGGCGTTGTGGATCACCCGCCCCGCCCAGAACCGCTTCGGGGCCAACCCCCGCCACACGCCGCGCCAGTGCTGCCGTCGGGGCTGGAGGCCGATAGGTTGTCCCGCGATGACTACGAAGCCGAATTCCCCAGATGACACGCCCCGCGAGCCGCAGGGGCACGACGACGCCACGCCCTCCGCGGAAGAGACCGCCGCCACCGACACAACAGGCGACGGCCCTGACAAGGGCAGCGGCACCGAAGCTGAGACGTCCGGCTCCGAAGCGAACGCCGCGGGCGAGACCGCGGACGCCCCGGCCGACGACACCGGCCGCGACGCGGCAGGCGCCGCGGCCCACGGAGACAACGAGCCGGACGACGAGGACGTGCTCCTCGCGCCGCCGACCGCCGGACTGTTCTCCGCCGAGACGTTCGCCATCGCCTCCCTCCTGGCCATCGGCGCCGCACTCATCGGGACCCGCCTGACCGAGATGCTCATGAACGTCTCCGCGGCCACCCAGCCCTCCGCGGTGACGGCCATGGTCCTCGGCGACGGCGGGACCGCCCTGATCGGCGTCTTCTTCGGACTGCTCAGCCTGGGCCTGACCACCGAGTACAGCCGTCCCTGGGCGCGCTGGGCCGCCATGGCCGCCGTCCTGGTCGGCATCCTCTTCATCGCCGCCTCGGCCTACGTCTTCACCCAGGTTCCGGCCCCCGCCCCCGTCCCGGGGTTCTGATCGGCCGCGTGCGGCCGCGGCCCGCGCTCGTCCACGCGGTCGTCGGGGCATCCCGCGTGTTCGCCCACCTCCGCGCACCGGGAGAGTGGTACCACGGTGCAGACGACAATTAGGGGGATGCCATGACCGACCGGAACGCACGCGTCGACGACGCGGTCCTGCGCGAACTGCTGGACGGACGCTGGGCTCGGGTCCGGCAGCACGCCCGCGACATGGTGCGCGGCGACCGGTTCGCCCCTGTCACGGGGCTGAGCATGGCCGACCACCGCGAGCGGGTCATGGACCAGCTCACGGCGATCGCCGAGACGGAGGTCCCCGGCTACGGCTTCCCCTCGGCCTGCGGGGGCGCCGACGACGTCGGCGCCTCGGTCGTGGCCTTCGAGATGCTGGTGTGCGACCTGTCGCTGATGGTGAAGGTCGGCGTGCAGTGGGGCCTGTTCGGCGGCGCCATCCACGCCCTGGGCACCGAGCGCCACCACACCGAGTACCTGCCGCAGGTCATCTCCCTCGAACTGCCCGGCTGCTTCGCGATGACCGAGACCGGGCACGGCTCGGACGTGCAGCGGCTGCGCACCACCGCCACCTACGACGCGGACACCGAGGAGTTCGTGATCCACACGCCCGACGAGGCGGCGCGCAAGGACTACATCGGCAACGCGGCCCGCGACGGGCGGATGGCCGTGGTCTTCGCCCAGCTCGTCACCCAGGGCGAGAACCACGGGGTGCACGCGCTGCTGGTGCCCATCCGCTACGCCTCGGGCTCACCCCGGCCCGGCGTCCGCATCGAGGACTGCGGGCCCAAGGCCGGCCTCAACGGCGTGGACAACGGCCGACTCTGGTTCGACCAGGTGCGCGTGCCCCGCACCGCCCTGCTCGACCGCTACGGTGCCGTCGCACGCGACGGCACCTACACCAGCCCGATCGACAACCCCAACCGCCGCTTCTTCACCATGCTCGGCACGCTGGTACGCGGCCGCATCAGCGTCGCGGGCGGGTCGGGAACCGCGACCAAGGCCGCGCTGTCCATCGCGCTGCGCTACGCCGACACCCGCCGCCAGTTCGAGCGCTCCGGGACCGGCGAGGAGGTCGTCCTCCTCGACTACCTCGCCCACCAGCGCCGCCTCCTGCCCGCGCTCGCCCGCACCTTCGCCCTGCACTTCGCCCAGGAAGAGCTGGTCAGCGCGCTACACGACAGCCAGACCGGGCGGGTGCCGCTCGACGAGCGCGGCCAGCGCGAGCTGGAGTCGCGCGCCGCCGGGCTGAAGGCCGTGGCCACCTGGCACGCCACCCGCACCATCCAGACCTGCCGCGAGGCGTGCGGCGGCGCCGGGTACCTGGCGGAGAACCGGCTGCCCCAGCTCAAGGCCGACACCGACGTCTTCACCACGTTCGAGGGGGACAACACGGTCCTGCTCCAGCTGGTCGCCAAGGGGCTCCTCACCGACTACCGGGAGGCGTTCGGCGACCTCGACCCGCTGCCCATGGCGCGGCTGGTGGCCAAGCAGTTCCTCGGCGCGGTCATCGAGCGCACCGCCGCGCGCTCGGTGATCGAGCGCCTGGTCAGCGCCGCGCCCGGGCGGGGCGAGGAGGCCGACCTGTATGACCGGGGCTGGCAGCTCGCCCTGCTGGAGGACCGCGAGAAGCACATCATCGAGGGACTGGCCCGGCGGCTGCGCCGCGCGGGGGCGGAGGACACCGACGCGTTCGAGGTGTTCAACAGCGCCCAGGACCACGTCCTGGCGGCCGGGCGCGCCCACGTCGACCGGGTGGTGCTGGAGGCGTTCGTCGCCGCCATCGACCGCTGTCCGGAGGGCGGCACCCGGGTCCTGCTGGACCGGCTGTGCGACCTGTACGTTCTGTCGATCGTGGACGAGGACCGCGCCTGGTTCCTGGAGCACGAGCGGCTCTCCGCGTCGCGCGCCAAGGCGGTGACGCAGGCGGTGAACACGCTGTGCCAGGGCCTGCGGCCGCACGCCGTCGACCTCGTCGAGGGGTTCGGGCTGCTCGACGAGTGGCTGGCCGCCCCCATCGCGCTGGGCGCGGAGACCGCCCGGCAGGAGACCCAGCGGCGCGCGGTGGGGATGGAGGGTGCGCTCCGGCGCTGACGCGGCCAGGATGGCCGGCCGGTCCGGCGTCCGCCGGACCGGTCAGGACGACCAGGTCCAGTCCCGGATGTCCGGGGCGTCCTCGCCGTGCTCGCGCGCGTAGTCGCGGCAGCGCAGCCGCTCGTCCTGCATGCGCTGGCGCAGGTGTGCCGCGCGCACCGCGAGCCCGGGGATACGGTCGATGACGTCGATGACCAGGTGGAAGCGGTCGAGGTCGTTGCGGAGCACCATGTCGAAGGGCGTGGTGGTGCTGCCCTCCTCCTTGTAGCCGCGGACATGCAGGTTGTCGTGCCCGTTGCGGCGGTAGGTGAGCCGGTGGATCAGCCACGGGTAGCCGTGGAACGCGAAGATGATCGGCTTGTCCGCGGTGAAGAGCGTGTCGAAGTCGCTCTCCGAGAGGCCGTGCGGGTGCTCCTCGGCCGGGACCAGCCGCATCAGATCGACGATGTTGACCACCCGCACCTTGAGCTGGGGCAGGTGCGCGCGGAGCAGGCGCGCCGCACCGAGCGTCTCCAGGGTGGGGACGTCGCCCGCACACGCCAGCACCACGTCGGGCTCTCTGCCGGCGTCCGTGCTGGCCCAGTCCCAGATCCCGGCGCCGCGCGTGCAGTGGGCGATGGCCTCGTCCATGGAGAGGTAGGTGAGCGCGGGCTGCTTGCCGGCGACGACCACGTTGACGGTGTCGCGCATGCGCAGGCAGCGGTCGACGGTGTGCAGCAGCGTGTTGGCGTCCGGTGGCAGGTAGACACGGATGATCTCGGGCTTCTTATTGACCACGTGGTCGAGGAAGCCGGGGTCCTGGTGGCTGAACCCGTTGTGGTCCTGGCGCCACACGTGCGAGCTGAGCAGGTAGTTGAGCGAGGCGATCGGACGGCGCCAGGGCAGGCCGCGGGTGATCTTGAGCCACTTGGCGTGCTGGTTGAACATCGAGTCCACGATGTGCACGAACGCCTCGTAGCTGTTGAACAGGCCGTGCCGCCCGGTCAGCAGGTAGCCCTCCAGCCAGCCCTGGCACAGGTGCTCGCTGAGCACCTCCATGACGCGGCCGTCGGCGGCGAGGTGCTCGTCGTCCGGCTCGGTCTCCAGCGCCCACGTCCGGTCGGTGGCCTCGAACACCGCGCTGAGGCGGTTGGACGCCGTCTCATCGGCGCCCATGATCCGGAAGGTGGTCGGGTTGCTGCGCATGACATCGCGCAGGAAGCCGCCGAGCACCCCGGTGGCGCCGACGCTCCGGACGGCAGGCGCTGGGACGTCGACGGCGTGCCGCCGGTAGTCGGGCAGGAACAGGTCCTTGAGCAGCAGCCCGCCGTTGGCGTGCGGGTTGGCGCTGATCCGGCGCGGGCCCGCGGGGACCGGCGCGGTGGTCGCCGTGTTCGGCGTGCCGTTGAAGTCGAACAGCTCCTCGGGGTCATACGAGCGCAGCCAGTTCTCCAGCAGTCGGAGGTGTTCGGGATTGTCCCGGACCTCGCCGAGGGGGACCTGGTGCGACCGCCACGTGCCCTCGACCTGCTGGCCGTCGACCAGGGACGGGCCGGTCCAGCCCTTGGGGGTGCGCAAGACGACCATCGGCCAGCGGATCGATCCGGTGTCGCCCTCCTCGCGGGCCCGGTGGCGGATGGCGGTGATCTCGCCGAAGACCGTGTCGAGGGTGGCCGCCATCTGCTGGTGCATCGCCTCGGGCTCGTCGCCGGACACGATGTAGGGCCGGTAGCCGTATCCCTCCAGCATCGAGACCAGGTCGCTTTCGGGGATGCGGGCCAGCACCGTCGGGCTGGCGATCTTGTACCCGTTGAGGTGCAGGATCGGCAGGACTGTGCCGTCGTGGACCGGGTCGGCGAAGCGGTTGGCCAGCCAGCTCCCGGCCAGCGGCCCGGTCTCCGCCTCGCCGTCGCCGACGATCGCCGCCACGACCAGGTCGGGGTTGTCCAGGGCCGCGCCGTAGGCGTGCGAGAGCGCGTAGCCCAGCTCGCCTCCCTCGTGGATGGACCCGGGCACCTCGGGCGCCACGTGGCTGGGCACCCCGCCCGGGAAGGAGAACTGCCGGAACAGGCGACGCATGCCCTCGACGTCCTGGGTGACGTCCGGGTAGATCTCGCTGAAGGTGCCGTCCAGCCACGCTGTGGCGACGGCCGCGGGGCCGCCGTGCCCCGGGCCGACGATCCAGATCATGTCGATGTCGCGGAGCTTTACCAGCCGCGACAGGTGGGTGTAGAGGAACGACAGGCCGGGCGTGGTACCCCAGTGTCCGAGCAGGCGGGGCTTGATGTGCTCGGGGCGCAGGGGCTCCCACAGCAGCGGGTTGTCGAGCAGGTAGATCTGCCCGACCGACAGGTAGTTCGCGGCCCGCCAGTAGAGGTCGACCCCGCGCAGTTCGTCCGGTCCCAGTGGTTCCCGGCTCGGCGCCGTACTCGCGTCGGTCATGCTGTCCCCCAGATCGAGTGCGCGTAGGGACGCCTCGAAAGGCCCCTACCCGCCTCCGCACCGGATTAAGGGAGACCGAAAGTCATTTCCCGCCCACCCTTCCGTTGATCTCGGCGATATCGACCGAATTTTCGCCGTTATTCGGTCGATATCGCCGAGATCAACGGAAGGGGCGGGGAGGAAACCGACATCTCGACGTTCAGTGGGTGGTCAGGGCCTGGTGGAGCATCCGGGTCCACTGGCCGACGACGCGGCGCCGCCGCCGTTCGTCGTCGGTGAGGAGGCTGGCCAGCCCCAGGCCGCGTGCCAGGTCGAGCGTCGCCTGCACGGCCTCCCGTACGCCCGGGACGGTTTCGTCGGCGCCGAGCAGCTCGACGGCCGCGCGGTGTGCCTCGCGTCCGACGTGTTCCTCCAGCGGGATGACGTGGGAGCGCAGCCCCGGGTCACTGGCGGCGGCCGCCCACAGTTGCAGGGCGGCGGAGAACTCCGGTCCGGTGTAGGCGTCGATAAGCATCTCGACCACGGCGCCGGTGCGGGCGCCGCCATCGGGCAGATCGGCGGCGCGACGGCGCAGCTCGGCCAACCGGTTCTCGCTCATGTGCAGCAGCGCGGCGGTGAGCAGATCCTCGCGGGTCGGGAAGTGGTGCTGGGCCGCGCCCCGCGACACCCCGGCGCGCCGGGCCACGGCACCGACCGTGGCCCCGGAGAAGCCGACCTCGGACAGGCACTCCACGGCCGCCTCCAGGAGCCGCCGCCGGGTGGCGCGGCTGCGGTCCTGACGTGGTTCCCGGCCCGGCGCCGCCGTTTCGAGCTCGATGCGATCCCCCTCAGATCCCCGTCCGACCCGCAGCAAAATGTACACGGGGGGCGACGGCCGCCGTTCTCGACGCGGCCGTTAATCTCCCCAGTGCTCCCGGGCGATGCGGACACCGCGGGCGTCCGCCGACCCCCGGAGTCGGCCGCGGGACCGCGGACAGCCGTTTCCCCCGGCCCGCCGCTCACCCGCGGTGTCCTCAGTACGACCTGGGCAGCCCGAGGGAGTGCTGTGCCACGTAGTTGAGGATCATCTCCCGGCTCACCGGGGCGATCCGGCCCAGCCGGGACGAAGCGATCGCGGCGCCGAGGCCGTACTCGCTCGCCAGGCCGTTGCCGCCGAGCGTCTGCACGGCCTGGTCGACGGCGCGGGCGCAGACCTCCCCGGCCGCGTACTTGGCCATGTTGGCGCACTCGCCCGCGCCCGCGTCGTCTCCGTTGTCGTAGAGGAACGCGGCCTTCCGCGTCATCAGCCGGGCGAGCTCCAGCTCCACCTTGATCTGCGCCAGGGGGTGCGCCAACCCCTGGTGGGCGCCGATGGGGGTGCCCCAGACCGCGCGCTCGCTGGCGTAGGACACCGCGCGGTCCAGCGCGTTGCGGGCCGATCCGGTCGCGAGCGCGGCGCCCATGATGCGCTCGGGGTTGAGCCCGGCGAACAGCTGCTGCAGCCCCGTATCGGGATCGCCCAGCAGGGCGTCGCCGGGCAGCCGGACGTCGTCGAGGAAGAGCGCGAACTGGTGGTCGGGGCTGAGGAGGTCCATCTCGATCGGGCGGGCCTCGAAGCCGGGGGCGCCGGTGGGGACCAGGAACAGCGCGGGTTTCAGCTTTCCGGTGCGCGCGTCCTCGGTTCGGCCGACGACGAGGACGGCGTCGGCGACGTCGACCCCCGAGATGAAGGTCTTGCGCCCGTTGAGCACCCAGTCGTCGCCGTCGCGCCGCCCGGAGGTGGTGAGGCGGTGCGCGTTGGATCCGGCGTCGGGCTCGGTGATGGCGAAGGCGACGATACTCTCCCCGGAGGCGATGCCGGGCAGCCAGCGCTCCCGCTGGGCGGCGGTGCCGAAGCGGGCCAGGACGGTGCCGCAGATCGCCGGGGAGACGACCATCATCAGCGTGGGGCACCCGGCCGCGCTCAGCTCCTCCAGGACGGCGGCGAGGTCGCTGATGCCGCCGCCTCCGCCACCGTAGGCTTCGGGCACGTTCACACCGAGGTAGCCGCGGCTTCCGGCCTCGGCCCACAGCTCGGTGAGGTAGGCGCCCTCTTTGGCGCGGGTGCGGTAGTACGCGGGGCCGTACTTTCCGGCGAGCCTGGCGACGGCGGCCCGCAGCTCCGTGCGCTCGGCCGGTTCCACGAAGCTCAATCTGCTCCTCCAGATCTCTGCCCTGCCCCTGTCTCCGTGTGGTTTCGGGGAGACCGGCGGCACGGTCGGTACGTCGTCAGTCGCTGTCCTGGCTGTTCGCGTCATCCTCGTGCACCACGGCGAGGGCCGCTCCGGCGTCCACGCGCTGGCCCGGGGCCACCGGAAGTTCGGTGACGACCCCGGCGGCCGGGGCGGTGATGCGGTGCTCCATCTTCATCGCCTCCAGCCACAGCAGCGGCTGATCCGCACGGACCGGCTGCCCGACGGCGACCGCGATCCTGCCGACCGTGCCGGGCATGGGGGCGAGCAGTGTGCCCGGCGCGATGTCGACCCCGGATTCGCAGAAGCGGGAGAGCGGCCGCAGCGTGACCGCGCCCAGGGGAGAGTCCACGCAGGTCATCCGGTCGGGTCCGTAAGCGGTGACGCCGAACGTCCGGCGCACCCCGTCGATCTCCAGCACGACCTCGTCCGGCTCGGCCCGCTCCACGCGCACGCCGTCGAGGTCAGCGGGGTGGAACCGGCCGTCGCGGGTACACCGGTAGGCGATCGCGAGCTCCTCCCCCGTGTCGCCGCGGTACCGCTTGACCTGGGGTTGGGAGGGCAGGTTGCGCCACCCTGCGGGGAGTCCGCCCAGAGCGGGGGCGGCGCGGCGGTTGGCGGCGGCGTCGGCCACAGCGGCGGCCAGGGCCGCGAGGCGCTCGGCCGCGGGGTCGGCCAGCGGGCGGGCCAGCGCTCCCGGCCCCCGCCCATCGGCACCGGCCCCGGTCAGGAACCCCGTGTGCACGTCGCCGGCGCGGAACGCGGTGTCGCGCAGGACGCGGACGAGCAGGTCGCGGTTGGTGCCGACGCCGTGCAGGTGAGCGCGGGCCAGTGCGGCGGCCAGTCTGCGGGCGGCGTCGCCCCGGTGCGCGCCCCAGGCGATCACCTTGGCGAGCAGGGGATCGTAGTCGACACCGACGGTGCTCCCGGGCGCCACTCCGCTGTCAACGCGGATCCCGTGAGCGCTCAGCACGCCGAACTCGGCTGCGGTTCCGGGAACCTCGAACGCCGCGACGGTGCCGCCGGAGGGCCGCCAGTCGTGCGCCGGGTCCTCGGCGTACAGGCGCGCCTCGATGGCGTGGCCGCTCGGGGACGGCGGCCCCTCCGGCGGCAGCGCCTCCCCCTCGGCGATCCGCAGCTGCCACTCAACCAGGTCCAGGCCGGTCACGCACTCGGTGACGGGGTGCTCGACCTGCAGCCGCGTGTTCATCTCCAGAAAGGCGGGCGTGCCGTCGGTGTCCGCGAGGAACTCGGCGGTTCCGGCGCCCGTGTAGCCGATGGCGCCGGCCATCCGCCGGGCGGCCTCGTGCAGCCGCTCACGAAGCTCGTCAGGGATGCCCGGTGCGGGCGTCTCCTCGACGACCTTCTGGTGGCGGCGTTGCAGGGAGCAGTCGCGTTCGCCCACGGCCCACACCGTGCCGTGGGTGTCGGCGAGCAGCTGCACCTCGATGTGGCGCCCGCGTTCCAGGTAGCGCTCGCAGAACACCGCCGCGTCACCGAACGCGGCGGCGGCCTCGGCGCGCGCCGCCTCGGCTTCGGCGGGCAGCGCGTCGAGAGCGCGCACGATCCGCATGCCCCGCCCGCCGCCTCCGGCGGACGCCTTGATGAGCACCGGCAGGTCGGCGGCGGTGACCTCCTCGGGCTCCAGCGCGGCGGCAGCGGGCACCCCGGCCCGCCGGGCGATCTCCTTGGCGCGGATCTTGGAGCCCATGTCGTCGATCGCCTCGGGCGGCGGCCCGACCCACGTCAGTCCCGCCGCGCGCACCTCGCGCGCGAATCCGGCGTTCTCCGAGAGGAAGCCGTAGCCGGGATGGACGGCGTCGGCTCCGGCGCGTTCAGCGGCCGCGACGATCGCCGCGCCGTTGAGGTAGGTGTCGGCGGGGGCGCGCCCGGGCAGCCGCACGGCGGCGTCGGCCTCGCGGGTGTGCGGGGCGTCGGCGTCAGCGTCGGAGTACACCGCGACGGTGCCGATGCCGAGGGTGCGGCAGGTGCGCAGCACCCGCCGGGCGATCTCTCCCCTATTGGCGACGAGCAGGGTGGTGATCACGTGGGCCGTCCCCATTCTCACTTCTGTCACATCCGGAAGACGCCGAAGCCGCCGCGCACGCCGCGCACCGGGGCGTTGTGCGCGGCCGACAGGCACAGGCCGAGCACGGTGCGGGTGTCGCGCGGGTCGATGACGCCGTCGTCGTAGACCCGGCCGGACAGGAACAGCGGCAGGGATTCCGCCTCGATCTGGTTCTCGACCATCTCGCGCATGGCGGCGTCCTGCTCCTCGGTGTAGTCGCGGCCCTTGGCGGCGGCGGACTGCCGCGCCACGATCGACAGCACCCCGGCGAGCTGGCGCGGCCCCATGACGGCGGCCTTCGCGCTGGGCCAGGCGAACAGGAAGCGGGGGTCGTAGGCGCGGCCGCACATGCCGTAGTGCCCGGCGCCGTACGAGGCGCCGATGAGCACGGACAGGTGGGGAACGGTGCTGTTGGAGACGGCGTTGATCATCATCGCGCCGTGTTTGATGATGCCGCCCTGCTCGTAGTCGCGGCCGACCATGTAGCCGGTGGTGTTGTGCAGGAAGATCAGCGGGGTGTCGGCCCGGTTGGCGAGCTGGATGAACTGGGCGGCCTTCTGCGACTCCTCGCTGAACAGCACCCCGTGGGCGTTGGCGAGCACCCCCACCGGATAGCCGTGGAGGCGCGCCCACCCCGTGGCCAGGCCGCCGCCGTAGGCGGGCTTGAACTCGTCGAAGTCGGAGTCGTCGACGACGCGGGCGATCACCTCGCGCGGGTCGAAGGGGATGCGCAGGTCGTCGGGGACGATGCCGAGCAGCTCCTCGGGGTCATGGCGGGGGCCGCGGGCGGCGGGCACGGGACCGGGCTTGGCGCGGTTGAGGCGGGCGACGATGCCGCGTCCGATGCGGATGGCGTCGTGCTCGTCGGCGGCGAGGTGGTCGGCCAACCCGGAGACCCGGGCGTGCATGTCGGCCCCGCCGAGCGACTCGTCGTCGCTCTCCTCCCCCGTCGCCATCTTCACCAGCGGGGGTCCGCCGAGGAAGACCTTGGAGCGCTCGCGGACCATGACCACGTGGTCGCTCATACCGGGCACGTAGGCGCCCCCGGCGGTGGAGTTGCCGAAGACCAGGGCGAGGGTGGGGATTCCGGCGGCGGAGAAGCGCGTGAGGTCGCGGAACAGCCGTCCGCCGGGGATGAAGATCTCCTTCTGGCCGGGAAGGTCGGCGCCGCCGGACTCGACCAGGTTGATCAGCGGCAGCCGGTTCTGCTCGGCGATCTCCATGGCGCGCAGGGTCTTCTTTCCCGTCCACGGGTTGGAGGCGCCGCCGCGCACGGTGGGGTCGTTAGCGATGACTACGCATTCGGTACCTTCGACGACGCCGACGCCGGTGACCACACTGGCGCCGACCGGATAGTCGCTCCCCCAGGCCGCCAGGGGCGACAGCTCCAGGAACGGGGCGTCGGGATCGAGCAGCAGCTCGATGCGCTCACGCGCCAGCAGCTTGCCGCGGGCGCGGTGCCGGTCGACGTAGGTCGGGCCGCCCCCGGCCAGCGCCGCGGCGTGCTCGGCCTCGATCTCGTCGATCTTGGCCAGCATCGACGCGCGGTTGTCGGCGAAGGAGGGGTCCTGGGGGTCGAGCCGCGAGCGGAGCACGGTCATGGCAGGAACGCCTCCGGAATGTCCACGGACCGGCCGCGCAGCCACTCACCCAGCCCCTTGGCCAGCGGATCCGACCGGGGGCCCGATCCGGCCCCGCCGCCCAGCAACCCCTCGGCCACGAAGTTCACGGCCCGCAGCCCCGGCAGGACATGGCGGGTCACCGTCAGCGGAGCGGTCTCGGGCAGCAGCCGCTTCAGCTCGTCGACCGTGAGGGTGTGCACGAGCCACCGCCACTCGTCTTCGCCGCGCACCCAGACGCCGAGGTTGGCGTCGGAGCCCTTGTCACCGCTGCGCGCCCCGGCGACGCGGCCGAGCGGGGCACGGCGGGTGGGCCCGGGCGGCCACGGGTCGGGCGGCGGGGGTTCGGGGACGGGGGTCAGTACCGCGGTGTCGCGCGGTGGGGGCACGTCGACGCGGGTGCCGTCGGGCAGCACGGCGGTGTGCGGGACGGCGGACGCCGGGCGGTAGGCGGCGCTGAACCCGACGCCGTCCGGGCGCGCGTCGCCGGGAGGGGCGGTCGCGTGGAACCCGGGGAAGCTCGCCAGCGCGAGTTCGACGACGGCGGCGCCGAAGGACCGGCCCACCTTGCGCGGGTCGAGGTCAGCGGCCTCGATGCGCAGGTGGATGCTGGCCGCGTCCTGCTCCGGGGCGTCGAGGTCACCCGACGCCGCATCGCGGTCCGCCACGCCTCCGGCGGGCACCTGGTGCGCGCGGGACCGGTGGAACGCCAGCCGCGCGGGCTCCCGCCCCTTGAGCGCGGCCCGCACCTGGCGCTCGGCGAGGTCGGCCTTGGCGTCGAGGTCGAGGCCGGTGAGCACCAGCGTCATGTCGTTGCGGAACCCGGACATGCTGTTGAGGCCGATCTTGAGGTCGGGCGGCGGGGCCTCGCCCCGCACTCCGGCGACCCGGACGCGGTCCGGCCCCTCCTGCGTAAGCCGCACGGTGTCGAGCCGTGCCGTGACATCTGGCCCGGGGTAGCGCGCCCCGGCGACCTCGTAGACGAGCTGTGCGGTGACGGTCCCGGTGGTGACCGCGCCACCCGTGCCGTCGTGCTTGGTGATGACCGCCGAGCCGTCGCCGTGCACCTCCGCGATGGGGAATCCGGGGTGGGTGAGGTCGTGCCCCGCCGCCGCGAGCTCGGTGAAGAAGGCGTAGTTTCCGCCCGTGGCCTGGGTACCGCACTCGATGATGTGCCCGGCCACCACGGCACCGGCCAGTGCGTCGTAGTCGTCGCGCGCCCAGCCGAAGTGCGCGGCGGCGGGTCCCACGGTGAGGGCGGCGTCGGTGACGCGGCCGGTCACGACGATGTCGGCCCCGGCGCGCAGGGCCTCGGCGATGCCCCAGGCCCCGAGGTAGGCGTTGGCAGTCAGCGGGCGCCCGAGGTCAAGCTCGGCGGCGCGGCCAAGCAGGTCGTCGCCTTCGACATGGGCCACGCGCACATCGACGCCGAGCCGCACGGCGAGGTCGCGCAGCCGGTCGGCGAGAGCAGCCGGATTCAGTCCGCCGGCGTTGGTCACGATCGCGACGCCCCGGTCGGCCGCGAGCCCGAGGCACTCCTCCATCTGCCGCGGAAACGTGCGCGCGTACCCGAGATCGGGGTCCCGCAGCCGGTCCCGGCCCAGGATGAGCATGGTGAGCTCGGCGAGGTAGTCGCCGGTCAGCACATCCAGCCGACCGTCCTCAAGCATCTCCCGCATAGCGGAGAAGCGGTCCCCGTAGAACCCGGAGGCGTTGCCGACCCGCAGCGGTGTCGTGGGCGTCACGCTCATGAGGACGAGCGTCGCAGCCGTGGCGCGAAAAAACAAGCACGCGTGATTGTTTTCTGCACCAACGGCGTCCGCCCTCTCCACGGTCCGGGGCCGACGGAAGCCCGACAGGCGAGCCTCGGTTCCACTGCTCCACTGGGCGTGAGAGCACTTTCGCGATGCGGAAACTCTCGGACCACCGCGCAAGTGAGCACGGCAAGTGTTCAGCCAGACGGGACGAACACGACGAGAATCCCCGTGATGGTCGCCGAATGTGGCGGAGTGCGGACCCTGGGTCTGCTGGGCGGCCGTGTCGGTCGGTCGGCTGATCCGGTGTTCGTGGGGAAAGCGGCAGCGACGGCGGAGGGAGCTGCGGGCGCCGGTCTCCTGGCGAGTGCGGCGGGGCCGGGTGGTCCTTCTCGCTTCGTGCCAGCCCCCTCGCACGATGATCATGGGGATGGTCCCGGCAAACCGGACACAATCGGGACCATCCCCATGATCATCGCGGGAAATGTCACGAACACCGGATCAGCCGACCACCGACACGGCCGCCTCTACTTTCTCGGTTCCACCACGGGGCGATGCACCACCTCGTCGATGACCGTGAGGGTCTGCGTCGCGGTGACTCCCGGCAGCGCTTGCAGTCGAGTCAAGATCAGGTCGCGCAACTGGTTCGTGTCGGCTACGCGGACGAGGAGGACGATGTCGGCCGAGCCCACGACGTACCAGCAGTACTCGATCTCCGGGTAGGAGGACAGAATCTCCCGGTTGGCGCGCCAGTCGGGCTGGCTGCCGGAGATCAGGACCAGGGCGGTGACGCCCAGACCCATCTTGGCGTGGTCGGTGACGACCGAGTACCCGCGGATCACGCCGTCGTCGGTGAGGCGCTTGATCCGGTTGTAAGCGGTGGCCCGGGAGACGTTCGCCATCGCGGCGACCTCGGTGATCCCGGTCCGGGCGTCCTGCGCGAGCGCGCTGATGATCGTCTCATCCGTGGCGTCCGGTAGCCGGGCGGCCCTGGTGCGCCGCACGCCGTCACGCTCCTCATTGGCCATAGGCGAGCTCCTACCCCGTTAGTCCGCCAGCGGCGCCGCTGCCACTGACAGCCGATGTGTCCCTTCGCTGATATTGCGCACTCATTATCAAGACATGACCTGTGTTTTGACCAGCCGCGTGGCGCGATCACCGCACTTTGGCGGCCGAACGGGTGGTCCTTTGGCAGCGAATCGGGCAGTCTTGGCAGTGATCGGAGCTCTCGCCCTCCCCGGCCGCGGCCGCACCCCAAGGAGGATGGTGGCGATGCCGGTGCCAACCGCCGTCCGCGATCGCGCGCGGGGTTTCCTGCCCGCCGGCGCCGAGATCCGGTACATCTTCCCGGCCTCCTTAAACGAGTCGGCCTTCTTCATCTTCGTCGTCACCGATTCGGCCATCACGGTGCTGGCCAACCGGTTCTGGAGCCGGTCGCGGCCGAAGAACATCTGGCACGTGTTCCCGCGCGACATCCGCCTCGGCCCGGTGCGCACGCACCTGATACCAACGTTCGACCTGGGCGGGCACACCTTCGAGGTGGACGACGAGTACGTCGCGGTCATCAACGCCTGCGACGCCGAACTGTCCCAGGACACCGCGCTGCCTCCGGACCCACTCCCCGACCTCTGAGCACCCACCACCCGGAAACGACCATCGAGTCATGGTTGCTGCTGTGTTGATGCCGTGTGTCGTTTTTGGGGTCCCACGCAACGCGGATTTAGACGATCGCGGACCAATGCGAGTCAAGTGTTCTTGTTTGTTTCGACTTCACCGCTAAATCTAGCGCATCTGTAGATTCTGTGACGACAATCATGTCAGGACAACCCTGCCTACCACCCAGGTCACAGGAGAGCCGCCTGACATGCAGACCCACGAGTCCCCCACCGCGGACACCCCCGCCGCGGTCGTCGACGACCTCCCACCCGAGGTGTCGCGCTCGCTCTACCGCGACATGCTCACCGCCCGGCTGCTGGACACCGAGGCCATCGCCCTGCAGCGCCAGGGCGTGTTCCCCGCCTACGTGTCGCTGCGCGGCCAGGAGGCCGCCCAGGTGGGCAGTGCCGCCGCCCTCGACCGCGAGCTGGACTTCGCGTTCCCGACCTACCGGGAGATGGCCGTCGCCCTCACCCTGGGCGTCGACATGGTCGGCTACATGGCCAGCCACCGCGCCCTGTGGCACGGCGGCCTGTACGATCCGATCAAGTCCCGGCTCTCCTCCCTCAACGCCGTCGTCGGCGGCCCCGTCCCGCACGCCGTGGGCTGGGCGCTCGGTGAGCGGTTGGGTGAACGTTCCGGCTGCGCGATCGCCTATTTCGGCGACGGCGCCAGTTCCGAGGGCGACATCCACGAGGCGATGAACTTCGCCGGTGTGTTCACGGCACCCGTCGTCTTCTTCTGCCAGAACAACCGCTGGGCGCTCTCGGTCCCCAACGAGCGGCAGGTTTCCGGCGGTTCGGTGGCCGCCCGCGCCGCCGGATACGGGATGCCCGGCGTCACCGTCGACGGCAACGACGCCGAGGCCGTCTACACCGCCACCCGCGAGGCCCTGGAGCGCGCCCGCTCCGGTGCGGGCCCCACACTCATCGAGGCCCTGACCTACCGGGTCGAGCCGCACTCCACGTCCGACGACCCCACGCGCTACCGCGACCGGGACGACGAGCTGGCCTGGCGCGATCTCGACCCGCTGCCCCGTCTGCGCACCCGTCTGGAGGAGGCCGGGCACGCCGACGCCGCCTTCTTCGAGCGGACCGAGGCCGAGGCCCGCGCCGAGGCCGAGCGGATCCGCGACGGGGTGAGCGCCGCCCCGGCTCCGTCGGGGGCGGACCTCTTCACCCACGTGTACCGCGAACCCACCGAGGAGCTCGCCCGGCAGCAGCGCGTATGGCGCGAGGAGGTAGCTGAACTGTGATCGAACTGAGCGTTGAGGAAACCCCGAACGGCGCCAAGACGCCGCCCGTCGAGCTGTCCATGCAGCAGGCGATCAACCGCGCGCTGCGCCGACTCCTCCACGAGGACCCGACCACCCTGGTGTTCGGCGAGGACGTGGGCCGCCTGGGCGGCGTCTTCCGTGTCACCGACGGCCTGCAGCGCGAGTTCGGCGAGAAGCGGGTCTTCGACACCCCGCTCGCCGAATCCGGCATCATCGGTCTCGCCGTCGGCCTGGCCATGAACGGCTACCGTCCCATCCCCGAGGTGCAGTTCGACGGGTTCGCCTACCCCGCCGTCGACCAGATCGTCAACCAGATGGCGCGGATGAACTACCGCTCCCGCGGCGCCGCGCCCATGCCGATCACGCTGCGGCTGCCCAGCTTCGGCGGCATCCAGGCGCCCGAGCACCACGGCGAGAGCCTGGAGGCGCTGTTCGCGCACGTGCCCGGGTTGAAGGTGGTGGCGCCGTCCGACCCCGCCGAGGCCTACCGCACGCTGCTGCAGGCGGTGCGCTCCGACGACCCGGTCATCTACATGGAGCCCAAGGCCCGCTACTGGGACCGCAAGCCCGTCGACCTGCCCGAGCCGCCGACGACGGATCAGGCCGGGGACGGCTCCGAAAGCTTCGATCCCATCGGGACCAGCCGCGTCGTGCGCCCGGGTCGGCACGCCACTCTGATCGCCTGGGGGGCGATGGTGCACCGTTGTCTGCAGGTGGCCGAGCTGGCCGCCGAGGACGGTGTCGAGCTGGAGGTGCTGGACCTGCGCTGGCTCAAGCCCATTGACGCCGACGGCCTGAAGGCTTCGGTCGCGCGCACCAGGCGGGCCGTGGTGGTGCACGAGGCCCCGCTCACCGCCGGCCTGGGCGCGGAGGTGTCCGCGCTGATCACCGAGCGGGCGTTCCGCGACCTGGCGGCGCCGGTGCAGCGGGTCACCGGCTTTGACGTGCCCTATCCGGCGGGCCCGCTGGAACCGCAGTACCTGCCCACGATCGACCGCGTCCTGCTCGCGGTGCAACGGACCCTGGAGTTCTGACGACGATGGCCGAACAGACGTTTACCCTGCCCGACCTCGGCGAAGGGCTGGTCGAAGCCACCGTGCTGGAGTGGCTCGTGGAGCCCGGGCAGCGGGTGGAGCGCAACCAACCGCTCGTGGAGTTGGAGACCACGAAGTCGGCGGTGGAGATCCCCTCGCCGCACAGCGGCGTCATCGCCCGCCTGCACGGCGCGGAGGGCGACGTCATCAAGGTCGGCGATGCCCTGGTGACGTTCGAGGTGGAGCAGGCCGCCGGGATCGTGGGGACGGTCCCGGCCTCCGACGAGAAGCCCGCGCGGCGCGTGCGGCTGCGCCCGCCGTCCTGAGCCGGCGCCGAGGCGCGGGATACGGCGCGGGCAGAGCGCCCAGCGCCGCCCAAGGGGTCGTGCGAATAGCGGCATTTCAGCGGGGCTGACCCTTCGAAGAAACGTCCGGACTGACGGCCGTGACGGCACGGCCCGCTCCGGAAGCTGTACGCAGCGGCGTGCCGTTGGCGTATCGCCCGTTTATCGACAACTACAACGACCTCCCAACCAATCGGCGCGCCATTTCGGAGTAAAATCCGAAGCCGACAGAAGTCGGGGTCTGATAAATGCCGGAACTCCAGGCGGAAAGAAGATTCCCCAGATGTACGCAACCCTCACTGGCGACGTTACTTTGCGTTATGTGGACATGGACCCGGGCACTGGCTCGGCCCGTCCGCCCGTCCTCCTGGTCCACGGCTTCGGGTCGAGCTACGAGATGAACTGGGAGCGCACCGGATGGCCGACGGTGCTCGCCGGTGAGGGGCTCCGGGGCATCGGCATCGACCTGCGCGGACACGGCGGTAGCGACAAGCCGCATGATGACGACGCCTACCTTCCGGAGGTGCTCGCCGCCGATATCGAGCGGCTGCTGGACGCGCTCGACGTGCCGCGGGTCGACATCATCTCCTACTCGATGGGATCCCGCGTGACCTGGGAGTTCGCCCTGACCCGTCCGGAGCGGGCGCGGCGCGTGGTCCTCGGGGGGTTCGGCCCGCGCAACGCGTTCGAGGGCACCGACCTGGACCGCCTGGAGACCGACACCAGCCCCTTCGGCGACCTGTTTCGCATGGTCACGGCCCTCCCCGGGGCCGACACCGCCGCCCTGGCGGCCTGCGTCCGCGGCCAGGCGTCCCGCCCCTTCACGCCCGACCCCGCGCCGACGAGCGTTCCCCTGCTGTTCGTCGCCGGGGAGAAGGACGTCATGGCCGAGGGCGTCGAGGATCTGGCCGCGCGGTCGAGCGCGGTAGGGGTGGTCCGGGTACCGGGACGCGACCACGCGACCGCCGTGTCCGCGCGGGCGTTCAAGACCGCCGCGACGGAGTTCCTCGCCCGTGCGGCCGCGGACACCCCCACCAGCTGATCCATGGTTGCGGAGCGTAGGCGTCGACCTTCGCTCCGCCGCCGCATTCCCTGGCGATCCGCAATGGGCGCATTTGGAGTTTTCTCCAATGGCGCGCTCCGGTTAAAGTCAGCGTTTCACACAGCTCGTTACCAGAGGTCAGGCGTAGCATGGACCGTTGAAAGTATGGTTTTCATAACGTCCGTGTCACTCTGCTCTCGCCTTCGTAACAACCTTTCTCAACCGATTGGTGGCTATTCCTCCAACGGCTATCGTCCAGCTGCAGAACCCGGCGAGTGCGCCTGAGGCAGGGACGCGGTCCGGGCCGATTCGGGAGGAAAACACGTGAGACGAAGAATCGCTGCCAAGGGCGCGGCCGCCGCGACCGCAGCAGTACTCGGCCTGGCCATGGCGGCCTGCGACAACCCGCAGGACAGCAAGGGCGGCGACACCGCGCAGGGCGACGCCGAGCTGCGCATCGGCCTCGCCTATGACGTCGGCGGCAAGGGCGACAAGTCGTTCAACGACTCGGCCTACCGCGGCCTGGAACGCGTCAAGGACGAACTCGGCATCACCGACGTCAAGGACTTCGAGCCCAAGGAGGGCGAGGCCGAATCCGACAAGGAGGAGCGCCTCAAGCTCATGGCCAACGAGGGCTACGACGTCATCATCGGTGTGGGCTTCGCCTACGCGGAGCCGCTCAAGGAGGTCGCGCCCGAGTTCCCGGACGTGAACTTCGCCATCATCGACTCCCGGATCGAGGACCACGACAACGTCACCAGCCTGGTGTTCGCCGAGGAGCAGGCGTCCTTCCTGGCCGGTGCGGCCGCGGCACTGAAATCCGAGGAGGACCACATCGGCTTCGTCGGCGGGGTGAAGACCCCGCTGATCCAGAAGTTCCAGGCCGGGTACGAGGCCGGGGCCAAGGAGATCAACGACGACATCGACATCGAGGTCTCCTACCTGACCCAACCGCCGGACTTCGGGGGCTTCTCCGACCCGGCGCGCGGAGAGTCCACCGCCAAGGGGCAGTTCGACAAGGGGGCCGACGTCGTCTTCCACGCGGCCGGCGCCTCGGGCAACGGTGTCCTGCAGGCCGCCGCCGACCGCGAGCAGCTCTTCATCGGCGTCGACAGCGACCAGTACGCGAACGCCCCCGACGACCAGAAGCAGTACGTCGTCACCTCCGCGCTGAAGAACATCGACACCGCCGTGTTCGAGTACGTCAAGTCGGTCGCCGACGGCAAGACCCAGACCGGTGTCCAGGAGTTCGACCTGTCCGACGGAGGCGTTGACTACGCGACCTCCAACAGCGAGCAGATCTCCGACATCCAGGACCAGCTCGACGAGCTGAAGCAGAAGATCATCGACGGCGAGATCGAGGTTCCGACCAAGCCGTAGCGCCGGTCCCCTCGCCGCAGCGCGGCACCGGGTCACGATCAGCACACCCTTTTCGTTATCCCGGTGCCGCGCCGCATTCACCACCGATCCAGCACCGCCCCGCATCCCCGCGCCCCGTCTCAGAGACAGAACCCTCGGAGACACACCGCACCGCGGCGGCCCACAGCCACGAGGAGACGGATTGAGCAGCACCCCATCGACGGGCGGGGCGGCTCCACCCCCCGCCGTCGAGCTGCGCGGGATAACCAAGAGGTTTCCCGGCGTCGTGGCCAACCACGACATCGACATCACCGTGTCGCCCGGAACCGTCCACGCGATCGTGGGCGAGAACGGCGCCGGCAAGTCCACCCTGATGAAGACCCTCTACGGCATGCACCGGCCCGACGAGGGCACCATCGCGATCAACGGCACCCAGGTCCGCCTGCACTCCCCGTCCGACGCCATCGCGCACGGGATCGGCATGGTGCACCAGCACTTCATGCTGGCGGACAACCTCACCGTGCTGGAGAACGTGGTCCTCGGCGCCGAGGGCCGCAACGGCATCGGCGCCAAGGCGCGCGACGCGATCCGCGAGCTGTCCCAGCAGTACGGACTGGGCATCGAGCCCGACCGGCTGATGGAGGAACTGGGCGTCGGCGAGCGGCAGCGGGTCGAGATCCTCAAGGTGCTCTACCGCGGCGCCCGGATCGTCATCCTGGACGAGCCGACGGCCGTCCTGGTGCCCCAGGAGGTCGACGAACTCTTCGCCAACCTCCGCGAGCTGAAGCGCGAGGGGCTGACGGTCATCTTCATCTCGCACAAGCTGGACGAGGTCCTCTCCGTGGCCGACGAGATCACCGTGATCCGGCGCGGCACCACCGTCGCGACCGTCGACCCCGCCCAGACCACCGCGCGCGAGCTGGCCACCCTCATGGTCGGCGGTGAGCTGCCCGTCCCCGAGCTGCGCGAGTCCACGGTCACCGACCGCACGATGCTGGAGATCGACGGGCTGAGTGTCCTGGCCCCCAGCGGGCGGCCGGTCGTCGACGACATCTCCCTGTCCATCAGGTGCGGCGAGATCGTCGGCATCGCCGGGGTCGAGGGCAACGGCCAGTCGGAGCTCATCGAGGCGGTCATGGGCCTGCGGACCGCCGACCACGGCCGCGTCCGCCTCGACGGTACCGACATCACCGGCGCCAGCACGCTGGCGATCCGCGAGTCCGGGGTCGGCTACATCCCCGAGGACCGGCAGCGCCACGGCATCCTGCTGGAGTCTCCGCTCTGGGAGAACCGGATCCTCGGCCACCAGCGGCAGCGGCCCAACGCCAAGGGCATGCTGATCGACCGGGCGGGCGCCCGCGCCGACACCACGCGCATCGTGGCCGAGTACGACGTCCGCACCCCCGACATCGACGTCAACGCCGACGCGCTGAGCGGCGGCAACCAGCAGAAGCTGATCATCGGACGCGAGATGAGCAACGCCCCCAAGGTGCTCATCGCCGCCCACCCCACGCGCGGCGTGGACGTCGGCGCGCAGTCGGCCATCTGGGCGCAGCTGCGCCGGGCGCGCGCCGAGGGGCTGGCGGTGCTGCTCGTCTCCGCCGACCTGGACGAGCTCATCGGCATGTCCGACACGCTCCACGTGATCCTGCGCGGCCGACTGGTCGCCGAGGCCGACCCGCACGCGGTCACCCCCGAGCAGCTCGGCTCGGCCATGACCGGCGCCGGCCTGAACAGGGGCGCCGAGGACGGGGACGGCCGCACCAGCGGCGGGGTCGCCCCCGAGGACGACGCGGGCGGCGCCCACGGCGGCAGCGGATCTGGCAGCAGCGGTGGGGAAGGCGGCGACAGCGCATGAGAGTCACCCTCCCCCTTCCGGCCGCGGTCGCGGTCGCCGTACTGCTCGGCGTCGGCGTGACGGCACTGGCCGACCTGACCCTGCTGGCCCCAGCGGCCCTGGCGATCGGCGTCGCGCTGGCGTTCGGCGCGGTGGTGCTGCTGATCGGTTCGGGCACCCCCGACGCGACCTCGACGGTGCACCGGACCCTGGTCGCGCCCATCGCCCTGGTCCTGTCCGTAGTCACGGGCCTGCTGGTCGCCGCCGTCCTCGACTGGTGGCTGATCGAGCCGGTCGCCTACGCTTTCGGTGCCCTCGCCGGGGCGCTGGCGGCGTTCGGGCTGTACCGTCGCCTGTCGACGACGCTCGCGCTGGCGTTCGCCGCGGTGGGCGCCGCGGGCGTGCTCGCCCTGGTCGTGACCGCCGTGGTGCTGTGGGGCAGCGGCGTGGACGCCCTGCACGCGTTCTCCCGGATGGTCGAGTTCGGCACCCGGCCCGACAGCCTGGTGACGATCGTCAACAACGGCACCACGTTCTACCTGTCCGCGGTCGCCGTGGCCATCGGCTTCAAGATGAAGCTGTTCAACATCGGCGTCGACGGCCAGTACCGGCTGGCGGCGCTGCTCGCCGCGGCGGTCGGCGGCGCGTTCGTGCTACCCCCGGTGATCCACCAGATCGTGATCATCGTCGTCGCGGTGGCCGTCGGCGGCTTCTGGGCCGGGATCGCCGGGTACCTCAAGGTCACCCGGGGCGTCTCCGAGGTGATCTCGACGATCATGCTCAACGCCATCGCCACCGGGATCACCGCCTACCTGCTCAACACCAACCGGCTCGCCGTCAAGATCAGCGAGAACAACATCGGCACCAAGCCGATCGCCGAGTCCGGCTGGGTGCCCGGCATCCCCGCCGGGTTCATGGGGTCGGGGCGGCCGATTTTCGGCCTGGTGCTGCTGGCCGTCGGCGTCGGCGTCGGCTACTGGTTCATGCTCAACCGCACCCGGTTCGGCTTCGAGCTGAGGGCCACCGGACAGTCGGGGACCGCGGCCCAGGCCAGCGGTATCGACGTCAAGCGCATGGTGTTCATCTCGATGGTCATCTCCGGGATGGTGGCCGGTCTGGTCGGCATGCCGCAGCTGCTCGGCCAGTCGCACTACTACGCGCTGGACTTCCCGGTCGGCCTAGGGTTCACCGGGATCGCGATCGCGCTGCTCGGCCGCAACCACCCCGTCGGCATCGCGTTCGCCGCGATCTTCTGGGCCTTCCTGGACCAGTCGGCGCAGATCCTGGACATCGACGGCATCCCCAAGGAGATCGCCGTCGTCACCCAGGCGACCATCGTGCTCACCGTGGTCGTGGTCTACGAGGTCGTGCACCGCTGGGGCCGCCGCTACCAGCAGCAGCAAGTCGGCAAGGAACTCGCCCGGGCGGAGGTGGCGTCGTCATGAGCCAGGAAATGACAGTGGCGACGCCGGAGGCGGCGCCGCCGCCGGTCCGCTCCTCGGCGCGCGTACGGTGGCGGATCGTCGGGCTGGTCGCGGCGGTGTTCGTGGCCCTGGCCGGGGTCCGGTTCATCACCGGCCAGCCCATGCTGACCAATATCGGCACGATCCAGACGACCCTGGCCTTCGCCGTACCGATCGGCCTGGCGGGCCTGGGCGGCCTGTGGGCGGAGCGCTCCGGAATCATCAACATCGGTCTCGAAGGCATGATGATCCTGGGCACCTGGTGCTCGGCCTACTTCGCGTGGAGCCTCGACAGCCCGTGGGCCGGGCTGGTCGCGGGCGTCGTCGGCGGCATGCTCGGCGGGCTGCTGCACGCCGTGGCGACGGTGACCTTCGCCGTCGACCACATCGTGTCGGGCGTGGCGATCAACATCCTCGCCCTGGGCGCGATGCGGTATCTGTCCATCCTGTCCTACAACGACGTCCCCGGCGCCGGTGCCGCACAGTCGCCGCCGCTGCCGTCCTTCCCGAGGGTCGGGCTGCCGTTCGTGGCCGACCTGCTCGCGCCGGTGCGCGCCACCAAGTGGTTCGTGGTCTCCGATCTGGCCTCCCTGATCGCCGGGCTGACCACCGGAATGTCCATTGTGACGCTGCTGGCGATCCTGCTCGTCCCCACCACCTACTGGGTGCTGTTCAGAACGACGTTCGGGCTGCGGCTGCGCTCCTGCGGGGAGAACCCCGACGCCGCGGAGTCGCTGGGTGTCCCGGTGTACACCTACAAGTACATCGCGGTCACCGTGTCCGGCGGGTTCGCCGGCCTGGGCGGGGTGTTCCTCGCGATGGTCGCGTCCTCGATCTACCAGGAGGGGCAGACCGGTGGCCGCGGGTACATCGGACTGGCCGCGATGATCTTCGGCAACTGGCGACCGGGCGGCCTGGCGATGGGCGCCTCGCTCTTCGGTTACACCGACGCCCTCCAGGTGCGCGGCGGTGGCGCCGCGGTCCACGCCCTGCTCCTCCTCATCGCGGCCGCGCTGGTCGCGGTGGCCGTGTGGCAGTGGCGGCGCGGTGCACGGCGGACGGCGATCGTCGCCGCCGTCGGCGCGGTCGTGCTGCTGGCCTGGTACCTGCTGACCGACACGCTCCCCGGTGAGCTGGTCACCTACAGCCCGCACATCGCGACGCTGCTGGTGCTGGCCCTGGCCGCCCAGCGGCTCCGGGCGCCCGCGGCGATCGGCCGCCAGTGGCGGAAATCGTGACCGGCTCCGAGTCCAGCCCTGAGTCCACCCCCGCGTCCGGCGCCCTCGGTCCGGCGGCGGACACTGTCGACTGGCCGCGGCTGCGCGCCGCGGCCGGCCGGGCCATGCGCACCGCCTATGCCCCCTACTCCCGGTTCCCGGTGGGGGCGGCCGCGCTGGCCGAGGACGGGCGGACGGTGACCGGCTGCAACGTGGAGAACGCTTCCTACGGGCTGACGCTGTGCGCCGAGTGCGGACTGGTGTCGGCCCTGCACGCCTCGGGCGGCGGCCGGCTCACGGCGTTCACCTGCGTGGATGGTGAGGGGCGGCTGCTGATGCCGTGTGGTCGGTGCCGCCAGCTGCTCTACGAGCACGGCGGCCCCGGCCTGCTGATCGATACGCCGGAGGGCGTCCTCCGCATGGCCGACGTGCTGCCGCAGGCGTTCGGACCCCACGACCTCGAACGCTGACCCCAGAGAAGAGGACGCACGTGGACGTCATCGACATCATCGTGACCAAGCGCGACGGCGGTGAACTGACCCCGGGCCAGATCGACTGGGTGATCGACGCCTACACGCACGGCGCCATCGCGGAGGAGCAGATGGCGGCGCTGAACATGGCGATCGTGTGGCGCGGTATGACCCGGGCCGAGGTCAGCCGGTGGACGGAGGCGATGCTGTGCTCCGGCGAGCGGCTGGACTTCACCGACCTGCCCCGTCCGACCACCGACAAGCACTCCACCGGCGGGGTCGGCGACAAGGTCACGCTGCCGCTCACCCCGACGGTCGCCGCGTGCGGCGCGGCCGTGCCGCAGCTGTCCGGACGCGGACTGGGGCACACCGGCGGCACCCTGGACAAGCTGGAGTCGATCCCCGGCTGGCGGGCCGAGCTGTCGCCCGCCGAGATGCGCCGCACGCTGACCGAGGTGGGCGGGGTGATCTGCGCGGCCGGTACCGGACTGGCCCCGGCCGACCGGAAGCTGTACGCGCTGCGCGACGTCACCGGCACGGTGGAATCCATCCCGCTGATCGCCAGCTCCATCATGTCCAAGAAGCTCGCGGAGGGCACGGGTGCGCTCGTGCTCGATGTCAAAGTCGGCTCCGGGGCGTTCATGAAGGACATTGCCTCGGCCCGGGATCTGGCCCGGACCATGGTCGACATCGGTAACGACAACGGCGTCCGCACGGTCGCGCTGCTCACGGCCATGGACACGCCGCTGGGGCGGCAGGTCGGCAACGCGCTGGAGGTCGCCGAGGCGCTGGAGGTCCTCTCCGGCGGCGGCCCGGAGGACATCGTGGAGCTTACCGTGCGGCTGGCCCGCGAGATGCTCGCGGCCGCTGACCTGCCGGACGCTAAGGACCCGGCCGAGGCCCTGCGGGACGGCTCGGCCATGGACGCCTGGCGCCGCATGGTCCGCGCCCAGGGCGGCGACCCCGACGCGCCGCTGCCCGTCGCCGCCGAACAGCGCGAGATCCTGTCCCCAGCGTCGGGCACCCTCTCCCGCCTGGACGCCTACGCGGTCGGCATGGCCGCCTGGCGCCTGGGCGCCGGACGCGCCCGCAAGGAGGACCGCGTCTCCGCGGGCGCTGGCGTCACCCTCCACGCCAAACCGGGCGGGCGCGTGCGGGTGGGACAGCCACTGTTTACCCTGCACGCCGACGACCCGACCCGCTTCGACCGCGCCGCTGAAACCCTCGTGAACGCCTTCGACATCGACGGGGAAGCGGACCGGCTCCCGCTGGTCATCGACCGCATCGGGTGATGAGCACTCGGTGGCGGGACATCGGTCCGCCACCAAGTGCGTCGGCGGGGGCTGCTGAGCGGCCTTCTCCGCGGTCGCCTGCGCGGTGTTCTTTGGCGAAGAGCAGCGCCGAGGGCGGTGGGTGTGCCGGGGCCGCCGATCGTCTGACAGGTGGGCGCAGAAGTTGCCCCCGGGGCGATGGGAAAGCGCTCTGTGGTCTTTGGGGGCGTGGAGGCGGGGATCCGGCCGGGCCCGTCGACGCCCCCGGGCCTGGCCGGAGCGCTGCTGTTCCGCTTCACGTGAGAGCACTTCCGCCACGCGGGAGTTCGGCGCCCTTTCGGCGATGATCATGGTCAGGGACCCGGTTCCGTCCGTTATGCCGGGACAATCCCCATGATCATCGCCGACTGGGCCGCGGACAGCGTTTTCCCGCCCCTCGGGGCCACCCGGCCCTACCCGGTGGGCGACAGGGAACCTCCGCCCCCTCCGGCCGCCGCTGCCGCCGTGCCCGCTCCACCGGGACCGTGCGTGGGGACGCTGCCCCCGACGCTGGCCGGGCCCATCCCCGCCCCGGGACAGGACCGGCGGCCCCCACCCCCTTCCGCCCTCGGTGCTGCTCTTCGCCAAAGAACACCGGACCGGCGACCACCAACAAGGCCGCCCAGCAGACCTGGTCCGGAATCGATGCGTCGCCCCTCGCGACAGACGCTACGGGAACATCTCCCGAACAGCCGCCTTCAGTTCCTCGATGTGGGCATCGGCCACCGCACGCGTATCGGCGACCTCTCCGTCGACCGGGAGGATGACCTCAAGGTAGGCCTTGAGCTTGGGTTCCGTTCCCGACGGGCGCAGGGTGACGCGGGCGCGGGCCGGGCCGCCGAGGCGGTAGCGCAGGGCGTCGGTGGCGGGCAGGCCGTCGCGTCCCTCGGCGAAGTCCTCTACGGCTTCGACCTCCAGCGAGCCGAAGGCGCGCGGTGGCTCGGCGCGCAGGCGGTGCATCGTGCTTGCCAGCAGGGACAGGTCCCGCACGCGCACCGCCACCTGGGCGGTGCGGTGCAGGCCATAGCGGCGCGCCTGGTCATCGAGGAGGTCGAGGAGGGTGCGCCCCCCGTCGCGCTTGGCCTCGGCCGCCATCGCGGCCACGGCCAGGGCCGCGCTGATGCCGTCCTTGTCGGCGACCGGCCGTGAGGTGTCACCCCCCAGGCAGTAGCCCAGCGCCTCCTCATAACTGAAGACGTTGCGCTCGCCCGGGCCGCCCGCCCGGGCCAGCCACTTGAAGCCGGTCAGCGTCTCCACGCTGCGGACGCCGTAGTCGGTGGCGATCTTGGGCAGCAGCCCGGCCGAGACGATCGTGGTGGCCACCACCCGGTCGCCGCCCGCGGTGTGCCGCAGGATGTACTCGGCCAGCAGGCCGCCGACCTCGTCGCCGGTCAGCAGGCCGTGACCGGGCACGGCCACGGCGAGCCGGTCGGCGTCGGGGTCGTTGGCCAGCACCAGGTCGCTGCCGTTGCAGCGGCCAGCGGCCAGCGCGAGATCCATGGCGCCTGGTTCCTCCGGATTCGGGAACGCCACGGTCGGGAAGTCCGGATCGGGCTCGGCCTGCTCCGGCACGACACTCGGCGCCGGGAACCCGACCCGCTCGAACGCCGTCCGCAGGGTCGAGCCGCCGACCCCGTGCAGGGGCGTGTAGGTCACGGAGATGGCGCGGTCGGAGCCGAGCGGCAGGGCGGTGATGGCGTCCAGATACCGCTCGACGATCTCCTCGTCGACGACGGTCCAGCCGCTCCCGAGCTTCAGCTCGCTCACCGGGCCGACGGCGTCGATCGCCGCGGAGATCTCGGCGTCGGTCGGCGCGACGATCTGGCTTCCGGCACCCGGCCCCTCGCCGCCCATGTAGACCTTGTACCCGTTGTCCTGCGGCGGGTTGTGGCTGGCGGTCACCATGATGCCCGCGTCCGCCCCCAGGGATCGCACCGCGTAGGCCAGCACCGGCGTGGGCAGCGGCCGCGGCAGCAGCAGGGCGGTGGACCCCGCTCCGGTGAGCACGGCGGCGCTGTCCTCCGCGAAGTCCGCGGAGCGGTGGCGCGCGTCGTAGCCGATCACCACGCACCGCCCCGGGCCCAGCCACCGGCCCACCCCGGCGGCGGCGCGCATGACGGTCACCCGGTTCATCCGGTTGGGCCCGGCGCCCAGCGCCCCGCGCAGCCCGGCCGTACCGAATTCGAGCCGGGCGCCGAACCGCTCGGCCAGGGCCGCGTCGTCCCCGGCGTCGAGGATGGCCCTCAGTTCGTCGCGGGTCCGCGGATCGGGGTCCTGCTCCAACCAGGCCTCGGCCTGCCTGCGCAGCGATGCGGCTGTGTCTCCCACGTCCCTACCACCCATGATCTGCGCGTCCTTCCAGATAATGCCGCCCCTCTCCCCGTTGATCTCGGCGATATCGACCGAATATCCGCTGTAATTCGGTCGATACCGCCGAGATCAACGGGGATTGGGTGGGTCGGGGTCAGAGCTTGTCCACGACGGCCGTGAGCAGCTCGCCGACGTCACCGGCCGCGCTGCGTCCCGCCGCCAGCACCTCCTGGTGGTCGAGGTTGGCGCCCTCCAGCCCCGCGGCGATGTTGGTGACCAGCGAGATCGCCATGACCTCGGCACCGTGCTCGCGCGCCGCGATCGCCTCCAGAACGGTGGACATGCCCACCAGGTCAGCGCCCAGGGAGCGGAGCATCCGGATCTCGGCGGGGGTCTCGAAGTGCGGGCCGGGCATGGCCGCGTAGACGCCCTCACGCAGCGACGGCTCGGCCTCCTTGGCGAGCTCACGGAGTCGAGTGCTGTAGGTCCGGCTGAGGTCCACGAAGTTCGCACCGCTCAGCGGGCTGCGCATGGTGAAGTTCAGGTGGTCGGAGATGAGCACGGGGGTGCCGACGCCGAACTCGGGGTTGAGCGACCCCGCGGCGTTGGTCAGGATCACCGTGGACGCCCCGGCCGCGGCCGCGGTGCGCACGCCGTGCGCCACCGCGTCGGTGCCGTGGCCCTCGTACAGGTGCGTGCGGCCGAGGAAGACCAGCAGCCTCTTGTCGCCGCGGGTGACACTGCGGATGCTGCCGCTGTGCCCCTCCACCGCGGGCGGCAAAAAACCGGCCAGGTCGCTGGCGGGGAACTCGTCATCGGCCGCACCGAGCATGTCAGCGGCCGGCGCCCAGCCCGATCCCATGACGAGCGCGGCGTCGTAGGAGTCCACCCCCGTACGGGAGCGCAGTTCCTCAGCCGCTTTCTGGGCCATCTGCTTGGGGTCGGTTCTCACTGCTGGTTCTCCTCACGGTCACAGTGCCGGGCGGAAGGGCCCGCGGGGCGATCTTGTCCCGTCCGCGCCTGTCGGGGCAATGCCGAACCGCCCACTCGGGCGGAACCTTTGGTCAACTCTGATCTGCGGATACGTCAGCCGACGGAGCGGCGCAGCACCAGCTGGGGCCCCGCCTCGCCGTCCTGGTAGCGCCGCCCGGTCCTCTCGAAGCCTCCGGAGAGGTAGGAGCGGATGGCGACGGGGTTATGCTCATTCACGGTCAACAGGATCTCGCCCGCTTCGGGCGCGATGGCGCGCACGAGCGGGTCGAGGGCGGCACAGGCGGCGCGGCCGACGCCGCGCCCCTGCCACTCGGGCGCGATGTAGAACGCCCGCAGCAGCACCGCCCGCTGCGGAGCGTCGGTGAGCTCGGGGAGGATGCCGAGGCGGTCGAGGATGCCGAACCCCACCGTCTCGTCGGCGCGCAGGACGGCGAACGGGGTGCGGTTGGGATCGGCGTCGGCCCGCGGCAGCGTCTCCACGGCCTCGCCCGCGAAGCGGCGCTGCCCCGGTGCGAGCCGGATCCTGAGCACGGCCGCGCGCGCTCGCGCGACTTCCGGTGTCTCCTCGTCGAGGCGGAGCACCGCCACCTCGGCGCCGCTCACCGTGGGTGCCGGTTCCGCCATTCGTCGCTCCACCACCGCTCTCCCGCGTCGTCGTCGGTTGCCTTTTCTCTATCTCTCCCCTGGTCCCGTCGAGATCCCGGTTCAGACCCCGATGGGGTGCCAGACCGTCTTGATCTCCAGGAACGGCTTCATCCGGCCGATGCCGGGGTCGGCCAGCCAGTCGGTTGTGCCCGTCGGCCGTACCACCCGCTTGAGCGTGCTCGCGGCACTCTCCTCCAGCTCGGTCGCCAGGTCGCCCGCGCCGGTCAGGTCCAGACCGTTGACGTCGGCGTGCGCGGCCAGGTGCGGCGCGAGCTCAGGGGCGCGGCCGGTAAGGATGTTGACCACGCCGCCCGGCAGGTCGGAGGTGGCCAGCGCCTCGGCCAGGGAGACGGCGGGCAGCGGGGCCCGCTCGCTGGCGACGACCACGGCGGTGTTCCCGGTGGTGATGACCGGGGCGATCACCGACACCAGACCCAGCAGCGGGGCCTCCGGCGGCGCGACGACCGCCACGACGCCGGTGGGCTCGGGCGCCGACTGGTTGAAGTACGGCCCAGAGACGGGGTTGGACCCGCCGATGACCTGTGGGAACTTGTCGGCCCACCCGGCGTAGTAGACCCACCGGTCGATGGCGGCCGACACGAGCGTCTCGGCCTTGGCCCGGCTCACCCCGTCGGCCGCCACGACGTCGGCGACGAACTGGGCGCGGCGGCTCTCCATCATCTCCGCGACGCGGTAGAGGATCTGTCCCCTGTTGTAGGCGGTCCGCCCGGACCAGCCGCCGAACGCGGTGCGTGCGGCCACCACGGCGTCGCGGGCGTCCTTGCGGGAAGCCTGACTCGCGTTGCCGAGGTGATCACCCTTTGCCGAGGTCACCGGATAGCTCCTGCCCGATTCCGAACGGGGGAACGCCCCGCCGACGTAGAGCTTGTAGGTTTTGCGGACGGCGAGGCGCTGGTGGGTGTTCCCGTTCTTCCCCGCGTCCTTGACCACGCCCGTCTCCTGGTCAGACAAGGTAACCCTCCAGTCCGTGGCGTCCGCCCTCCCGGCCGTAGCCGGATTCCTTGTAGCCGCCGAAGGGGCTGGTCGGGTCGAACTTGTTGAACGTGTTGGACCACACGACACCGGCCCGCAGCCGCTCGGCGGTCCACAGCATGCGCGACCCCTTCTCCGTCCACACGCCGGCGGACAGGCCGTAGGGGGTGTTGTTGGCCTTGGTGACGGCCTCGTCCGGGGTGCGGAAGGTCAGCACCGACAGCACCGGGCCGAAGATCTCCTCGCGCGCCACGCGATGCGCCTGGGTGACGCCGGTGAAGACGGTGGGCCGGAACCAGTAGCCGCGCTCGGGCAGCTCGCAGGCCGGGGACCAGGACTCGGCGCCCTCGTCCACCCCGGCCTGGGCCAGTTCGGTGATCCGGCCGAGCTGGGCGGCGGAGTTGATGGCGCCGATGTCGGTGTTCTTGTCCAGCGGATCGCCGAGGCGCAGCCGCTCGACGCGCGCCTTGAGCCGCTCCAGCAGCTCGTCGGCGATCGACTCTTGCACCAGCAGCCGCGAGCCCGCGCAGCACACGTGCCCCTGGTTGAAGAAGATGCCCGAGACGATGCCCTCCACCGCCTGGTCCAGGGCCGCGTCGTCGTAGACGATGTTGGCGCCCTTGCCGCCGAGCTCCAGGCCGAGTTTCTTGCCGGTCCCGGCGACGGCGCGGGCGATCTCCCGGCCGACGGCGGTGGAGCCGGTGAAGGCGACCTTGTCGGCGCCGGGGTGGGAGACCAGCTGGCAGCCGGTCTCCCCGGCGCCGGTCACGATGTTGACGACGCCGGGCGGAAGCTCCGCCTCCTGGCAGATCTCCGCGAACACCAAGGCGGACAGCGGCGTGGTCTCGGCGGGTTTGAGCACCACCGTGTTGCCGGTCGCCAGTGCGGGCGCGATCTTCCAGGCAAGCATCAGCAGCGGAAAGTTCCACGGGATGACCTGCGCGGCCACGCCCAGGGGACGCGGGTCGGGGCCGACCCCGGCGTAGCGGAGCTTGTCGGCCCACCCCGCGTGGTAGAAGAAGTGCGCGGCGACCAGGGGCAGGTCGACGTCGCGCGTCTCCTTGATCGGCTTGCCGTTGTCCAGCGTCTCCAGAACCGCCAGCTCGCGGGAGCGCTCCTGCAGGATGCGGGCGATGCGGAAGAGGTACTTGCCGCGTTCGGCCCCGGGCATCGGGCCCCACACCGTGTCGAAGGCGCGCCGGGCCGCCGCCATGGCGCGGTCGATGTCGGCCTCGCCGCACACGGCGACCTCGGCCAGGGTCTCCTCGTCGGCCGGGTTGACCGTGGTGAGGTACTCGCCGGTCTTGGCGGGGACGAACTCGCCGTCGATGTAGGGCTCGTAGGTCGGCCGCACGGAGACAACCGCGCGCGACTCGGGAGCCGGCGCGTAATCGAACATCTGCTCTGCCACTGCTCGGCCTCTCAGTCCAGCGTGTAGTAGTCGGGGCCGGGGTAGCTGCCGGTGCTCAGCTTGGTCCGCTGCATGAGCAGGTCGTTGAGCAGGCTGGAGGCCCCGAGGCGGAAGTACTCCGGGTCCAGCCAGGCGGGGCCGGCGACCTCGTTGACCAGGACGAGGTTCTTGATGGCGTCCTTGGTGGTGCGGATGCCTCCGGCCGGCTTGACGCCGACGCGCCGCCCGGTGGCGGCGTAGTGGTCGCGGACCGCCTCCAGCATGATCAGGGTGACCGGCAGCGTGGCGGCGGGCGTGATCTTGCCGGTGGACGTCTTGATGAAGTCGGCGCCGGCGTGGATGGCCAGCCAGGAGGCGCGGCGCACGTTGTCGTAGGTGGCCAGTTCGCCGGTCTCCAGGATGACCTTGAGGTGGGCCGTCCCGCAGGCCTCCCTGACGGCGACGATCTCGTCGTAGACCTTGCGGTAGTCACCGGCCAGGAACGCGCCGCGGTCGATCACCATGTCGATCTCGGCGGCGCCGTCGGCGACCGCCCGCCGGGTGTCGGCGAGCTTGGCCTCCAGGGGCGCCCGCCCGGCGGGGAAGCCCGTGGCGACGGAGGCGACCCCCACGCCCGTTCCGGCGAGCGCCTCGACGGCGACCCCGACCAGGTCGGAGTAGACGCACACGGCCGCGACGTGCGGCGCGCTCGGATCGGCGGGGTCGGGGTGCGCCGCCTTCGCGCTCAGGGCCCGCACCTTGCCGGGGGTGTCGGCGCCCTCCAGAGTCGTCAGGTCGACCATGCGGATCGCCATATCGATCGCGGTGGCCTTGGCGGTGGTCTTGATGGAGCGCGTGGAGAGGTCCGCGGCGCGGGCCTGCACGCCCACCGCGTCCACGCCGGGGAGTCCGTGCAGGTAGGCGCGGAGTGACGCGTTGGACGCCGCTACCTCGGGCGCGAAGGCGAAGGCGAATACGGTATCGGGCACAGGGCACCTTCGTGGGTCGGTCGGGGTCGCCAGGGGGCCAACCTTAACGCGCACTCTCGCGCCCGCCGCCGCGCGCGGGTGCGTTTGCGGTGCGTGCGCGGGGTGGGTCGGGCTTATCACCCCGCGGGGAAGGATCAGTGTCCCTATTTGGCTCACCCTGTGTCGGTTTTCGACGGTGATCCAGGTCATGCGATGTCGATCGGACGTCATCGTACCCATCTGACACACGAATCACCGATATCCGGCGCATCAGGCGACACACCACCAAGACTTCGTAGGCGACCACGAATCACGCATAGCGTTCCTGGATATACCTACAAGCCCTCACGTGCGACAGGGGCGCCGCCCGCGGCGACTAGCCTGGAAGATCGGGGCTCCCGACCACGGGGCGACGATGTGCGGCAGAGCGAGGGGACCGATGGCCGAGTTCCGGATCACGTGCGACGACGACGGTTTCGACCTGCGCAAACTCGCCGCTGCCCTGACCGAGTCCCAGGGCTGGCCGCGTGACCAGGTGAGCATCTGGGAGAACCGCGGAGGCGGCGGTGTGGTCGTGACCGTGGACGACGCACTGCTGACCCACCGCGAGCCCGACCCGCTCACGCGGCCCATGCACACCCTGAGCGACGTGCACAAGGCGTGCGAGCTGCTGCGCCGCCGCGACCCGTCGCTGCGCGGGGTGGACTTCCTCGCCCTGCGCGCCGAAGCCGCCCGGTTCTTCTCCGCGGGCTGGTCGATCGCCGACCTGCTGCACGCGCTCAGCCACCGGCACGACGGCGCGCCGTGGCCGCGTGGCGAGGGCTACCAGGGCATCGAGTGGTTAGAGCACCGGTTGCGCAGCTGGAAGACGCCGAACGGTGACATCCGGCCGTCGGTGTCCCAGGAGTCCGCGCAGCTGCGGATCGTCGGCCGCTCCGGGCTCCCCGACGACATCGGAATGCCCGATGACGAGCCCGTGGCCCCCCGCCGCACCGCCACACCGGAGACGGCGCGGGCGGCGGCCGACGACGCGCGCCGCCTGATGCGCGCGGGGACGCGCACCACCAGCGACGCTCTGGGGCACCGCGAGCGGACGGCCGCGCACATTACGCGCCCGACCGGACGGCGCGCGCCCGGCTCGGACGACCAGCGCTAGAAGATCTCGGTGAGCTTCCCGATGGGGCTCACCGTGTGGAAGCGGTCGTGGTTCTCGGGCACTTCGTCCTGCTCCAGCACCCACGTCATCGGGTTAGGCACGAGGACCGCTCCCATCCCCGCTTTCAGGGCCGGCCAGATGTCGGACTTCGGGGAGTTGCCGATCATCCAGGTCGCCGCGGGGTCCAGCCCTTCGGCCGCGGCGAAGGAGTGGTAGGCCCGCGGGTCCTTCTCGGACACGATTCCGATCCCGGCGAACAGGTGGGCCAGACCCGACGCCTCGATCTTCCGGCGCTGCACGTCCTCGTACCCCTTGGTCAGCAGGAACAGCCGGTGTCGCGCGCCCAGGTCGTGCAGGGTCTCCTCAACGCCGGCGATGAGCTCCAGCTCGCGCTCGGTGATGATCTCCCGGAACGACCGCAGGACCGCGCGGTCGACGTCGTTCACCGGGGCATCGGGCCGGAGCCGCTCCAGGCACTCGGTGAGGCTGCGCTCGAACACGGCGGCCCCGTAGCCGTAGACGGCGGCGTTAGCGCGTTCGATGTCGTCCAGGACCGCCCGGACCTCCGCCGGGGAGAGCGCGGGATGGTCCAGGTAGTCGAGGAACGCCTCCGTCGCTCGCTCGAAGAAGAGCGTCTCCTCCCACAGCGTGTCATCCGCGTCGAAGATCAGGTCGTACCGGCCCATCCGCCGCCCTCCGTGTCTTCCGTGTCACACAACGGCAGCGCCGCCTCCAGGGGCGGGGCGGCGCCGAATGGCACGACGCTACCGGTAGCGTCACGGAGAATTCGGACGAACCCGACCACGACATCGGAGAGTGGCTTACGTTACATTCGGGCGTCCACGGCATAGCGTTAAACGGTGGCTTTCCCAGCCGGGCACACGCGCCGTGTCGGGACTCGTCATCAGGAGGTGCCCAATGACGGAACCGCCGCTCTCCCGGTTGCTGCCGGTTGACGCCATCTTGACCACGGTCCACGTGTCCGACTGGCGCTCCGCCATCCGCACGTCGGGAGAGCTGCTGGTGGCCACGGGCGTCAGCACGGACGACTACGTCCACCAGATGCTGAAGGCGGTCGACGAGTACGGGCCCTATATCGTCATCACGCCCGGGCTGGCGCTGGCCCATGCCCGCCCCTCCCCCGCTGTCCTGCGCACCGGGCTGTCCTGGGCGGGGCTCGCCGCGCCGGTGACGTTCGGCCACCCCCAGAACGACCCCGTCCACCTGGTGATCGGGCTCGCGGCCGTCGACCACGACGCGCACTCCTCAGCCCTGTCCCGCCTGGCCAGAATGCTCGCCGACCGCGGCCGGCAGGAGAAACTGAGAAGCGCCGCCACACCCGAGCAGGTGCACACCCTCATCACCGAGTACGAAGAGTCGGAGAGAACATGAAGATCCTCGCCGTGTGCGGCATGGGGATCGGGACCAGCGTGATCCTCACGACCAACATCTCCAAGGCAGTGCACGATCTGGGCCTGGACGCCGAGATCGAGGTCGCCGACATCTGGACGGCGGACGGTGCGGCGGCCGACGCCGACGTGGTGATGACCTCGGGCGAACTCGCCGCCGAACTGGGGAACATGGGCGTCCCCGTCACCGTGATCGACGACTTCCTCGACCCGGAGGAGGTCCGGGCCCGGCTCGCGGCCGTGACCGGCCGCTGAGCCCGGTGCGGCGACGCGCCCTCAGCGGTACACGCGCCCGCGCAGCAGTGCCTCGGCCGGCCCCTTCTGGCCGGAGCGCTCCAGGGAGACCGCGATCCCGACCGTGAGCAGCCAGGTGCCGACGGCGAACATAGCCATTTCGGCGCTGTGCAGGCGCCCGCCGAGTCCGAACCCCCACGCCGACAGCACCGGGGCGAAGACCAGGGACTGCGCCAGGTAGCAGGTGAGCGAGCGCTTGCCGACGGCGGCCAGCGCGAAGGTGACAAGGCCGCGGCGGTTCCTCAGCCGGTATCCGAGGATCCCGAACAGCGCCGCGAACGCCAGCCCACCGCCGATGCCGGTCACCCGGTGCAGGGTGAGCATCCACATCTCCACGCCCGGCGACGCGTCCACGACCCCTGCGGCGGCCAGGGCCGCGGGGAGTCCGCCCAGCAGGGAGACGGTGAGGCCGACACCGACGATGCCGCGCAGGGTCTCCAGGTGGCGGGCGGCATCCTCCAGAAGCCGGTGCCGGGCCGCGACCATACCGAGGAGGATCGCGGGCAGGACGGTGACCAGGACCCCCTCCAGCACCCCGGCCGGCCACTCCGCCAACCGCAGCAGGAACGCGGCCGGCGGGTTGGTGGTGGTCGCCGAGGCGAGGGGGGCCGCCGCGTCGAGCTCCCCTCTCTCGGCACCGGCCGCCTCCAGCAGGCCGAACAGCACCGCGACGAGGGAGAAGAACAGCGCGCTCACCGCGAGGAACACCACTGACCACCGGTAGAGGGTGCGGTCGTCCCGGAACAGGAACAGTGCTCCGATGATCAGCCCGGCCGCGCCGTAGGTTCCGAGGATGTCGCCGCTGAACAGCAGCCCACCGTGGAGGGCCCCGAACAGCAGCAGCCACGCGTGGCGGCGGCGCAGGAGCAGCTGCACGCGGGCGCGGCCGACGCCGTGGTCCTCCTGGCGGCGGAGGATCTGCACAATCCCGTAGCCGAAGAGGAAGGCGAACAGCGGATAGGAGCGGCCGTCGACGGCGATCGTCAGAACGAAGTTCACCGCACGGTCGGCGGCCGTGCCGTCGAGCGGGTGCCCCATGGGGGCGCGGCCGTGGCCGACCATGTAGGCGCTGGTATTGGCCAGTGCGATGAGCAGCAGCATAAAGCCGCGTGCGAGATCGGGGGCGAGCACACGGGCACCCGAGCGGACCGGGCCCTGATTCGAGGCGTCGAGGAGGGTCATAGTGGAAAGCTTTACCGCCTATTACTTATGCTTTGCTTTCACGGAACGCACTGGGGGCGTGATTCCATCGTTCGTTTACGAGGTCGAACCTCATTCGACCGCGCCACCCCGACACCGAATATCTGCGCAAACACACCGAAGAATACCGACCTCTCCAGAGGGTACGCACCTCGGGACAGTCGCGTCATCCCTCGGAAGTCGCGGCCACTGACACCCGAACGCCAACTTTCGAACACTTGAATAAACGAGAGTTTAGGCCGATCGGCGGGGGTGTTCAGGGGATGTTTCCCAAGGTCATACGCTGCTACTCTCCCGATGTCGCCTGAAGTACCGGGGGAGTTGGATAATGCGGGTGCTCGTCGTCGAACCGCAGACCATCGTGCGAGCCAGCATCAGCGCGCTTCTGTTGGAGCTTCCAGGAATCGATGTGGCCGACGCGACCGGTTCCGGGAGGGACGTCGTCTCCCTTGCTCTCCATTCGCGCGCCGATGTCGTGCTGATGAACGCCGATGTGGAGGATGTGGAGGGTACCGACGGATATGCGCTCGCCCGGACCCTGCGTGAGGAGGGCAACAGGCGGATCGATATCATTCTGCGGCTATCGACCACGCGCGTCCAGGACGTGCAACACGCCCTCGACGCCGGTGCCACCGGCATTTTGACCCGCGACAGCTCGCCTGATGTCATGGCCGACGCCCTCGACTGCGTCGCGAAGGGCCGCATTTTCCTCGAACCCGCCACCATACGCCGCCTGGTGACGGCGGCCATGTCGGTTCCTCCCCACGCCCGGACGGGCGAGCACCCCTGCCTGTCCGAGTTGACCGACCGCGAGCTGCAGATTCTGCGCCTGGTCGCCCGCGCTCTGAACAACCGGCAGATCGCCGCCCACCTGATGATCAGCGAGGGGACGGTCAAGGCCCATCTGAGCCGGGTCCTCGGAAAGCTGCGCCTGGCCTCGCGCACCCAGGCCGTGGTCTTCGCTTACGACTGCGGCCTGGTCACGCCCCACCCGCACGAGCGGAAGTCCGCCTGACAGCCGACGCGATTTTCTGGTTGGAGAAATTCCGCGACGGGCAATTCACCGCGCACGGCAATCGCCCACGGCATCGGCTGGCACCAAAAAGGACAGGCCAGGTGGCATTGGCCAAATGTGGCCAGGGGTGGAATCGATCTTGCGAGAGCCACAGCGTGCCCTGATAGGTTCATCGTCGCATTCACCGCAGGTGAATTCGATGCCGAGAATGCGCGGGTCCGACCTGTGACCGTCCCGGAACCGTACGGCCGGGACAGCGAATCCCCGGGGGAGGACCGTCCCCTCCCCCGGGGTCCGCCGGGTGTCCGTCGCGCGCTACACGTGCAGAACAGGCTCGGCCGTGCTGTCGTCCGGCCCCTCGTTCTCCTGCTCCCGCCGCTTGGGCCCCATGAACCACGCCAGGCCGGCCGCTGCCGCCATGACGACGGCGGCGATGCCGAACGAGACGTGCATACCGTCCAGGAACGCCATGTGGCTGGCGGAGGTCAGCGCGTCAGCGACAGCGGCGGACGCCCCGTCCGGGACGACCGCGCCGCCCTGGGACACGGTGCTCTGCATCCCGGCGACCTCGTCCGGCCCCGGATTCGGCAGCCCTTCGGAGGCGAAGTGTCCGGGCAGCGTCCGGGAGACCGTCATCGCCAGCGCCGCCCCCAGGACGGCGGTGCCCAGCGAACCGCCGAGCTGCATCGCGGCCTGCTGCATACCGGAGGCCACGCCCGCCAGGGAGACCGGCGCACTCGACATGATCGCGGCCGTCGCCCCGGTCATGACGAAGCTCAGCCCGACACCGAGCAGGATGAAGGCGATCGACGTGTACACCCAGCCGATCTCCGGGGTCAGCCGGGCCAGCATCGCCATGCCGACCGTCGAGGAGACCAGGCCGCCGATGGTCGGCAGTCGCGTGCCCACGCGATCCACCAGCCGCCCGGCCGGTGTCCCCCAGATCGCCATCATCGCGGTCAGCGGGAGCAGCTGCAGCCCCGTCTGCAGGGGGCTCAGACCACTCACGCCCTGCAGGTAGAAGGTGATGAAGAACAGCGAGCCCATCAGCGCGAGGGCCATGAGGACCATCAGCACGGTGCCGATGGAGATCGGCAGCGAGCGGAAGATGGCCATCGGCAGCAGCGGTTCTTCGGCGCGCAGTTCCCACAGCACGAAGGCGACGCCGACGACCAGCGCAACGCCGAGGGCCGTCAGCGTCAGCGGGTGGCCCCACCCCTCGGCCGGCGCCTCGACCAGCGCCCAGACCAGAGCGAAGATCGCGATGCTGAGCAGCACGATGCCCGAAAGGTCGAACCGGGAGCCGGTGTCGGTGGGCCGGTTCGGGCCGACCAGCCACGCGGTCATGCCGATGGCGGCGAGCGCGATGGGCACGTTGATCAGGAAGACCGAGTGCCAGCCGAAGGCCGAGACGAGTACGCCGCCCAGGATCGGACCGGCGGCGGTGGCGCCGCCGAGGAGGCTGGCGAACACGCCGAACGCCCGGCCGAGCATGTGCGGGGGGAAGCCGGAGCGCATCAGTCCCATGGCGGCCGGGCCGATCGTCGCGCCGAAGACGCCCTGCAGGATGCGGAAAGCGATGAGCACCGCGGCGCCCGAGGACATCGCGATGGCGACCGAGGTAAGGGCGAAGCCGACGACGCCGGCCAGATACATCCTCCGGTGGCCGAAACGGTCGCCCAACTTTCCGGCGGTGATCAGGAAGACCGCCAGGCCGAGGAGGTAGCCGTGGGTGACCCACTGCAGCTCGGCGAGGGAAGCCCCCAGGTCACGGGCGATGGCCGGGTTGGCGACGGCGACGATCGTGCCGTCGAGCGCCACCATCATCACACCGAACGCCGAGGCCAGCAGGGTCCCCCAAGGCCCCCGCAAGCCCCGCGCGGGAGGTGACGGCGGCGCGTCCGTTGCGGTCGTGGTCATGTGTTCCTGTCCCCCTGTCTCGACGCTCCTCGCGCCTTTGTGTCCCCCGGCCATCACCGGCTCAGATTATGTCAGCGACTGACAAGTGGCAATCGCTGACTTATTTTGACAACCGCCGGGTATCCTCTCTCACGCAGGGCGAACAGCACCCGCCGCGAAGAGAGGTGGTCACAATCACCACGGTCGACGACGCTCCCGGCCTCGGACTGCGCGAGCGCAAGAAGGCGCGCACCCGCGAGGCACTGGTCGAGGCGGCGCTGCGGCTCTACAGCCGAAAGGGCTTCGCCGCGACCACGACCGAGGAGATCGCGGCCGCCGCCGACGTGTCCCAGCGCACGCTGTTCCGCTACTTCCCCAGCAAGGAGGAGGTCCTCCTCTCCCTCCAGGACGACATCGAGGAGACCTTCCAGGCCAAGCTGGCCGCCCGACCCGAACCGGAGTCCCCCTACGACGCCCTGGTCAACGCGCTCACCGACACGTGGCGCGAGCTCGACGAGCACGCCGTCGTCGCCCACCAGACCCTCATCCAGCTCTGCGGCGACTCACCCCAACTGCTCGCCGCCTACCTGCGGCGCTCCAGCGAGCACCAAGAGCGCGCCGTCTCCCTGCTCGCCCGGCGCTCCGGCCTCGACCCCGACACGGACCTGCGTCCGCGGCTGTGCATGGCGGCCTTCAGCGCCGCCGTGCACACCGGCATCATGCGCTGGCGGGACAACGAGAAGACGCCGAGCGCCGACGACCTCTTCGAGGGGCTGCGGGAGTGCCTGGCGGGCATGGTGCCCGCCCTCACCGAGGACTGGCACACCGCGCCCGCGCGGGACGCGGAACCGGAACCACGGCCGACGTCGGAGCGGGAACACAGCGGCTGAACCGCGTGCTCCCGCCCCCGACATGGACACAGATCCTGTCACCCCACCCCCGACGGGCGCCACTGATTTTCTCGCCCCGTGGCTCCCCCGGCGCGATCGGCGTAGCGTCGGTTTTATGGACACTGCCGACTACGAGTGCATCCTCGTCGAGCGAGACGACGGCTACGTCACCGTCACGATGAACCGGCCCCAGCGCCGCAACGCGCTCTCCTCCGCGCACATGCGGGAACTGATCGCGGCGTTCGCAGAGATCGGCGCGAGCGACGCCCTCGGAATCACGCTGGCCGCTAACGGTCCCGTCTTCAGCGCCGGACACGACTTCGCCGAGGTCGCCGCTGCCGACCACGCCCAAGCGCGGGAACTGCTGCGCACCTGCACCCACCTCATGCGCACCCTCCAGTCCGTGCCGCAGGTTGTCATCGCGCGCGTGCACGGGCTGGCCACGGCCGCCGGATGCCAGCTGGTGGCCAGCTGTGACCTCGCTGTCGCGGCGCACAGCGCCGGATTCGCCGCGCCCGGCGGCAAGGGCGGCTGGTTCTGCCACACGCCAATGGTGGCGATCTCGCGCAATATCGGCCGCAAACGCGCCATGGAAATGGCCCTGACCGGCGATGTCGTGGACGCCGCGACCGCCGCTGACTGGGGGCTGGTCAACCAGGCGGTGCCCGACGACAAGCTGCACCAGGCCACCCGGGATCTGCTGGAGCGCGCCACCCGCGGCGGGCCGCGCAGCAAGGCGCTGGGCAAACAGGCGATGTACGCCCAACTCGACCGCCCCGAGTCCGACGCCTACACCTACGCCCTGGAGGTGATGGCGGCGAGCAGCCAGACACCCGAGGCACGCGAGGGCGTCGCGGCGTTCCTGGAGAAGCGTTCGCCCTCATGGCCGACCTGAGGTCGCGGCAGCACGAACGCGGCCCACCCCGGGGGCACCGGCCGGGAGCCGCCGTCACCGCCGCGGAAGCCCCTCGGCACGCGGCAGCAGCAGGGGGCCGAGGCCAGCGAGCCACGTCAGGCCCTGTTCCAACGGGCCGCGGCCCACAACCAGCCGCCACAGCGTCGCGAAGGTCAGCGAGGCGACGACGAACAGCTCCAGCCGGAACGGCGCGACGTCCAGGAAGGACATGCCGAACAGCGCCATCGCCACGATGTGGCCGACGTAGAGGGTGAGTGCCATGGCCCCGGCCGCGGCCAGCGGATAGAGGACCGCCCCGGCCACGTCAGTCAGCGCCATGCAGCCGACGAGGACCAGCAGTGCGACACCGAGCGCACCGGCGATCTCGAAGCTGGTCCCGCTGTGCGGCGAGGCCACCAGCAGCCACCACACGCTGTCCGTCGGCACCTGGCCGTGCAGGTCGTAGATCTGCTCGACCATCCACGCGCGGATCGGTCCGAGCAGCGCGGGATCGACACCGGTGAGGCCGGGGCCCGCCTCCGCCACCAGTCGCTGGAGACCGCCCAGCGGGTACACCAGCAGCCACGACGCCCCATAGCCGAGCGCGACCAGCCCCGCGCCAACCCCGGCCAATCCCAGCCGCACGCGCGGCGCGGTGAGTTCGAGGCGGCCGACGGCCAACCCGGCGATCACGAAGGCCATGAACGTGCAGGCCGGGTAGTAGCCGGTCAGCAGGAAGTCGGTGAGTCCCTCGATGGAGGAGGCATGGCCGGACGCGAGGCGCAGCTCGTCGCGCAGGAGGAACGACACCTGCGGGCCGAGCAGCCCCACGGCGGCCGCGGCGGCGGCCAACGCGGGAGCGCGCAGCTTCAGCAGTGGGAGGGCGAGGAGGAAGAACCCCGCGTAGTAGGTCAGGATCACGGCCACGGGGGCGCCGAGCAGGTCCACGGCGCCGCCGAGGAGCGCCAACGCCACCACCCGCACGAGGATGCGCGCGCTCACCCGGTGCAGCGGTGCGCCCGACAGGGGCGCGCCGCGCCCCGTCATGAGGGCCAGCGACACCCCGGCCAGGAACGCGAAGAGCGCCGAGGAGCGCCCCCGCGCCAGGCCGTGGACCACCTCGGCGGCGTCGACGTCCAGCAGGCCGATGGCGCCCACACCGAGGTGGACGGTGAACATACCGAAGATGGCGAGCGCGCGGGCGGCGTCGATCCCGGCGATCCTGCCCGGGAGTACGACGGCCGCCGATTCCGGCGCGGCACCGGATACCTGCTGGGACACGACGCCCAGACTAGGGCGTCTCGGGCATCGGTGTCCTCTTCTCCTATCTCCGCTATCGCCGGCCCGCCCCGTCGCCGCCCGCCATTCCCCCCTCGGCTCCGAGGGGAGGGCAGCACGTCAGGGGGTGGCGCGCCCCCGCTCCTCGGCGAGCCGGGTGAAGAAGTCCAGCGCCTCGGGGTTGGCGAGCGAATCGCGGCTGGCCACCTTTTCCGGCCGCTCCCCCATCAGGATGCGCTTGACTGGAACCTCCAGGACCTTGCCGGACAGGGTGCGCGGGACCTCCGCGATCGCGTGCACGGCGTCGGGAACGTGGCGCGGTGAGCAATCCTCGCGGATCCGCCGCGCGATGGCCCTGGTCAGCGTGTCGTCCAGGGCCACGCCCTCGCGCACCACCACGAACAGCTCGATCCGCGACCCGCCGTCGGGCTGCGGGACGTCCACCACCAGCGCGTCGACGATCTCCTCCAGCGCCAGCACCGCACGGTAGATCTCGCTGGTGCCCATGCGGATCCCGCCGCGGTTGATGGTGGAGTCCGAGCGGCCGTAGATGATGGCGGTGCCGCGCTCGGTGATCTCGATCCAGTCGCCGTGCCGCCAGATGCCCGGATACATGGAGAAGTAGCTGTCGCGCAGCCGCTCGCCGTCGGTGTCGCCCCAGAAGTACAGCGGCATCGACGGTGCGGGCTCGGTCACCACCAGCTCGCCGACCTCGCCCACGACCTCCTTCCCGTCGGGATCCCACGCGGCGACGGCCATGCCCAGCGAGCGCGCCTGGATCTCCCCCTCGTAGACGGGGAGCGTGGGCACGCCGCCGACCAGACAGCTGCAGATGTCGGTGCCGCCGCTGGTGGAGAAGAGCCAGAGGTCGTCGCTGAACTCCCGGTAGCACCAGGCGAACCCCTCGGGGCTCAGCGGGGATCCGGTGGAGCCGATGGCACGCACGGCGGACAAGTCGCGCCCCTCGGTGGGGTGGATGCCCTCCTTCATACAGGCCGACAGGTATCCGGCGCTGGTACCGAAGACGGTGACCCCGGCGCGCTCGGCCAGGTCCCACAGCGTGCCGAGGTCGGGGTGGCCGGGGCTGCCGTCGTACAGCACGATGGACGCCCGGGTCAGCAACACGCTCACCAGCAGGTTCCACATCATCCAGCCGGTGGTGGTGAACCAGAAGACGCGGTCGCCATCCTGGGCGTCCAGGTGCAGCTCGATGTTCTTCAGCTGCTCCAGCAGGATGCCGCCGTGTCCCTGAACGATGGCTTTGGGCAGGCCGGTGGTGCCGGAGGAGTAGAGCACCCACAGCGGGTGGTCGAAGGGCACCGGTTCGAAGGCGAGCTCGGCCCCCTCCCCCGACGCTTCGAGCTCCTCCCAGGTCAGCGTGCCGTCGAGGGGCCGCCCGGCCAGGTAGGACAGCATCACGGTGTGCTCCAGCGAGGGCAGCCGCTCGCGCAGGGCGCTCACCACGTCGGTGCGGTCGAAGTCCTTGCCCCCGTAGCGGTAGCCGTCGACGGCGAGCAGCACCTTGGGCTCGATCTGCGCGAACCGGTCGACGACACTGCGCACGCCGAAGTCGGGCGAGCACGAGGACCACACCGCGCCGATGGACGCGCAGGCGAAGAACGCGGCGGCGGATTCGGGGATGTTCGGCAGGTAGCCGACGACCCGGTCCCCGGGGCCGACACCGAGGCGGCGCAGCCCCGCGGCGATCGCTGCGGTGCGCCGCTTCAGCTCGCCCCAGGTCCACGCGCCCAGCACCCGGAGCTCCGAGGCGTGCCGGATGGCGACGGCGTCGTCGTCGCGGTCGCGGAAGATGTGCCGCGCGTAGTTGAGCTTCGCCCCGGGGAACCACTCGGCACCGGGCATCTCCCGCCGCCCGAACACACGTTCGTAGGGGGTGTCGGCTTGGATGTCGAAGTACTCCCAGATCGCCGACCAGAATCCGTCCAGGTCGGTCACCGACCAGCGCCACAACGCGTCGTAGTCCTCGGCCCGCACCCCCCGGTTCTCCGCCACCCACCGGGCGAATGCGGTGATCTGCGCGCGCTCGCGCTGCTCGGCCCTCGGTTCCCAAAGCACCGGTGGCTGGGGATGTGACCGTTGGGACATGGTTCAGCGCCTCCGTCAGCTTTCGCGGGCTCACATGACTCTGGACCACATCTAACAGCAAAGGGTGCCGCGCGATATGTGCTGGGGTCACGTTGTTTCACACTCCCAGAGTTCGGCTTGCCTGCCTCAGCCTCCGTGGAGCGCGATTCCGTACCTGAGCTCGCCGAAGGTGACGCCGTACCTGGTCTTGGAGCGGGTGGTGCCATCCGGCGCCCAGCCGACGCGACCGTAGAAGGAGCGAGGGCGGTGGTTGTCCTCGGCGGTCCACAGCGTGGCTCGGGCGAAGCCCCTCCTGGTGAGGTCGTTGATGGCCGCGGCCATCAACGTGTCGGCGGTGCCGGTCCCCCATGCCGACGGGTGGACGTAGAACATATGCAGTTCACCCGTTCTCCGTGCCTGCGGGCGGTCACCGGTCGGGCGGGTGAGGGCGAAACCGGTCACCAGCCCTTCGGACACAGCGACCTGCACCGTGACCTCGGGCGCACGAACAGCCCGGGCGAACATGTCGTCCTTGCGAGGCTAGTCCCGCAGGCGTTGCTGGGGCAGGAAGTGCGACCACCCGGCCAGCGCAGCCGCGTGGAACACCTCGCTCAGGTCCCGGACGTCAGCGTGCCGGGCGGGACGTATCGAAGGCATCCCTCCATCTTGGCACCGCCCACGGTGCCCGCCGTGCCGCCCGCGGGACACCAGACCGGCGGCAGGTCCGGCATCCTCCGGGCAACCGGAACCCGGGGGTTCCGCATCACCTGCGGGAGCGCTCTCCCGCCGCACCCCCTCTGGCGATGATCATGGCCATGGTCCCGGCAAACCGGACAGAATGGGGACAAGGGCCATGATCATCGCGGGACGAGGGCAGGGGGCAGGGGTCTGCTGGGCGGCCTTCTCCGCGGTCGCCAGTCCGGTGTCTGGTGGTGAAAAGCGGCACCGAGGGCGGAAGGGGGCGCCGGTCCCGTGGCGGGGGTCGTCGGGGGGCGGTTCGCGGCGTGCGAGGCGCCTCTCGCTTGCCACAAAGGGGCTTCCACGATGCGGGAGCGCCACCCTGCCGTGGCCCCTTCCGTCGATGATCATGGCCAGGGACCCGGTTATGCCCGGTGTGCCGGGAGAATCACCATGATCATCGCGGGGAACTTGTGGCAAACCGGGCATAAGCGGCGCCCGGCGGCCCGAAATCCGACTTTCGGGCCGCCCGCATGGCCCGCCCGGGAGTCGGCAGGGGCCACCCCAACCCCTGCCCTCGCCGCCGTCCCCACCGCTCCACCGGGGAGGTGCCCGGCGAAGCGGGCCGCAGCCGCTCGCCCGGCCCGCCTCCCCCTTAGGAGCCCGGCGCCCCGAACCCCCTCTCGTCCTCGGTGCCGCTTTTCACCCAAGAACGCCGGATGAGCCGACCGCCGACAAGGCCGCCCAGCAGACCCTTACTCCCAGCCCCGTTGCGTCGATGACCAAAGGGCTGTTGGGGGCATAACGGACAGAATTGAGACTCCTGCCGTGATCACCGGAACGCGGGAGAAGCGGGGCCGGGGGCGTGCAGGCGGGCGAATTCGGCGGCGTCCCAGGTGCCGTCGAGTTCGGGGGCGAGCGAGGCGCGGGCGGTGGTGGCGAAGTCGGGCGGGGGAAGCCGGGTGATGTCCGCCGGGAGCGCGCCGAGCAGGGGGGCGTCGGCCATCGTGCTCAGTTCCGCCACGTTGCAGCGCATGGCGAGGTCAGGGTCGTTCGGCCAGGAGCCGATGACGACGCCGGTGCAGGAGGCGCCGCGTGCGCGGATCGCCTCCGCGGTGAGGGCCGTGTGGTTCAGGGTGCCGAGGTCGGGCCGAGCCACCAGGAGGAGGGGCGCGCCCAGGTCTGTCGCGACGTCGGCGATGGTCGTCCCCTCGGCGTTGAGGCGGACCAGCAGCCCGCCAGCGCCCTCGACGATGACGAGGCCGTGGTCGGCCTCCAGTTCGGCGACCGCGTCGGCGGTCTCCTTCGGAGGTACGCCCCACTCTCCGACGCGGCGCGCGGCCGTCGCCGGGGCCAGCGGCTCGGGGTAGCGGGCGAGTTCGCGGGACGTCGTGCCCGGGGCGAGGCGGGCCACCTCGGCGGCGTCTCCCGGCTCGTCGGGGCCCACCCCCGTCTGGGCCGGTTTGAGCACCGCTACCCGTTCTCCCCACGCCAGGGCGGTGGCGGCGACGGCGGCGGCGACGGCGGTCTTGCCGACCTCGGTTCCGGTCCCGGTGATGACGAGGATGCTCATCGCACCCCCACCGAGGCGCGTGCGGCGGCCAGCATCCCGCCGGTGATCCGCTCGATGTCGGCGTCGTCGCAGATATAGGGGGGCATCGCGTAGATCATGTCGCGGAACGGGCGCAGCCACGCTCCGGCGTTCAGTGCGGCCTCGGTGGCGGCTCCCATATCGACGGGGCGGTCGAGCTGGATCACGCCGATCGCGCCAAGGACGCGCACGTCGCGCACGCCGGGAAGGTCGCGTGCGGGGGCCAGGCCCGCGCGCAGGCCGGACGCGACGCGCGCGACGTCGCCCCGCCAGTCGCCGCTCCGCAGCAGGTCGATAGAGGCGACGGCGACCGCGCAGGCCAGCGGGTTGCCCATGAACGTGGGGCCGTGCGCGAGGACCGGGACCTCGCCCTCGGCGATGCCCTGGGCCACCTCCGCGGTGCACAGCGCCGCCGCCAAGGTCATGTAGCCGCCGGTGAGGGCCTTGCCCACACACATCACGTCGGGGGCGACCCCGGCGTGCTCGGCCGCGAACATTTCTCCGGTGCGGCCGAAGCCGGTGGCGATCTCGTCGAACACCAGCAGTACACCGTGCCGTTCGGTGATCTCGCGCAGCGCCCTCAGGTAGGCGGGGCTGTGGAAGCGCATGCCTCCGGCGCCCTGCACCACGGGTTCGACGATGACGGCGGCGAGTTCGTCGGCGTGCTCGGCGACGAGCGCGTCGAGGTGGCCGATGTAGGCGGGGTCGGGTGCGGCGTCGTACCCGGCGGGCGGGGCGTCGGCGAACACCTGGCGGGGCAGGACGTCGCCCCACAGCGCGTGCATGCCGCCCTCGGGGTCGCAGACCGACATCGCCTGGAAGGTGTCGCCGTGGTAGCCGCCGCGCCAGGTGAGCAGCCGCTGCTTGGCCGGGCGGCCCTGCGAGCGCCAGTACTGCAGGCACATCTTCACGGCCACCTCCACCGACACCGATCCGGAGTCGGCCAGGAACACGTGCCGCAGGGGGGCGGGCGTGATGTCGACGAGGGCGGCGGCCAGCCGCGCGGCCGGTTCGTGGGTGAGTCCGCCGAACATGACGTGCCCGAACCGGTCGAGCTGCGCGCGCACGGCCGCGTCGAGCGCCGGGTGGGCATAGCCGTGGATCATCGACCACCAGGAGGACATGCCGTCCACGACCTCGCGCTCGACACCGTCCTCGCCGGTCAGGCGGATCCGGGTTCCCGCCGCACCGCGCACGACACCCGGGGCGGGGCCCGAGCCTATGGAGGAGTAGGGGTGCCAGAGGTGGGCCCGGTCGACCTCACGCACCCACGCGGGGTCGGCCCCTGTGTCGGGAGCCGGCCCCGGTCGTGTCTCCGGTTGACTGGTCACGCGTGGCGTCATGGTCGCCCATCCTCCCAACCCGCCCCCGACCGGCCGCATGCGGACTCCTCCACAAAATCGGCCCCGATCTTTGTCCCGTTCCGCCGATGACAATCGGTCGCGGGCGTGTGAGAGTCGTGTCCGCCTCCTAGCACCGTGTGCCTCTGCCCTACCGGCGCGAACACGAAGGAGCGAGCGGAAGCGCCCCCACCTGGCCGGCCCGGCGCCGGACGGTGATGGCGGTGATGCCCGCGAGGAGGGCGGGCGCGGCAGGTCCCGACCACCGCGACCACGATCTTCAGTGGGCGCGCATTTGGCCCGGTAGGGCAGGGGTAACGGCACCACCCGTGCGGGCACCGCCCCGTGCGGAGGGACGCCAGGGCGGATATGGACTGCGCGGCGGCGAACCGCGCCCGGCCCGGGCTCCGCAGTACCCTCGGCCACGGCTCTCCCGCAGGCCCCGTCTACCATCGTCCCGATGCGCCGGCGGTGCATCGGTCGTCTCCGCCCTGACCGGCGGAAACCGGCCCCTCCCGACCCGCAGGCCACAGCATTGCCCGGAGAATCGACGTGACGACAGAACCACCCGTCCGCGCATCGGGCGCCCAGGACGCGGCCGCATCCGGCCTAACCGACCCGTTCGGCTGGCTGGCGGCGGCGGCGCGCGAACGGGCGCACGCAGGGCTGACCCGCAGGACGCGGCCCCGCGCGCACGACGACGGGCTGCTCGACATGGCCGGCAACGACTACCTCGGCCTGACCCGGCATCCCGACGTCACCCGGGCGGCTGCGGCGGCCGCTCGGCGCTGGGGGGCGGGGTCCACGGGGTCGCGGCTGGTCACCGGCGACACTACCCTTCACGGTGAGTTGGAGACCGAGCTCGCCGCGTTCTACGGGACCGAGGCTGCGCTGGTGTTCTCCTCGGGCTACGCGGCCAACATCGGACTGGTCACGTCGCTGTCCGGCCCCGGCGCGCACCTCGTCTGCGACCGGTACAACCACGCCTCCCTCATCGACGCCGCCCGGCTGGCCAAGGCCGCGGGCGCGCGGGTCTCGCTGTTCGACCACGCCGACGCCGCGGCCGCGCGCCGCGCGCTGGCGGCACACCCGGCCGAGCGGAGCCTGGTGGTCAGCGACACCGTCTTCTCCGTGGACGGCGACCTCACCGACGTCTCCGGCCTCGCCCGCGCCTGCTCCGACGCGGGGGCGGCGCTCCTCCTGGACGACGCCCACGGCCTGGGCGTCATCGGCGACGACGGCCGCGGGGCACTGAGTGCCGCCGGGATCGCCCCGGACGACCGCGGCGGCATCGTCGCCACGGCCACGCTGTCCAAGGCGCTCGGTGCCCAGGGAGGTGCCGTGCTCGGCCCGCACCGGGTCATCCGGCACCTGGTGGAGACGGCCCGCACCTTCATCTTCGACACCGGCCTGGCTCCGGCCGCGGCCGCCGGGGCCTTGGCAGCACTGCGGGTGCTGCGCGCCGAGCCGCGGCGGCCCGAAAGGCTGCGCTCGATCGCCCACCGACTGGCCGCGGGTTTCCGGGAGCTGGGACTCGACGCGAGCACGCCCGACGCCGCGGTCGTCTCGGTCCGCGCACCGTCGCCCGACGAGGCCGTGGCCTGGGCCCGGCGCTGCCGCGACGCCGGTGTCCGCGTTGGCTGCTTCCGCCCGCCGTCGGTGCCCGACGGCCGTTCACGCCTCCGCCTCACCGCACGCGCCGACCTGGACGACATCGAGGTCAAGCGCGTCCTCGACGTCGTCGGCATGACACGGCCGACCTAGGAACCGCCCGCCCGGCGCCCCGCCCTGACGCGACCGGGTGGCCCGGTCGGGTGGTCCGCGGACCACCCGCGCCGCGGCCGCTCCCGGTCACGCGTGCCCCCGCCGAAGCAGGAGGCGGGGCCGGTACCCTGCCTCCAGGGTCGCGCCGCCGGACCCGAGCATGAGGCGGCGCAGAACGAGAGGCAGAACGGGATAGTGCGCATACCGGAACTCACGCGGCGAACCTGGGTCCTGGGCTTCCTCGCCGTCTCCCTCGTGCTCGCCTGTGTCCTCGTCATCGTCGTGCCGGTCACCCGCAACGGCGTGCTGGAGCTGTGGTGCGATGCCACTGGCCGCGCGTGTGCCGACCAGCCGACACCGCCCGGTGATGACCCCGACGTCCCCGACTGGCGGGTGGAGATGTCCCCGGTCGAGGCCGCCACCTGGGGGCACTACGTCGCGCTGGGCGACTCCTACTCCTCGGGCGACGGCGCGGGCGACTACCTCCCCGGAACCGCGAAGTCCGGCGGCTGCTGGCGGTCGGCCAACGCCTACCCGCAGCGCCTTCTGGGCGCCTACGACTTCGCTGGTGAGCTCGGTTTCGTCGCCTGCAGCTCACAGAGGGGCCACGCCATGCTGAAGGAGGCCGGGTCGGCCGACTCCCAGCTCGACCGGATCACCCCGCACACGTCCCTGATCACCCTGGGCATCGGCGGCAACGACCTGGGGTTCACGCCGGTGCTGCGCACGTGCATGGTGCGGCTGCCGCTGGTGGAGACCGACGCCTGCACCGGGCAGGTGAAGGACATCGAGAAGCGGATGGAGAAGTTCAAGGCGACCTTCGACGATCTGCTCGCCGAGATCCGCGACCGGGCGCCGGACGCGCGCGTCGTCGTGGTCGGGTATCCGCGGCTCTTCGCCGCGAAACCCCAGGGGATGTACTACACGCTCACCGTCAGCGACCAGAAGTGGCTCAACGATACGGTCAAGCGGTTCAACCTCCAGCTGGAGAACGCCGTCAACCAGGCCGACGCCGCGATCGTCGACGAGGACCAGGTCGGCAGCGTGGAGTTCGTCGACACCTACACCGTGTTCAAGGGCCACGAGGTGCACGCCGAAGAGCCGTGGCTCAACGGGGTAATGATCCGCGACCTGAGCTCCGGCATCAAGGTCGACCGGAGCTCCTTCCACCCCAACGCCGCGGGGCAGGCAGCCTTCACCGACCGGGTGGCCGAACGGATCGCCTCCGGCCCCGGCCGCGCGCTTTACGTCGCGCGCGACACACTCGACAACGCCAGCCCCGACGTACTGGCCGCCGAGGCCGAGTAGAGCGCACCGGCCCCCGGCCCGCCGCGGGGCGCGGATGGGCGGGACGGAGGCCGGGCACGACCGCTGTCCCGGGCCGGTCGCGGCCGCGGGGCACCGCCGTACCAAGGAGGCGGGCGCTATCCCTTCTCCGCGCGTAGTTCGGCCAGGACCTCGCCGAACCGGTCCAGTGCCCAGTTCAGGTCGTCCTCGCTGATGACGAGGGACGGCGAGAGCCGGACCGTAGAGCCGTGCGTGTCCTTGACCAGGACGCCCTTGCTCGCGAGCCGCTCGCACAGCTCACGCCCGCTGGCCAGGGACTCGTCGACGTCGACGCCGGCCCACAGCCCGATGCTGCGCGCGGCCACCGCGCCGTTGCCGACGAACTCCTTGATCCGGGTACCGAGCACCTCGCCGAGCCGCTGGGCGTTCTCCAGGTAGGGCCCCTCCCGCAGCATCCGCACAACGGTGCGGCCCATCGCCGCGGCCATCGGGTTTCCGCCGAAGGTGCTGCCGTGCTGGCCCGGCTTGATCACACCCAGGACGTCCTCGTCGGCGACCATGGCCGAGACGGGGAGGACGCCGCCGCCCAGGGCCTTCCCGAACAGGTAGGCGTCGGGGATGACACCGGTGTGCTCGCAGGCCCGCACGGTGCCGGTGCGGCCGAGGCCGGACTGCACCTCGTCGGCGATGAACAGCATCCGGTTCTCGTCGCAGATCTCGCGGACGCGCGGAAGGTAGTCCGGGGGTGGCACGATGACTCCGGCCTCGCCCTGCACGGGCTCGACGATGACCGCGGCCGTGGTCGCGTCGACGGCCGACGCGATCGCGTCGGCGTCGCCGTAGGGGACCACGCGGAAGCCGGGGGTGTAGGGACCGAAGCCGCCGTAGGCGTCGGGGTCCTCGGAGAAGGAGATGATGGTGGTGGTGCGGCCGTGGAAGTTGCCGCCCGCGACGATGATCGCGGCCTGCCCGTCGGGCACGCCCTTGATGTCATAGGCCCACCGGCGGGCCACCTTGACCGCGGTCTCCACCGCCTCGGCGCCGGTGTTCATGGGCAGCACCTTTTCCTTGCCGACGAGGTCGGCGAGGGCGGCGACCCAGGGGCCGAACTGGTCGTGGTAGAAGGCGCGGCTGGTGAGCGTCACCCGGTCGAGCTGGTGGTGCGCGGCGGCCAGCAGGTCGGGGTTGCTGTGGCCGAAGTTGGTCGCCGAGTATCCGGCGAGGCAGTCGAGGTAGCGGCGGCCCTCGACGTCGGTGACCCATGCGCCCTCGCCTTCGGCGATGACAACGGGCAGGGGGTTGTAGTTGTGCGCCGAGTGTGCCTCGGCCAGTCCGATGTGGTCGCTACTCGAAATGACGGGACCGGTGTGATCCCCACCGGCCGTGTATTCGCCCAGACTGCGGGTGTCGCTCATCCAGGTTTTCCCTTCGATCGCCGTTGATCGGAACAGCAGTGATCGTTATTCGATTTTGAAATACCCGTTCGGTTAACGCACGATGCACCGCCTCAGGCGGACTCCAGCAGGAGAACAGATGGTGCCCCCGATGCACAAGAGGCGGCACGGGCCGCTCCCCACCAGCCCCAGCCGGGGCTCTGAGCATCACGGAATTGTTCCCTCATCACATTCCTCCCCCGTCTCCCCGGCGCCGGGCGCCGCGGACGTCGTGCCGTACCGGGGCGCCCCCTCCGCCTCCCGGGTTCCCGACGCGTTGACGCCACTACTACCCATACGATGCCGGTACACACGGGACACGGTTCGAACGGCATGTCCGAAACCTCGGCGCACAGCGCCGGACCCGCGCGTCGGTCGCCCCTAGACTGGGGGCGCGCCGGCCGTGGTGGCGGCCGCACGCAGCTCACGTGCTCCCGTACTTCCTCCCGCACCCATTCAGACGAAACGCGAGACATGGCGAAGTCAGTCGGTACTCACCTCTTCAACGCGTTCCGCGGCGCCCTCATCGGGACCGCGGAGGTGGTCCCCGGCGTCAGTGGCGGCACCGTCGCACTGATCGTGGGCATCTACGAAACCCTCATCACGTCCGCCGGCCACGCGGTGAACGGAATCCGGCTGGCAGCCAGCGACCTGCCGCGGGGCCGCGGCGGTGCCCGCGCCGCCGAGGAGTTCCGCAAGGCCGACTGGGGCGCCATCATCGCGGTGCTGATCGGCATGGCCTTGGCGGCGATCGTCGCCGCCAAGTTCCTGGCTCCGCTGGTGGAGCACGAGCAGCAGTTCGCCTACGCACTCTTCTTCGGCCTGATCCTGGCCTCGCTGTGGGTGCCCTACAGCGGCTCGGGACGCACGTGGAAGCCGGGACACTACCTGCTGGCACTGGCCGTCGCGGCGGTGACCTTCTTCGCCACCGGCCTTCCCCCGGCCCACATCGACCCCAGCTTCCCCATCGTCGTCGGCGCGGCCGCCATCGCCGTCTGCGCCCTGGTCCTGCCCGGTGTCTCCGGCTCGTTCATCCTGCTGACGTTCGGCCTGTACACGGCCACGATGGACGCGCTGAACGGCCGCGACTTCGGCTACATCGGAACGTTCGCGCTGGGCGCGGTCATCGGCCTGGCGTTCTTCGTGAAGCTGCTGCAGTGGCTCATGGAGAACTACCACCACATCACGCTGGTGGTCCTGACCGGCCTGATGGCCGGTTCGCTGCGCGCGCTGTGGCCGTGGCAGGACGAGAACCGCACCCTGCACGCGCCGGAGGGCGATATCCCGGTCACCGTCGCGCTCGCCGTCCTGGGCTTCGTGATCGTCGTCGCGGTCCTGCTGTTCGAACGGAGTGTCCAGGCCCGGCGGCAGGCCACCGGGGACGGGACCGCGGAGCCCCGCGGCCGCCACCGCTCAGCCGCCCCGGTCGACTCGACCGACCGCGGCTGACGGGCACCCCACAACTCCATCACGACGTCCAGCACGCCATCACGTCCATCACGGCGCGGGGTGCCGGGCGGAGGTCACCCGCTGGTGGCCCGCCGTCCCGGCTGAGAGCACACCCGTCGAACCTGATCTAGCTCGTACTAGCGAAGGAACGCCAATGCGCGGCTACAACCTCTTGTCCATCGCCGGCAGCGACCCCAGCGGGGGCGCCGGTATCCAGGCCGACCTGAAGACCTTCTCCGCGCTCGGCGGCTATGGGATGACGGTCATCACCGCCCTGACCGCCCAGTCGACGAGCGGCGTCACCGGTGTGCGCGCCGTCCCCGCGGAGTTCGTCTCGGCCCAGCTCGACACGCTGCTCACCGACGCTCGGGTGGACGCGGTGAAGATCGGGATGCTGTCCGACACGGCCGTCATCGGTGCGGTCGCCGCGGCCATCGACCACTACGCTCTGCGCAACGTGGTGCTCGACCCGGTGATGGTCGCCAAGAGCGGCGACCGGCTGCTAGCGCCCGAGGCCGTGGCGGCGGTTCGCGGCGAGCTGCTCCCGCGCGCCGACCTCATCACGCCCAACCTGCCCGAGGCCGCCGAGCTCCTCGGTGAGGACGAGGCCGACAGCCTCGACGCGATGGGCGCCCAAGCCGAGCGCCTCCTCCGGCGCGGCGCCCGCCGCGTCCTGCTCAAGGGCGGCCACCTGGGCGGCGCGGAGCGCGACCGCAGCACCGACCTCCTGGTCGAACCGGACCGGCCGCCGCGGACCTTCACCGCCGAACGCGTCCACACGCGCAACACCCACGGCACGGGCTGCACTCTCTCCTCGGCCATCGCCGCCCTGCTCCCCCAGCGCGACGATGTCCCCGCGGCCGTGCGGGACGCCAAGGAGTACCTCACCGAGGCCCTGCGCCGCGCCGACGACCTCGACGCGGGCCGCGGCAAGGGCCCGGTCCACCACTTCCACGCGTGGTGGGGGGCTGTCGCGGCCGACCACTGAGGCTTTCCCCACCTGCACCGCTCTCGCCCGTTTCCCCGTTGATCTCGGCGATATCGACCGAATATCGGCGATTATTCGGTCGATATCGCCGAGATCAACGAAGGCCCCGCCCCGCGTGGTCTGCGGGACGGGGCCTGGACAGGATCACTGCTGGCGCACGTCGGGGACCTTGATGTCCGGGTTCTTCCAGTCGGGGTTGCTGAAGTACTTCTGCGTCTCCTGGACGATGACCGGGGAGAGCAGCAGCAGGCCGATCAGGTTGGGCAGCGCCATCAGACCGTTGGCGATGTCGCTGGCCACCCAGATGAGGTCCAGGGAGGCGACGGCGCCGACGTAGATCATGGCGACGAACACCACGCGGTAGACGGGCACGCCCTTGTGGCCGACGAGGAAGTCGATGCAGCGCTCGCCGTAGTAGGACCAGCCGAGGATGGTGGTGAAGGCGAACACCGCGACGGCGATGGCCACGATGTAGCCGCCCATGGTGCCCAGGGCTGGCGTGATGGCCGACAGGCCGCTCTGCAGCGCCTCCGAGGTCATCTGGGCGCCGTCGCCGGTTCCGTCCTCCTCCCAGACGCCGGTGACGATGATGACCAGGCAGGTCATCGTGACGACGATGAGGGTGTCGATGAACGTCTGGGTCATCGACACCATCGCCTGGCGCACCGGCTGGTCGGTCTTGGCCGCGGCGGCCGCGATGGCGCCCGTGCCCAGACCCGACTCGTTGGAGAAGATGCCGCGCGCCACACCGGCCTGGATCACGACGAACACGGAGGCCGCGCCGCCGCCGGCGGCGGCCTGCCCGGTGAAGGCGTCGGTCACGACGAGCGCCAGCGCCGCGGGGATGTCGCCGACGTGCACGACCAGCACGGTCAGGGCGATGCCGATGTAGAGCACGATCATGATCGGCACGATCCCGGCGGCCACGCGGCCGATGCTCTTGATACCGCCGAGGATGACCGCGCCCGCGATGATCACCATCGCGATACCGGCCACCCAGGTCGGGACGCCCCACACGTTGTTGAGCTGCTGCGAGACGGTGTTGGCCTGGGTGCCGTTGCCGATGCCGAAGGCCGCGATGGCGCCGAACACGGCGAACAGGACGCCCAGCGTCAGGCCCAGCCCGCCGGGAAGACCGCGGCGGAGGTAGAACATGGGGCCGCCGCTCTGCTTGCCCACGCTGTCCTCCTGCCGGTACTTCACGCCCAGCAGCGCCTCGCTGTACTTGGTCGCCATGCCGACGAGGCCGGTCATCCACATCCAGAACAGGGCGCCGGGGCCGCCCATGCCGATCGCCAGCGCGGCGCCCGCGATGTTGCCGACACCCACCGTGGCGGCCAGCGCCGTGCTCAGCGCCTGGTAGTGCGAGATGTCGCCCTGGACGCCCTCGGCCTCCTTGCGGCGGACCAGCGCTAGCCAGAGGGCGTGGAAGAGCTTGTGGAACTGCAGCAGCCGCAGTCGGATCGTCAGGAACAACCCAGTGAGCAGCAGCAACGGAATGAGGACGTACTCACTCCAGATAATGCCGGAGAGGGTGCCCAGCATGTCCGTGAGTTGATCCATGGACGAACTCCCTATGTGTTCGAGCGAGGGGGTAAGGATCCGCCGCCCTCCGCCCCGGTGGGGACGGGGTGGCGACGACGGCACGACGCACCGCCGCGATCAACGTGATGCAGCGCACTGCCACATTTACATGGTTTTTTGACCGGTTTCGTCACGTATGCGTCACGTTTCTTCCACGGAGTGATCGCTTGTGCGTTCGGTGACAGGCACATGACCAGCGGAAATCACGGCGATTCGGGCGATTCCGGAGCGTGGGAGAGCGCGAGGCGGCTGAGCGCGGCCGCCGCCTCCACGGGGTCGGCTCCTCGGCCGACGGCGACACCGAGCAGGTAGGTGGTCAGCGGCGCCGCGGGGCGGGCGACCGAGTGCGCGGCATCCCGGGCGAGGTCCAGGATCCGATCGACGTCGCCCTTGCCGATCTCCTCTCCCAGCTCCAGCTCGGCACTGACGAGCTCTGCCCATTCGACGAGGGTCATGCGGCGCTCCTGAATCCGTGGACGCGTGATTGGCGACAGCTCGCGATCCTACGGCCATCAGTGCCCCAACACCTCCACTCACGCGACATCGGCCGGAAGCAGGGCGGCCCGCGCTTCGCATAGCCGGAGGAAGATCGTCAATCGGACGACCACCGCAGGTCCGGAGAGGTTCACACGGGGTACCTAGCGTGCCGGGGAGGAGCCCACCGCCGTTGGGAGATACACCGTGTCTGCGTCTGTGTCCGCGTCCGTTCCCCCACCTCCCGCCGCCTCGGGACCCGCGTCCCCCCTCCGCGTCGCGATCATCAGCGAGTCCTTCCTTCCCCAGGTCAACGGCGTCACCAACTCGGTCTGCCGGGTCGCCGAACACCTCTCCTCCCGGGGCCACCAGGCCCTCATCCTCGCCCCGGGCGCCGGCCCCGCCCACTACGCCGGATTCCCCGTGGTGCGCCTGCCGGGCGTACCCCTGCCCTTCTACCGCGGTTTCACCGGCGGGCTGCCGTCGCGGCGGCTCGTTACCGCCGCGCTGCGCTCCTTCGGCCCCGACGTCCTCCACCTGGCCTCCCCCGCGCTGCTGGGGCACACCGCGGTCGACATCGCGCGCCGCTGGGCGCTGCCCACGGTCGCCGTCTACCAGACCGACCTGCCCGGATTCACCGCCCGCTACGGCCTTCCCGCGGGCAGCCTGCTATGGCCCTTCCTGCGCCGTGTCCACGCCGCGGTGGACCGCACCCTGGTGCCCTCGTCTGCGACCCTGCGCGAACTGGCCGGTCAGGACTTCCCGCGACTGAGCCTGTGGCGGCGCGGCGTGGACACCGCGCGCTTCGACCCGCGCCACCGCGACGCCGCGCTGCGCCGTCAGCTGGCCCCCAACGGCGAGGTCATCGTCGGATACGTCGGCCGCCTGGCCCGGGACAAGCGCGTCGACCTGCTGGCCCACGTGGCGAAGCTGCGCGGGGTGCGGCTGGTGATCGTGGGGGACGGCCCGGACCGGGCGCGGCTCCGGCGGCGGTTGCGCGGCACAGCGCCGGTCGCGTTTCTCGGCCAGCGTACGGGCGAGGAGCTGTCCCGGCTCTACGCCTCCTTCGACGTCTTCGTGCACACGGGCGCCGACGAGACGTTCTGCCAAGCCGTGCAGGAGGCCCTGGCCTCGGGGGTGCCGGTGGTGGCCCCGGCGTCCGGCGGCCCGCTGGACCTGGTGGTCCCCGAGCGCAACGGTCTGCTCTACGCCCCCGATTCGGTGCGCGAGCTGCGCCTGGCCACCGGACGCCTGGCGCACAACGCCGCGCTGCGCGAACAGATGGCCGCCGAGGCCCGGAGGACGGTCGAGGAGCGGACCTGGGAGGTGATCGGCGACCAGCTCCTGGGGCACTACCGGGAGGTGATCGCCCCGACGGGTGCCCAGCCCCTGGGGGCCCAAGCGGAGTCGGGCGCCCCCGGCGGCGCTCCCGCCGGCGCCGGCCTGCTGGCCCGCCGCTGACCGCCCCGCGCCCCGGCGGACCGGGACGGCAGAAGGAACGACCACGGTGGCCTCAACGGCCCCGCAGACGACGTGGAGGAGCGGGACCGGCCCCTCTCCGGTCCCGCTCCTCGCCCCCGTTGCCGCCGCGGGTCATGCGCACAGGGTGGTGCTCACTTGGTGGGTCGTCGTCTCTCCTCCCGGCCGCTCACCCGACCTCGCCGCAGGGCACTCGTTCGCGGCAGAGCAGCTGGTCGAGCACGCCGTCGAGGCGGTCCAGGTGCGCGCGGATCCAGGGCAGGGCCAGCGGGTCGTCGGCCGCGAGGGCGGAGTAGCGCTGGGCCTCGGTCTCTCCGTAGAGGAGGCTGGTCGCCACGCGCATCCGGAGCGCCCCCGCGTCCTCGCCGAACTCCGCGGCGGGCAGGGTTCCCATGCCGTAGGAGTCCAGCAGCAGGGCGCACAGCTCAGGGCCGGTGGTGACGCCGTGGTCAGCGGCCAGCGATTCCTTCAGGCCCTCGAAGTCGGGGTAAAGGTAGAACCCCCCCTGCGGCGGGGCCACCAGGGCGCCGACGCTCACGAACCGGTCGGCGACGGCGCGGGCGACCAGGCCGTGCAGCCGTCGGCTGCGGGCGATGTGGTCGGTGATCTCGGCGGGCTCGCCGAAGGCGTAGGTGGCGGCCTGCTGGACCGGCGTGGCCGGGGTGGACCAGATCTCGCTGGCCACGCCCAGCAGGTCGCTGTGGAGCCGGTGCCCGATGTCGCTGTCGGGAAGCCGGGTGACGCCGAGGCGCCAGCCGCCCAGGGCGAGGTTCTTGCTGAGCCCGGTGGTGACGACCGTGCGCTCCGGGGCGAACTCGGCGGGGCTGCGCACCACGGTGCCGGGCTCGTGTACGAGGTCGCGGTAGATCTCGTCGGAGATGATCACCAGGTCGAGCGCCCGCGCCGCGTCGGCCAGCCGCCGGATCGTCCCACGCGAGGGCACGGTCCCGGTGGGGTTGTCGGGCGTGGTCACGACGACCGCGCGGACGTCGCGGCCGCGCCTGCGGGCCCGGACCACCGCGTCGATCAGCAGGTCGGGCTGGGGCGCTCCGCCTTGGGCGGGCGCGGTCGGGACGAAGACGACGTCGTGCCCGGCCAGATGCGTCTGCGCGGCGTAGCTGACCCAGCTCGGCGCGGCGACGGCGACGTCGCCGCCGATACTCAGCAGCAGGCTGTAGAGCAGCGGCTTGCTGCCGGGCCCCGCGACCACCAGGTCGGGGTCGGTGGGCAGTCCGCGGCGGTCCCAGTACCCGGCGGCGGCCGTCCGCAGCGACTCCAGTCCGGCGACCGGACCGTAGGCGTTGGTGTCGCCCCCCGCTGCCAGCGCGTCGCGCATCGCCGGGTGCACCGGGAGCCCGGCCTCGCCGAAGCCCAGCGGAAGTACGGGCAGCCCCTGGCGCCGCCGCTCGGCGAGCGCTTCGTTGACGGCGAGTGTCGCCGACACGCTGACAGACATGAAGCGATCAACTCCGCATACGTCCGGTGACGGGTGTGCGGGCTGGGATGTGTGTTCCTCCCGCGTCCACTCTCACCCTGCCTCCCGTCATCCATCACCACAAGCGAGTCTTTTCGATGGCCAGCGTAAGATGAACTGATGCTCGATCTCCGACGGCTCAAGATCCTCCGAGAATTCACCGAGCACGGCACCATATCTGGCACTGCGCAGGCACTCGGCTACACAGCGTCAGCAGTTTCCCAGCAGCTGTCCGCCTTGGAGCGCGAAGTCGGCGCCCCCTTATTGGACCGGACCGCCCGCAGCGCCGAGTTGACCGATACCGGACGACTCCTGGCAGAGCAGGCGGAACAGATCCTGGCCCTGGTCGAAGCCGCGGAGTCGGCCCTGGCCGCGCAGACCGACGTCCCCCGCGGCCGCGTCACGGTGACGGCGTTCCCCACCGCCGCGGTCGCCTTCGCCCCGAAGCTGGCCCAGATCCTGCGTCGGCACGAGCGCATGCAGCTGGTGCTGCGCCAGGCGACGGAGGGCACGGGGGCGCACAAAGTGAGCGCCGGAGAGATCGACGTCGCCGTGGTCGACGACTGGAGCGGCCTCGCCCCTGACACCCGCTCGGGCAAGCTCCGCTACATCCACCTGCTGCGCGACCCCATGGTGCTGGCGCTTCCGGCGGACCACCCCCTGGCCGACCCGCGCCGGCCGGTGGACCTGCACCGCCTGCGCGACGCGGCGTGGATCGCCGCCCCGCACGGCGAACCCTCCCGCCAGGGCACCGACCGGCTGCTGGCCGACATCGGCGGCGCCCCCTCGGCGGCCTGGGAATTCGAGGGGCTGGGCACCATCCTCAGCCTGGTGGCGCGGGGCATCGGCATCGCGGCGGTCCCCGCCCTCGCCCTGGTGTCGGGGAGCAGCGGACTGGCCTACCGCCGCTTCCCCGAGGACGCGCCTTCGCGCGACATCTACGCCGTCATCCGGGCGTCGAGCCTGCGCCGCCCGTCGATCGACGTGACGCTGCGCGCGCTGCTCACCGCCGCCGCGGAGACGGGCGAGACACTGAGCGACACCCTGGAGAGCGACGGCCACGGCGGGATCCTCCCGCGTCCGGCCCTACCCACCGCCGACGGCGGGGATCAGCCCTCGGCATAGCCGTCGATGGGGCGCAGACGACGGCGCCGGGCCCGTTCGAGGCGGCGCCGCAGCCGCCGCGCGATGTGCAGGGCCCGGTCGCGGTCCTCGCGGGTGTTCCACCAGCGCGCGTACGCCTCTATGCGCTGCCTGCGCAGGTCTTCCAGCTCGCCCTCCAGCCGCCTCACCCGCAGGTCGAGGGCGGTGTGGTCGCGCTCGAAGACGGCCATGTCGGCCTCGTGCTCCTGGGCCTTGAGCTCGACGCTACGAAGCCGGGCGGCGACGGACTCGACGTCCCCGCGTGTTCGGCCTGCCCCCAGGAACCACACACTAGGTGTGTATCCCGATACAGGGAGCCAGCATCGAAATGTGATGCAAAAATCACGGAAAGTAGCCGTGTATGCGGGGATGAATAGGCCTATGCCCGAGTTCGCGGTGAGCTGTCCGCAACCCGCGGCCGCGAGCCCGCGGTAGGCGGCCAGGCAACGCGGCCCGAGAGCGTAGCGCCCGAGACCGGCGGCCGGGGCCCATCAGGCGGCCACCCCCTGGCGCCGCCGCGCGTCGGTCCGGCCGACCACCGAGAAGCGGCGCGCGGCGCGCGGCACCGGTCTCGGCCGGATCCCGGCGTAGATCTCCTCGAAGCGGTCGAGAGAGCGGCGGTGGTCGTGGGTCTGGGCGATCTCCCGGCTGGCCGCGCCCATGGCGGCGCGCCGGTCGTCCGACCCCAGCACGTCGAGCAGCCGACCGGCCAGCTCCTCGCTGTCCCCCGGAGGGTAGAGGTAGCCGTTGCGACCCCGGTCCACCAGGTGCGGCAGCGCGAGCGCGTCGGCGGCTACCACCGGCAGGCCGGTCGACATGGCCTCCAGCGTGGCGATGCTCTGCAGCTCCGCCACGCTGCCGATGGCGAACACGTCGGCGGCGACGTAGACCAGCGGCAGGTCGTCGTCGGGGACGAAGCCGAGGAAGTGGACGCGGTCGGCCACGCCCAGCCGCCGCGCGAGATCCAGCAGCTCCGCCTGGCGCTGCCCGGTGCCCGCGAGCGCCAGCTGCAGATCGCGCTCCCTGACCACCCGCGCCAGCGCGCGGATCAGGTCGTCGATGCGCTTCTCCTCGTCCAGGCGCCCGACGAACACCATGGTGTCGCGGTCGGGCAGGCCGAACCGGTCGCGCGCGGCCCGGCGCTCGTCCGGTCGGGGGTGGAAGCGGTCCAGGTCGATACCGCAGGACACGGCCTCCACCGGGCGGGTGAAGCCCTTCTCGCGGAGCAGCCCGGCCGCCCGTTCGGTGGGCGTGGTGACGTAGTCGGCCTCGTAGGCCACCCGGATCATGTCGCGCCAGGCCAGCGCTCCGACCGTGTCGTGCAGGCGCTCGGGTATGTGGGCGTGGGCGAACAGGTTGTCGGGCATGAAGTGGTTGGTGAGCAGCACCGGGGTACCGGAGAGGCGGCCGCAGCGGATCGCGGCGCGGCTGACGGTGAAGTGGCTCTGGGAGTGCACCACGTGCGGGGCGAGGCGGTCGATCAGGCGGGCCACATGCCCGGTCACGCCCAGCGGCACCGCGGTGCGCATCGTCGGATGGACCAGGAGGGGCGCGGAGCGCAGCCGGTGCAGCGTCACCCCGGAGTCGTGGTCGATCCCCGGCCGGCCCGTGTCCGACGCGCACACCACGTGCACGTCGTGTCCCCGATCGGCGAGGCCGGCGGCGAGCCGATAGGTGAAGTACCCGGCGCCGTTGACGTCGGCCGGATAGGTGTCGGTCCCGATCACGACGCGCATCGGGGAGTCACCGTCCCGGCCCGCTCGGCTCGCGTGAGGAAAGGGAAGGTCGTTCGACGGTGTCATGCGGCTTCTCCTGAACTGATGGTGACAACAGCGTGTCCGGACGGCCGGTACCGAAGCGCCGGGCGGCCTCGGGGTTGCGTGTCTTGGCACGGGCCAGGACTGCCGTTCCGACGATCGCCACGACGGCGGAGATCGCGGCGAGCACCTGGGCCAGCGGGGTTCCCGGCAGTCCTTCGCCGAGCAGTAGTGAACCGATGCCGACACCGGTGATGGGGTCGGCGATAAGGAGCATGGCGTAGGCGGCGGCGAAATGGCCGGTGCGGTAGGCGTTCTGCATCAGCATCCCGCCGAACAGCGCGAGCGCGACAGCGAGCAGCGTCAGCAGGCTGAAGACCGCGGCGACGTCGACGACGGTCTGCGCCGCGACCACCCGGGCGATCCCCGAGGTGGTGCCCAGCGCGGTGCCGCCGGCACCCGCGAGGAGCAGGGCGCGCAGGCCGGGCGGGACCCAGTGGGCGCACAGGTAGGTGACGACGCCGACCGCCATGACGGACCCGGCCAGGATCATGGCGGTGGTGTCGGACATGACCGGGGCATCCCGGCCGTGGGGGAAGAGCGACAGCACGCCCACCAGCCCGACCATCACGGCGACCCCCGCGAGGATCTGGCTGCGGCGCACGCGCGACCGGTTGAAGAGCGCGGAGAGCACGATCGCGAACACGAGGCCGGTCACGCCGATCGGCTGGATGATCGTGAGGGGGGCACCGCTGAGCGCGATCAGGTGGAGGGTGGCCCCCGCGCCCGCCGCCACTGTGCCGATCAGCCAGCGCGGCCGTTGGGCCAGGTGAACGAGGAAGTCCATGCGCGCGACACCGCGGCCGGGCGCGCGGACGGCGTCACGCTCCTGCAGGGCGGACCCGAGAGCCAGGCAGAACGCCCCCGCGAGCGCGATCGCGACGGACACGTAGATCACGCCGACCACGCCCTCTGGGGCCGACCGGCCGACCTCCGGTGATCCGGCACGATACTCCCCCCTCCAGGTCGTCCCGGCGCCACGGGGACGCCGTCCATGGTGTGGACGATACGGACCAGCCATTCACCCGGGCGATATGGCCAGCACCCGGATGATGGTGGTGGCGACCGCACCCTCGATTGGCGGCGTCCACCTCCTACAGCAGCCGCGCTCCTTCCTTCTTCTCTTCCGTACCCGGCGGCGGTTCCCCGGTTGACACCCCCACCGTAGATAACGCGGCTATCGGTCCGCGTCCGTCAAGAGATCGAGGAGTACGCGGAAACATTCGGTCAATAGTCGGTGGCGGACACCCACCATCGTGGGCATTGCACATGACCGGAACCGATCATCCCCCGTGCGCCACAGTTGGGGCATACCCCACCAAACACGCACGTCACAGCATGCATACATGCGATGTGACACGACATGACGGCCGACGGGCGGTGCCTCCGCGCCCATCGGGGAATCCTCCGCGGGTATGAGGGGCCGGATACGCCGGAGTAGTGCCACGCGGATTGTCAAGTCGACGTCCCGGCGGCTTCGAAGAGGACGAAAGCGATATTGGGCAGAATGAGCCGAAATCCCCCGAACGAGGTAGGTGACGATGGAGCTCGACGCCATTGATGCGGCGATCGTCCGTGAACTGCGCATCGACGGACGACTGCCCTTCGAGACCCTGGCGGGGCGCATCGGGCTGTCCCGCGCGGCCGCCCGGCTGCGGGTCCGGCGCCTCCTCGACTCCGGAAGCCTGCGCATCATCGGCGTCGCCCACCCGACCGTTCGCGGCATCGGTAGCCTGGCCCACCTGGCGATCCGCGTCCGCGGCGGCGCCGCACCGGTCGCCGAAGCCGTGGCCCGGATGCCCGAGGCGCGCGAGGTGCGACTGACCACGGGGCGCTTTCCCCTCTCCGTCGAGGTCCAGGGGAGCGACCTGCCGCGGCTCAGCGCCGCGGTCGACCGGATCCGGTCACTTTCCGGTGTCCGGGAGATCGACACCACGGTGTACACGCACGTCCTCAAGGATCCCGTGCTCGCCGCCGCCGAACCCCCGGGCATCGAGCCCGACGACGTGGACCGGCTCCTCATCGACCTGCTCGAACGCGACGGCCGCCTGTCGTTCGCCGAGCTGGCCGGGCACGTCGGGCTCTCCCCCGGCGCGGTGCGCGGCCGGGTCATGCGGATGATGCGCGAACGCGTGCTGCGCGTGACGGCGCTGCTCGACCCCTCCGCCGTCGGCCTGATCCGGCGGGGCGGCTTCGCGCTCCGGCTGGAATCCGACGGACACGACGCCGTCACGGAGGTCTCCACCTGGGAACACACCCGATTCCTCACCCGCTGCCTGGGCAACGCCGACCTCATGGGCACCGTGGCCGCCGAGTCGGTGACCATCCTGCACACCGTCTACGAGCGGTTGCGCGCGCTGCCCGGCGTACACGTCACCGAGACCTGGATCCATCTCGACGATGTCCGGCCGCCCCGCGGCCGCAACGGCGGGTCGCTCATTGGCCAGTAGTGGCCGCCTTCGTGCCCTCCCGGCGAACGCTCGGGGACATCCGGTCCGGCTCGCGGACCGGTCCGCGACGGAGTGGATCCCGGCCAAGGGCCCGCCGTCGAGACCCGCCCAGATGGGCAGCCTCTCCGTGCTCGCCCCGCCGCGCTCGAACGAATGGCAGGTCACAGGCGGCACCACGATGCGCCCGGAGTGGATCAGCGTCCCCTCTCACCCGGCCACCGCCGGGATGACGGAGCGGGGGCGGTCCGCTCCGACCGAAAGTCCCTGTTCCATTTCGGCCGCGGCGTGGCACGATGGCACCCCCCTGAACGTGACCGAATGGGAGCCCCCGCGTGCCCGACATCGCGCTCGTGCCACAGCCCGTCGAACTCACCGCGGGCCAGGAGGACGGCTTGACGCTGACCACCGCCACCCGCATCAGCGCCGCCCCCGAGCTATGGGACACGGAGGCCTGGCTGCGCGCCGAGGTCGGCGCGGCGACGGGGCTTCCCCTGCCACCCGGGGACGACGACGCGGGAATCCGGCTCCGCGTGGACCCCGCGGCGGGTCTCGGGGCGGAGGGCTACCAGCTGACCATCGACGGCGCTGGTGCGCTGATCGTCGGACACGACCCCGCCGGCGTCTTCTACGGCGCGCAGACACTGCGCCAGCTACTGCCGCCGGCGGCCTACCGCCGCGCCGCAACGCCATCGGCCGACTGGACGCTTCCCGCCGTGCGCGTCACCGACCGGCCGAGGTTCGGCTGGCGCGGCTGCATGCTCGACGTCGCCCGGCACTTCCTGCCCAAGCACGACCTGCTGCGCTTCATCGACCTGCTGGCCCTGCACAAGATCAACGTGCTGCACCTGCACCTCACCGACGACCAGGGGTGGCGGATCGAGATCCGGCGCTACCCACGGCTGACCGAGATCGGCGCGTGGCGGCGGGAGAGCCAGGTCGGCCACGCGCGGCCGGCCGTCTTCGACGGCCGCCCCCACGGCGGCTTCTACACCCAAGACGACATCCGGGAGATCGTGGCCTACGCGGCGGCCCGGCACATCACGGTCGTCCCCGAGATCGACATCCCCGGCCACTCGCGGGCCGCCATCGCCGCCTACCCCGAACTGGGCGAGGGCGCGCCGGTCGAGGTCGGACGCGAATGGGGCATCGACGAGACCGTCCTCGACGTCACCGACACCGTGCTCGACTTCTACCGGGCCGTCTTCGACGAGGTTATGGAGCTGTTCCCGAGCACCTATATCTGCGTCGGCGGCGACGAGTGCCCGAAGGCCCAGTGGAAGGCGAGCGCCACCGCCCAGCTGCGCATCGTCGAGGAGGGCCTGGCCGACGAGAACGAACTGCAGAGCTGGTTCGTCCGCCAGTTCGACGCCTACTTCGCCGAGCGCGGGCGCCGCCTGCTCGGCTGGGACGAGATCCTTCAGGGCGGCCTGGCGCCGGGCGCCACGGTGGCGTCCTGGCGCGGCACCGAGGGTGGGATCGCGGCGGCGCGGGCCGGCCACGACGTGGTGATGTGCCCGACCCGGACCTCCTATCTGGACTACCGCCAGTCGGCCTCCGCCGCCGAGCCGATCCCGGTGGGGACGGTGCTGACCGTCGCCGACGTCTACGCCGCCGAGCCCGTGCCCCCGGAGCTGGCCGACACCGGGGCCGAGCACGTGCTGGGGGCGCAGGTCAACGTCTGGACCGAGAACATGGACTCGCCGCGCACGGTGGACTTCATGGCATTTCCCCGCCTGTCGGCGTTCGCGGAGGTGGCGTGGTCCTCCGCCGAGCGCGACTTCGCGGAGTTCCTGCCCCGGCTGCGCGCCCACCTCGCCCGGTTGGACGCCATCGGCGTGGAGTACCGCCCACTGGACGGACCGCACCCCTGGCAGCAGCGTCCCGGCGTGCCGGGGTGGGGGTGAGGCGAGCGGGCGCCCGGAGGTCCGCGACACGGCGTCCCGAACCGCGGGACCACCCGAGACCATCTAGAAATACGTCGTCAGCACATCGACCACGGTGTGGTCGTCGTCGACCACCGGGATGAAACGCCAGCGGTCGAAGGCCGTGCAGGGGTGGGAGATCCCGAACATCACCAGGTCGCCGGGCTCGATCCGGAAACCGTCGGGAAGGCGGAGGTAGGCGTGGTGGTCGTTGAGCTTGGTGACCTCGATCGCCGCGGCGTCCTGCTCCCGCCCGTCGGCGCGCCGCACGACCTTCGGGACGGGGAGCCCGGCGTCGAAGTTGGCCTCGCGCTTGCCGAGGGCCGCGATGGCCAGGCCCTCCTCGGGGGCGGAGGAGATCTGCGCCCAGATCTCCAGCGCAGCGCTCAGCGGGCCGTCCGCGCCGCCGATTCTGCGGAATGGCGTCGTGTCCCGGTAGAGCCCGTCGTCGTGGGCGACGTAGGCGCCGCTGCGCAGGATCGGCCACACGTCGTCGCGGCCGCCCAGTTCTTCCGCCACGACGTCGAACCAGGCGCTCCCGCCCACCGACACGATGGGCCGCTCACCGGTGAGGCCCTCCTCCCCCATCCGCCAGGCGTCGGCGACCAGGGCGCGCACCAGCTCTCCGACGTCCTCGCGGGTCTCCAGTCCGCCCTCGTAGGCGGCGACACCGGCCACTTCCAGGCCGGGCGTGGCATGGATGGTCCTGGCCACCGCCATCATCTCCGCGCGCTCGCGGCAACCGGTCCGGCCGCCGGGGAAACCGCGTTCCACGAGCACGCGCAACGGGCGCCCGCTCGGGCGTCCGGCCACCGCCTCGGCAGCGCGGTGGTATCCGGGGTTGGAGCGGTCGATGTAGTAGAGGAAGTCGAAGTCGGGGTCGCGGTCCAGCTCGGCGACGATCCATCCGAGCGCGGTCGGGTCGAGGAGTTCGTTGGCCAGCAGCACCCGGGGGACGCCGAACCGCCGGTAGGCCAGCACCTGGTTGGCGGTGGCGGCGGTGAGGCCCCAGGCCCCGGCGTCGAACTGCGCCTGGAAGAGCTGGGGCGCCATGGTGGTCTTGCCGTGCGGGGCGAAGCTGAGGCCGTGCTCACGGGCGAAGTCGGCGAGGGCCGCGATGTTGCCCTCCAGCGCCGATCGCCGCGCCGCCATCACCGGCCAGGTGAAGGACCCGTCGAACAGGTGGGGGCGCCGGGCCGCGAAGTCCCCCGTGGGGATCGCGGGGCCGTGCCACCAGAACCCTTTGGCCCGCCAGTCGATGCGCTCCTCGGGGATGTCCAACCGAACGTGTTCCACGGCCCACTCCATCGTCGTGCCCTGTGCTGCCGCCCCTATTCCAGCAGTAGGGCGGCCCCGGACGCCGCACGGGCTCCGGGAACCGCCGCGGGGTCGGGCGCGAGGCGTCTCACGCGTCAGGGCAGTACCGGCGCGGACTTCCGCTCTTCGGCGGACCGCTCGCCGCCGATGACGTCGGCCAGGACATCGGGGCGGTCGGAGATGATGCCGTCGACGCCCATCCGGATCGCCCGGCGCATCTCGTCGCGCTCGTTGAGCGTGTAGGGCACCACGTGCATGCCGGCGGCGTGCACTTCGCGCACGTAGGCGGCGTCGATCGTCGTGTGGTTGGGGTTGATCATGTCGGCCCACGACCGGTACCTGTCGATCTCGCCCTCGTCGACCCGGCCGAGGATGCCGTGCGGGACCTGGTTCAACAGCCTCTTCGACCGCTTGGCGCTGTCCCGGTCGAAGCTCTGGATGACCAGCCGGTTCGCGCTCTTGCGACCGGTCGGGATCAGCCAGTACGGGTTGTCCCGCAGGGTCCGCGCGATATCGTCCTCGATGCCGGGGTAGAGCACCGGCGCCTTGATCTCCAGTAGCAGGTTGCGCCGGTAGTAGGCCAGCAGGTCCAGCGCCTCCTCCAGGGTGGGGACCTCCGCCCCGGCGTACCGTGAGCCGAACCAGGAACCGGCGTCGAGCCGCTTGATCTCGCTCAGAGTGAAGTCGCGGACGTTGTAGGGCGCACGCCCCGGAAAGCGCTTCTCCACGTCGGTCGTACGGCTCAGGGTGGTGTCGTGGATGACCACGAGGTGGCCGTCCTTGCTGCGCTGGACGTCGATCTCGACCGCCGTGGCGCCGAGATCGGCGGCCACATCAATGGCGGCGAGGGTGTTTTCCGGGGCGTAGGCGGACGCTCCCCGGTGGGCGACGTCGAGCACCCTGCGCTGTGCTCTTTCCCGGGTCGAGGGATCGGGGTCGGTGAGCGCGGCAGCGGTGCCACCGCCCGTGGCCAGCGCCAGCATCGTGGCGACGCTGACGATTCCGAGCCGTCGGAGCATGCCATTCCCTTCGCAAGTACCGGTTCACTGACCGCCTCCAGACTGTTCGCGCCTGGTTGCCGACAGGTGTCGGGCAGGCGAGCCCCTGGTGCCGTCGCCAGGAACACCCCCGGGTGTATCGGTATCTAGGTGGTAAACCCGCGACACGAACCACTCATTGTGAGCATTTGGACACGCGATGTGCGACTTTTGATAGTGGTTACATGTTCACAAACACAGTGTTTCCCAGTTAGGACACTATGTAGTCAAACGAGAGGTCGAAGCATGCGCAAGCACCACAAGAGGTGGATCGCGCTCGCAGGTGCCACAACCACCTCCCTGACCGCTTTCGGCGTCCTGGGAGGAGCCGTGGCGCTCGCCGCCGAAACGCCGCAGCCGGACCCGCGGGTCTTCGAGCAGACGGGCTCGCACTACGCGCTCGACGGGTTCGAGATCACCTACCTGCCGCCAGGGCTGAAGCGGTACGGGATCCGCGCGCAGACCTCGACCAAACCCACGGAACGCGTCTCCTTCATCTCCTGGATCCAGGACGCCGACGCGGTCTACGGCCACGTCGGCGTCATCCGCAACGACTCCCTCAAGACCCTCGACGACCTGCGCAGATCCAGGTATCGCCACCTGAACGACGACACGCTGGAGACGATCGACAACGACGGGCGCGCCGCCTATCTGTCGGAGGAGACCGGCAACCTCTTCTGGGTCGAGGAACCCGGTGTGGCCGTGGCGACCTACCTGCGCCCGGACCTGTGGAACCGCGAAGAGCTGACCAAGCTCGGCGCCGGCGTGCGCAAGCAGAAGTTCTCAGTCCCCGAATCGGTGCAGAACGCGCTGATAAACCTAACCGACCTGCACAAGCAGCACCCCGACACGGTCGACCAGCCCAAGCACACCCAGCCGCCCGCATCGCCGGGGGCGGGTGAGCAGCAGCCGGACGCCGAGACGCCCGAAGCCTCACCGTCTCACGGCGCCCCGGACAGCCCCGCGGTTGGGGATCCTGGGAACGGTTCCGCCGACGGCGCGGCCCCCGAGGACGAGGGCCAGACCGCGTCCGGCGGCGACACACCGGTGGCCAAGCCCGGAATGCCCCTGCCCGACGACCAGGAGAGCAGCGCCCCGGCCCTGCCACCCGGCATCACCGCCGAGAGGGTCACGGCCTGCCTCGCCCGGGATCTACTCGACGCGAAGGACGTCGACGCCACCAAGATCGGCAAGGTCGACCGGGCGACCTTCGCCAAGATCTGGCGCAACGCCAACAGGACCGAGCGCTCCCGAGCGGTCACCGACTGCGCCGAACGGCTCAACGCCGAGCGGTCGGCCCCCGAACCGGACTCCCTCGACGAACTCATCGAGGCCATCTGGGCCCTCGTCGAAGAGATCCTCGCCGACCTCGATGACATGGGAGATTCGGACGGGTCCGAAATGACCGAAATCACCACGACCGAGATCACCACAGTCACCACGTTCGACAAGCCGAGCCCGCGCAACCTCCAGTTGAGTACGGCCAACGGCTTTCCGTGGATCGTGCCGAAACTGACGATCGGCGGAAAGAACTGAACGTCGCGCAGAGACGGCCATGGGGGATCCGCACAGGCGGTCCCCCTTTTTTTCCGTCACGTCCCGTGCTTTCCCGGCTAGTGGCTGGCGGGCCGCACCGTTCCGGTGACCTCGCCCAGGCAGATGGACCCGCCGCCCATCCCCGTCGCGGTCGCCGAGATCGTGACCGTGTCCCCGTCCTCAAGGAAGGCGCGGGTGGACCCGTCCGACAGTGTCAGCGGCTCCTTGCCGCCCCAGGTCAGTTCCAACAGTGAGCCCCGCTGGCCGGACTCCTCGCCCGAGATGGTTCCCGAGGCGTAGAGGTCGCCGGTGCGCAGGGACGCGCCGTTGCACGTCATGTGCGCCAGCATCTGGTCGGGGGTCCAGTACATCGCCGCGTACGGCGGCCGGGAGACGACCTCCCCGTTCAGTTCCACCTGGAGCGCGAGGTCGAGCCCCCAGTCGGCGGTGCGCTTGAGGTAGGGCAGCGGCTCCGGATCCTGCTCGCGCCCGGCGAAGCGGGCCGCTCCCAGGGCGTCCAGCGGCACCACCCACGGCGAGACCGACGTGGCGAACGACTTGCCGAGGAACGGGCCGAGCGGGACGTACTCCCAGGCCTGGATGTCCCGCGCGCTCCAGTCGTTGACCAGCACCACGCCGAAGACGTGCTCGGCGAAGTCGCCAACCGGCACACTGCGGCCCATCGGGGTTCCCGCCCCCACGACGAAGCCCAGCTCCGCCTCGATGTCCAGGCGCGCGCTGGGAGCGAACACCGGCGCCTCGCCTCCGGGCTCGCGTCGCTGCCCCGTGGGCCGGACGATGCCCGTCCCAGACGGCACCACCGTCCCCGATCGCCCGTGGTAGCCCACCGGCAGGTGCTTCCAGTTGGGCTTGAGGGGCGCGTCGTCGGGCCGGAAGATCCGGCCCACGTTGGACGCGTGCTCGATCGAGCAGTAGAAGTCGACGTAGTCGGCGACCTCGAAGGGCATCCGCAGCTCGACCTCGGAGAGCGGGATCAGGTGCGGCTCGGCCGCCTGGCGCCCGTCCTCCGAGCCGAGCATCCCGCACAGCTTGGTGCGGACCGCCAGCCACGTCACCGGGCCGCGCGCCATGAACGGGTTCAGAGAGGAGGCGAAGAACTCCGGTTCGCCGAGGAGCCCGGCGAGATCGAGGACATACTCGCCCACCCGCACGCCGACCCGCGGTGCGGCCCCGCCGCGCGAGAACACCCCGTAGGGCAGGTTGTCGGCTCCGAACCCGGACGCGTCAGCTCCGGGTACCCACGTTGTCGTCACCTCAGGACCTCCGAGAAGGGACGGTTGTTCGCCATGGGGGCGCAGGATCGCCCTCGTGACCGATAGAACCTAAAGAGCGCGTCGCGAGGATGAGGCACGCGCGACCTCCTTGCCGTTGGTGTCGGCCGGGCCAGTTCCACCCCGGCCGGTGATGACCGGGCCGGGCTCGGCCCTTTCACCGAACTCCCGACCGGCCTGGCGCGGGATCGCCCCCGCTTCAGCCGGGGGAGGTTTTCACGTTGCTCCTTGTTTCGGTGCCGCGGCGCGCCGAGGCACTCGGCCGGCTCATATTTCCCAGGAGCCCAGCAGGCCCAGCCGTCCGGCGTCGCGCACGGGGTCGCCGGTGCTGCACGAGCCGTACCCGACGAACAGCTCCCGGGCCCGCGCGGCGGCGGTCGGGTCCAGCCGGATGATGCCCTGGGCCAGCGCTTCCGCGTCCCGTTCGGCGAGGACGGACCGCACCTCCGCGCTGCCGCCGCCGTCGGCCGCGACGGCGGCGGCCAGGAGAAGGTTGAGGTACCCGTGGTGGGTGAACCTCGTCTTCGGGTCGGTGTACCGGGCGGCGTGGTGCAGTCCGGCCGTCGCCTTGAACGGTACGTCGTTGTCGCGGCAGGCGGCGATGAAGTCGTCGAGCTCGGGGATGCTCGGGAACAGGTCCGCGCGCACCCCGCCGCAGCGGACCTTGGCCCCCAGCGGGCGCGCCCCGGCGAGAACGGCCACGGCGTCCAGCCAGCCGGGGCCGCGCTTCGGCTCGAAGTAGACCGTGCGGACCCGGCCGCCGATCTCCCCACGCCGCAGCAGATCAGCCGCCCCGCGGATATCGGCGGCGTCCGCCGGGATCTCGCAGTGCGTGACCCGGATCCGCGGATCGGGGTCGGGCAGCCTCCCGGCCACACCCGCCTCGGGCGCGAGGATGAGCCCGACGTCCATCCGCTCGCCGTGCTCGGCGGTGTCCGCGTCCCCGCCCCCGGCCGGTCGCCCGCGGCCTCCCGGCCACCCGATGTCGGTGAGCCGCTGGCGCAGTTCGTCCCAGCGGTGGGCCGGGCACAGAAAGCGGTGGGTCAGCATGGGGTGGGCGACGATCCGGTCGGAGCGGTGCCGCTCGACGGCCTGCGCCATGGGCAGGGCCGTGGGAGGGAACAGGCCGGCGTCGTCGACCAGCCCGCGCAGCAGGGTCTGCGCCGCCGTCTCCGTCGTCCCCGTCGGGCCCGTCGTCACCGCGCCCACGTCCAGGCGTAGCCGGGGTCCTCGGCCTCCCGTCCGGCCGGGCCGATGTCGAGCGGCCGGAAGGTGTCGACCATGACCGCCATCTCGCTGGTCTCGCGCGCGCCGATGGCCGCCTCGACGGCGCCGGGCTGCGGCCCGTGGGTGAACCCGGCCGGGTGCAGTGAGATGGAGCCGATGTCGATGCCCGAACCCTTGCGCGCCGCGTAGTCTCCGGCGACGTAGTACATGAACTCGTCGCTGTCGACGTTGTGGTGGTTGTAGGGGATGGGCACGGCGTCGTCGTGGAAGTCCAGCGGGCGCGGGCAGAACGAGCACACCACGAAGTTGGGGCCCTCGAAGGTCTGGTGGACGGGCGGCGGCGCGTGCGTCTTCTTCACGATCGGTTCGAAGTCGCGGATGTTGAAGGCGTACGGGTACAGGTAACCGTCCCATCCGACGACGTCGAACGGGTGGTGGGCGAAGGTCATCCGGGTCAGCCCGCCCCGCGTGCGCACGAGGACGGGGGTGGCGGCCTGGGCCTCGGGTCCGTCGACCACCGTGGGCCCGTCCGGGCCACGCAGGTCGCGTTCGCAGTAGGGCGCGTGCTCCAGGAACTGCCCGTAGTTGGACAGGTAGCGCTTGGGGGGACGGATGTGTCCGGAGGCCTCGATCACCAGGGCGGTGACGGTGCCGTCGGGCACCCAGCGGTGAATCGTCCCGGTCGGGACGGTGACGTAGTCGCCCTCCCCGGCCTCGATCACACCGTAGGTGGACTCGAAGCGCACCGAACCGGACTGCACGTAGACGGTCTCGTCACCCACGGAGTTGCGGTAGAGCCCGCTGGGGGCGTCGGTGCGCGCGAAGCTGAGGCGCACGTCGCTGTTTCCGGCGAGCAGCCGCCGCCCCTCGACCAGGTCACCTCCGGTCTTGAGGTCCTGGGTGCGGAAGTGTCGCGGCGCCAGCGGCATGTTCGGCGTCGTGTCCCCCATGTCGGCCGGGACGTCCACAGGTTCGGACGCGACGATGGCAGTGGGCAGGAAACGGTGGTACAGCAGGGAGGAGTCGGAGGAGAACCCCTCCTCGCCCATCAGTTCCTCGTAGTAGATGCCCCCGTCGGGCGTGCGGAAGACGGTGTGGCGCTTGCGGGGAACCTCACCGACCGCGCGGTAGTACGGCATCGTGAGTTCCTTTCCTTGTCGGTGTCCGCGCCGGTCCCGGCGCGGGGACGTGGTCACGGCTGGATGAGAGCGGGCGATTCCTCGCCGCAGGCGCGGCGGACGGCGGCGAGCACCCCGTCCGCGGCCTCGGCGTGGTCGGAGGCGTCGGTATCGAGGACGGCACACAAGTGGGCATCGGGCCGGACCACGTGCACCGTCCCCGCGGTACACCGCAGGGACGCGGCGAGCGCGCCGTCGATGTCGATGTCCTCCAGGGCGTGGGCGGTCACCTCCACCGGAAGCTCGGCGGCGGCGTCGGCCAGGGCGCGGGCGCGGTCCGCGCGGGCGGTGATCAGCGTGAATCCGGGGCCGAGGAGTCGGCGCAGGCGGGTGACGGCCGTCCGGCCCGGGACCCGGGCGGGACCGTCGGGGCAGATCACGCCCGGGACGGGGGGACGCGGCTGCCCGGCCTCGGTCGGGATGGGTTCCTCGATGGCGGGCGGGGTGGTCAGCGGTGACGCCGGGTACCAGAACGGCTCGGCGAGCTTGCCGGAGTCGATGCGGGCGCGGGCGGCGCGATCGGTGACGGCGCGCTCCAGGGTCTCGCGGCGGCGCCGGGTGTCGGCTTCGCCGTGGGGCACCAGGAAGCGCATCGTGTCGCCGGTGACGCGCAGGTTCTCCTGTGCGGCGGCCCAGCGCTCCGCGTGGTAGCTGCGGAGCAGTGTCTCGGCGGCCTCGGGTGCGGCGGTGCGGGCGTAGGCCAGCTTCCAGCCGAGGTTCTCCGCGTCGTGCACGCCGCTGTTGAGCCCGCGCGCGCCGAACGGAGCGTACAGGTGGGCGGCGTCTCCGGCGAGGAACACCCGGCCCTCGCGGAACGACTCCGCGCAGCGCTCGTGGAACCGGTACACCGACGACCACACGATCTCGTAGGGCTGGTCGCCGACGATCTTGCGGATGCGGGTGTCCAGGGCCCCGCTGGCGCGTTCGTCCTCGATGTCGTAGCTGTCGGGGACCTGCCAGTCGATGCGCCAGGTGGAGTCGGGGCACTGGTGGACCAGGACCTGGCGGCCGGGGTTCCACTCGGGGTCGAAGAAGAACCGGCGCTCGTTGGGGAAGGGCAGGTCGGCGCGGATGTCGCAGATGAGGAACCGGTCGGCGAAGGACTCGCCGGGGAAGCCGACGCCGAGCAGGTGCCGGACGGTGCTGTGGGGGCCGTCCGCGCCGATCAGGTGGGAGCCGCGCGCGGTGAAGGGACCGGAGGGGGTGTCGGCGGTGGCGGTGACGCCGTCGGCGTCCTGGCGCACGCCGGTGACCCGGTGCCGGTAACGGATGTCGATCAGCGGTTCGGCGTCGGCGCGCCGCAGCAGCTCCTGCTCGACGCGGGCCTGGGAGATGTTGATCCACGGCGGCAGGTGGACCTCGCCGCTCATGGCGGGGAAGGTCACCGTGCGCACCTCGTGGTGCCGGTAGTAGGTACGCGCGGTGGTCCAGGTGACGCCCTCGTCGAGCAGGGGGGCGGCGGCGCCTACCCGGTCGAAGGCGTCCAGGACGTCGCGCTGGAAGCAGATGGCTTTGGATCCGGCCCTGCGAAAATAGTCGTCGTCGCGCTCCGCCTCGGCCTCCAGCACCAGTGAGGGGACGCCGAAGCGGGCGAGGGTCAGTGCGGCGCACAGCCCCACGGGGCCGGCCCCGGCGATGAGCACCGGTGGGACCGCGCCCTTGGACGCGCTCCGGGCTCCCCTGCGGTCGCCGGTGGCGGGTTGGTGCGGGGGGCCGTCATCCGGCGCCGCCGGAGACGGGACAATGGGCGTCATGGTTGCTCCTGGTTGATCCGACTGAGGAGTGCCGCGCCTACGGGGTCCCGCTTCTTCTCCTACCCCGGGTCGGACCGCCATCCGCCCGGTCGGAGCCGCGTGTTCCCGCCGGCGCCTTCCCCGCGGCCGGTCCGCCAACCGGCCGCGGGGCTTGGTCGTCGTGGGGGCGGGTTGTGGCTGTCGCTGTCTGGTTCCTTTCCCCGCGTCAGTCCTGCAGTCGCGCCCACACCTCGCGGTCGCGCTCCGCGGTCCAGATGGTGGGCCGCTCCACGCCCTCGTACTCCTCCCACAGTCGCGCGACGTCGAAGGGGAGGCAATGCTCGAAGATCGGCCACGCGCCGAACTTCGGGGCGAGCGCGGTGTGGGCGGCCTCGAAGGCCTCCTTGAGGGTGCCGCCGCGCTTGTGGACCGCGCCGACCTGCTCGCGCATGGTGTCGAGGAACCCGCGCGTCTGATCGACGGCGGCCGCGCACGCGTCGGCGCCCCTGGCCACGGCCCCGCGCCCGCCGATCAGGGCTTCGGCGCCGAAGGCGGCCACGCGGTCGAGCGTTCCGGTCGCCCAGTCGTGGTGGAAGGCGTCGCCGGTGTAGAGGGCGGCCTGGGCCTCGACGAGGTCGCCGGTGAACAGGATCTTGTGCTTGGGCAGCCAGGCGACGATGTCGCCCTCGGTGTGGCCGCGCCCGCAGTACTGCAGCACCAGGTCGCCGCGGTCGCCGCCGAGGTCGATGGTGAAGCGGTCGGTGAAGGTCGCGGTGGGCCAGGTGAGGCCGGGGATGGAGTCGGGTTCGGCGAACAGGCGGGGCATCCGGCCGTACTCGCTGGCCCAGTCCTGCTCGCCGCGCTCGGCGATGAGGGCGCGGGTGTTCTCGTGCGCGACGATGACATCGGCGTCGAACGCGCTCGCGCCGAGCACCCGGACCGCGTGGTAGTGCGAGAGCACCAGGTAGCGGATGGGCTTGTCGGTGTGCTCGCGGAGCTTCGTGAGCCAGGCGCGGGCGGCGACGGGGGTCGCCAGCGCCTCGAAGCAGACGAGGAAGTCCTCTCCCTCGATGGCGCCGACGTTGGGGTCGCCCTCCGCCGTGAGCGCGTAGACGCCGTCGGCGAGGACCTCCAGGGTCTGCTGCTTCTCCTCCAGGTCCGCGGAGCTCGCGAACGGCTTGGCCATGCGACCGCACTCCTTGTGATCGATTATCGAACTTTGTGTTCCTATTTAGAGTCAGCGTACGTGTGACCCGCACCACCGACAAGAGGGCGGACTGAGGTTTTCCTACCCGCCCGCATCCGCGAAGGCGAAGCTCTCCCGAGAACCTTCGCGTTTTTCCGATGGCATTCCCAGGTGCTCTCCCGCCCGGACCTCCACAATCACGACAGAAAAGTGAATGCATGAACTCTCAACCTCAATCACCATTCCTCCCTGGAATTCGGACGGGTAGCCTTGCCGCACCACGTCACACGTCGGCGCGAGAGACCGGGACGCAACGCACCCGAGCCGTCGAGACACACCACGCCCCTCCGGCGGCCACGGCACACGGAAGGCGATCGCATGCCCGACTTCACCACCCGGCCCGAACTCCGCGGCGACTTCGGCATGGTGTCCTCCACCCACTGGCTGGCCAGCGCGACCGGGATGTCGGTGCTGGAACGCGGTGGCAACGCCTTCGACGCCGCCGTGGCAGCGGGCTTCACCCTCCAGGTGGTCGAGCCGCACCTCAACGGCCCCGGCGGCGAAGTCCCGATCCTGTTCCACCCGGCGGGCGGCGCCCCCACGGTGCTGTGCGGCCAGGGCCCGGCACCGGCCGCCGCAACACCCGCGGCGTTCGACGGCCTCGACCGGATCCCCGGTAGCGGGGTACTCCCGGCCTGCGTTCCCGGGGCCTTCGACGCGTGGATGCTGCTGCTTCGCGACCACGGCACGCTCGGCCCGCGCGACGTGCTCACCTACGCCATCGGCTACGCCAGCCGCGGCTACCCGGTCCTGCCCCAGATCGCCGCCAAGATCGACGAGGTCCGCGAGGTGTTCGCCCGCTGGTGGCCCGGGTCGGCCGCGCTCTACCTCCGCGACGGCCGGGCACCCCGCGCCGGATCGTTCCTCGCCAACCCCGTCCTCGCCGCCACCTACCAGCGCGTCGCGGAGGAGTCCGAGCGCGCCGCGCGCACACGTGAGGGGCGCATCGACTCCGCCCGCCGGATCTGGCGGGAGGGGTTCGTCGCCGAGGAGATCGTCTCCGCCTTGGCCGATGCCGTGCCGGACCCGACCGGCACCCGCCACCGCGCCCTGCTCGACGGCGACGACCTGGCCGCCTGGCGCGCCACCTACGAGGACCCGGTCACTACCGACTACGCCGGCCACACCGTGCACAAGACCGGACCGTGGGGGCAGGGCCCGGTGTTCCTCCAGCAGCTCCGGCTCGCCGAGGCTCTGGGCACCGGCGCCATGGACGTGCTCGGCGCCGAGTTCGCGCACGCCGTCACCGAGGCCGGAAAGCTCGCCTTCGCCGACCGCGAGGCCTGGTACACCGACCCCGCCTGGGCCGACGTCCCGCTCGACGACCTGCTCGGTACCGCCTACGCCGAACGGCGGGCCGCGCTGGTCGGTGCCGAGGCATCCGTCGAGCTGCGGCCCGGATCCCCCGGAGGGCGCACGCCCTTCGTCCCCGCACCGCGCATAGCCACCGCGGCCAGATTCGATGGCCCCGGAGCGGAACCCACCGCCCACCGCACCGGAGAACCCCTAGGAGAGGAGGTGAACGGGCGGGTGACCACCATCGCGGACGCGTCAGCCGCGGCCCTCGACGACCTGGAGCGCCGACCGGGTCCGCGCGCCTCGACCGACCAGCGCGGCGACACCTGCCACCTGGACGTCGTGGACCGCCACGGCAACATGGTCGCGGCGACACCGAGCGGCGGCTGGCTCGCGGGGTCCCCCGTCATCGCCCGCCTCGGGTTCCCGCTCGGCACCCGCGGCCAGATGTTCTGGCTGGACCCCCGCTCGCCCGGGGTCGTCGCGCCGCGCAAGCGGCCCCGCACCACGCTCTCCCCCACCCTGGTCACGCGAGGCGGAGAGCCGGTACTGGCGTTCGGCACGCCCGGCGGCGACCAGCAGGACCAGTGGTCGTTCACCTTCTATCTGCGCCTGCTGCACGGCGGGATGAACCTGCAGGAGGCGATCGACGCTCCGATGTTCCACGGCAACTCCTTCCCCTCCTCCTTCCACCCGCGGGAGATGGCCCCCGGGGAGCTGGTCGTGGAGTCCAGGGCCGGGCAACGGGTCATCGACGAACTGCGCGCCCGGGGCCACCGCGTCGTCGTGTCGTCCCCCTGGTCACTGGGGCGGTTGGCCGCCGTCGCCCGCGATCCCGCCACCGGGGTGCTGCGCGCCGCCGCCAACCCGCGCGGCAACCAGGGCTACGCGGCGGGGCGCTGAGCTGCCCAACGGCGGCTCGCGGGTGCGTTATGCCACTATGGGGCACATCTTCAGGCGGGCGGACCGGTGCCCCGACCGGCCGGCGCGACCACACGGAACCGGCGAAGAGGAGTCTGGATGACGGAAAGCGGGACCGCGGCCGACAGCGGGAAGCGGGCGGACGCTCCGGGAACGCGCTCCCAGACGCTCGACCGCGGCATCCGCGCGCTGGAGGTGCTCCACGAGGCGCCCGGCCCGATGAGTATCTCCGAGCTGGCGCGTGCTTTGGAGGTGCACCGCTCCATCATCTACCGCATCCTGCGCACCCTGGAGGACCACCGGCTGGTCAGCCGCACCCGCGACGGGACCTACGAGCTCGGCCTCGGCCTGCCCGCTCTGGCCCGCGGGGTGTCGCGGGGCCTGCAATCGGCGGCGCTGCCCGTCCTGTCCTCGCTGGCCGACGCCACCGGGATGACGGCGTTCCTGGTGGTGCCGAGCGGGGACGAGGCCATCACGCTCGCCAACGTGGAGCCTCGGCAGTCGGTCGCGCACATCGCCTACGCGCCGGGCATGCGCCACCCGCTGGACCGCGGCGCCCCGGGGCTGGCCGTACTGGCGGCGCTGCCGCCGCGCGAGGACGAGCGCGCCGAGGTCGGGCAGGTGCGCGAGCGCGGGTGGGCGTACTCGCGTAGCGAGGTGCTGCCGGGGATGTCGGCGGTGGCCGCACCGATCTCCACCGCGACGGACGTCGCCTCGGTCGCGGTGATCTACCTCGAATCGGCGTGCCCGGATGAGCGGGGTCGCCAGGAGCTCGGAGAACGGGTGCGTTCGGCGGCCAAGGAGATCATGGCCGATGTGCCGTAGGGCGGAAAGATTCGCCGTCCTTTCCGAGCGAGAACGGGGACGGGTTACGCTCTTGCCAAATCGGTCGGTCGCTGCTTTCCTAGTCCGGTAGGCCGATTCGGCTCTATTTGGGAGCCGATCGTCCGATATCCGAATACCTTCACGCAGGGCCGTTTCGCTGGCTCCCCCTCCCTCAGTGACTGCCCTGCTTCCCCCTCCTTGCCGAGGCCGACCCTCCCCCTCCCGGACGGCATCTTCGGCCAGGAGCGAAGGGGCGGTGCCGGCGCGGCACCGCCCCTTCACCCTTCGCAGCGGGTCGATTCCACCGTGGCCGGATCCGGCCACGATCCGGACCGACCCGATGCCACTCCACGCACACAACGGCGCCGGTCCCCCATCGATGGGGGACCGGCGCTGTTACGGTTTCGGCCCGCCGCCTCGCGGGCGCGGTGAGGTCAGTCCTGGACGTGCACGCGCACCACGCCGGCCATGTTCTTCATCCGGACATCGGTGACCCGCACGTTCAGCCCGGTGCGCGGGGCCTCCAGCATCTTGCCGTCGCCCAGATAGATGGCCACGTGCGAGATGTAGTCGGGGGCGGTGGGGTCGTTGCGCCAGAAGATGAGGTCGCCGCGCTGGGCGTCCTTGTACTCCAGGCGCTCCCCGGCGTACCACTGGTCGTGCGTGACGCGCGGGATGGCGACACCATTGCGCGCGAACGCCCACTGCAGTAGGCCGGAGCAGTCGAACCCGCCCTCCGCCAGGGACTCACCTCCCCAGACGTAGGGCACGCCGACCATGGACTCGGCGTCGCTGATCACGCGCTCGATAGTGGAGCCGCCGACCGCACGGCCCGCGGCGTCCGACGGCCGCGGCTCGGGGTTCTCGGCGAGCAGCTGCAGCGAGGCGTCCTCGCCCAGCGTCTTCTCCAGGTCGTCCTTGAGCTCCCACAGGTCGGCCTCGGGCGCGGAGATGATCAGCCCGTTGCCCTCGGGGAAGCCGAGTTCCTCGGCGGTCGCGCGGGAGACGATGGCGTCGATCCCGGCCACGCCGGAGGTGGCGTGCGTCCAGACCTCGCGGGTCACCTCGCCCTTGGCCCCGGCGATGTCGACCTCGCTGCCGACGTCCAGCCCGCGCTGCTTGCCGGCGTCGTCGGAGAGCGCGACGCGGCCCTCGGCGATGCCCTGCCAGATCTCGTCGGACTCAGCCGAAGGCTTGGGCGCGTAGTTGCGGAATTCCGAGGGGTCGACGCCGAGCACCGCGGTGCTCTCGCCGTCGACGTTGACCCGCGCCGCGTCGACCACCTCGACGCTCTTGACGCCGTCGAGGTCGGCGACCTCGGCGATGGTCTTCTTGGACAACGCCTTCGGGGCCACCGCGAAATACTCGCGGGAACGCGCCTTGTCGAAGGGGGCGACCTCGACGTCCTCGTCGAGCGCCGCGGTGTCGGCCACCTCGGGCGCGCCGTCCCGCGTGCGCTCGGTTCCGGTGGCCGCCGCGGTGGGAGCGGCCGCTTGGCCCCGCTGGGCGTCGAGCGGCGGACGGTTGCGGACCTGGGGTTCGGGGGCCGCCCATGCGGGAGCGCCGAAAGCGGTGAACGCGACCGCGAAGGCGGCCGTGGCTCCCACGCACGATTTCAACCGATGACCCACCGTCGACCTCTTTCCAGCGCCCTTGGTGATCGAGTGTGCAGAGGTAAAAGTATGCCGCAAAAGGATGAAGGGTGACAGTTTCCCACTACAACCGCAACTCGGTGAACTATTGACATACAACGCCTCTCTCATTCCCCTTCGGGGTGTGACCTATGCCAGGTAGCCGCTCCGCGACCTCTCAGGCGTCCGCGTAGCACTTCACAACCGCGATATCCAGCGGGAATATCACCGGCGTGGCGCCGAACAGCAGTGTGCGGGCCTCCTCGGCCGCCTCCCGCACCTGCTCGACGGCGCTCTCGGCGATCGCCAGGGGGACGTGCAGCACCAGTTCGTCGTGCTGGAAGAAGACCATCTGCGGGACGCCGTAGGAAGTGTCGAGCTCGGTGAGCCTGCGGCGCACCGCCGCCATGAACACCAGCGCCCACTCCGCCGCGGTCGCCTGGATCACGAAGTTGCGGGTGAACCGCCCCCGCGACCTCGCCTGGCGGTCGCCGTCCGGCCGCTCCCGCCCCGCGTCGGCGCCGGCCGTTTCACCGCCGAACACGATGCGCCGCCACATCGCCGACGGCGGCGGGCAGGTGCGGCCGAGCCAGGAACGGACCAACATCCCCTCCTCGCCCGCCCGCGCCGCGTCGTCGACGTACTCCATCGCGCGCGGGTAGGCGCGGCGCATGGTGCGCAGCAGCGGGGCGGCGTCGCCGCTGGTCTGCCCGTACATCGCGGAGAGCATCGCGACCTTGGCCCGGTCCCGGTCCCCGCCGAACACGTCGGCCAGCGGTGCGTAGAGATCATCGGCCCCGGCCGCGGACGCCAGCGCCGTGTCGCCCGAGACGGCGGCGAGGACGCGCGGCTCCAGTTGCCCGGCGTCGGCGCTGATCAGCGTCCAGTCGGGGTCGGCGACCACCGCCCGGCGCACCACCTTGGGGATCTGCAACGCACCACCGCCGCGGGTGGCCCAGCGCCCCGAGACCACGCCGCCGACGATGTAGTCGGGACGGAACCGGCCGTGCCGCACCCACTGCTCCAGCCACGCCCAGCCGTTGGCCGAGTGCAGCCGGGCCAGTTCCTTGTAGCGCAGCAGCAACGGGACGACGGGGTGATCGACGCGTTCAAGCGCCCACGAGCGCGTCGACTCCACCGGGCGCCCGATACCCGCGAACGCCTTGACCAGCTGTGCCGGGGAGTCGGGGTTCACCTCGCGGCCGAACTCCCCCGAGATCCGCGTGGCGAGGTCGGCCAGCACCGGGGGACGCCCCACGCCGGCGGGTCGGCGGCCGAGCTGTTCGGTGAGGATAGTGTCGTGGACGTCGGCCCGCCAGGGCACACCCGCGCGCGCCATCTCGACCGCCGCGAGGGCACCGGCCGACTCGACAGCGCACAGCAGCGCGAAGCGGGACGGGTGGGGGAGTTCGGCGATGCGGCGCTGCTGGTCGGCGTGGACCTCGATAAGCGCGGTGAGCCGGTCGACCTCGGGCGGGACGGTGCACAAGTCGGGTTCGAACAGGGCGGGCGGGGGTTCGGCCCCCTCGCCGGGACGCTGCACCGGATCGGGCGGGACCTCGCGCCCGTGCAGCCGCGCCCACGCGGCCCCCAGCGAGCGGGGCTCGCCGCAGCGGCCGTGGTAGGCGAGGAGCAGGGATTCCACCAGCGCGACGTCGTGGCAGCGGGAGACCCGCAGCGAGTGGTCCATGAGCGCCGGGTACAGCTCCTCGGTCGATGCCCAGACCCAGCGCGCCGTACCGCCGGTGTGCTCCTCGTAGTCGGCGATCGCCCCGGCGAGGTGCCCGACCCGCCACAGGCTTCCCGCCGCGGCGTCGGTGGAGGCGATCTCGCGCAGCCGTCCGCCACCGTGCCCGTCCGAAACCACCGCTATGCGCATGGCCCCAGTGTGGCGGGGCCGGACGACATTTCCCAGTCTCAGGGCCGGGTGGGGACCACGTTCCGCAGCGGCTCACCCGAGGCCCAGCGGCGCACCTGGGCGTCGACGAAGCGGCGGGCGCGCGGGTAGAAGGTCGCCGATCCCCCCGCCACGTGCGGGGTGATGGCCACGCCGGGCGCGTCCCACAGCGGGTGGTCGGCGGGCAGCGGCTCGGGGTCGGTGACGTCCAGAGCCGCGCGGATCCGGCCCTTCTCCGCGAGCAAGGCGGAGGTATCGAGCAGCGGGCCGCGGCCCACGTTGACCACGAGCGCGTCGTCGGCGAGCAGCGCGAGCTCGGCGGCGCCGATGATCCCCTCGGTCTCGGGGGTGTGCGGGGCGACCAGGACCACGATGTCGGCCGCCGGCAGCAGCCGGTGCAGATCGTCCGCGCCGTAGACGTCCTGTTCGGGGCGCGCGCTGCGAGCCACGCGGATGACCTCGCACTCGTTGGGCCGCAGCCGCTCCTCGATGGCCGCGCCGATGCTGCCGTAGCCGAGGATGAGGACCCGCGATCCGGCCAGCGACCGCGTGTAGTGCGGCTGCCAGGTGTGCGCGTGCTGGTCGGCGCACCAGCGCGGCAGTTCGCGCTGGGCGGCGAGCATGAGGGCGAGGGCATGCTCGGCCGTGCTCGCGTCGTGCAGTCCGCGCCCGTTGGACAGCGTCACCCCGCCGGGCAGCACGTCCAGCGCGTGCTCGTATCCGGCGGTGAGCAGCTGGACGACGCGCAGCCGCGGCATCCGCCCGATCAGGTCGACGCGCTGGGTGCGCCCGTAGGGCACGACGTAGAAGACGACGTCGGACAGGTCGCCGGCGGGCTCGCCGGCCCCGTCGTACACGCTGCCGCGGACCCCCTCCGGCAGGTTGCGCAGGTTCTCCTCCCACGGCACCAGCACACGATCGGCCATGCTTTTCCCCTGATCCCCTCATGCCATTGCTATCGCGCACCACCCTAGATCGCGCCGGGCGGCGCCCGCCCACTGCTGAAGCCCGTCCGACGTGGCCGTCCGCCCCGGCACCCCACCCGCGCCGAGATTCGGACATCCGGAAACGGGGGTCCGGTCGGACGCCGCCGATTACAGTGAGCGGCATTTCCACCGACGCCGACCCCCAGGGAGCGGTGGCATGATCGCCGATTCCGGTTCACCCCGGTCCGACCCTCCTGATCTGCCCGTGAATTCGTGGGCCATCCTGGGTCTGCTCTCCTTCGGCCACGGGCTGTCCGGCTACCAGCTGCGCCAGTGGGCCGGAAACATCCTCGGATACTTCCACAGCGTTCCGGCGATGAGCCAGATCTACACCGAGCTCAAGCGCCTGGAGACGCACGGGTTCGTGCGTCCGGTCGGGACCGGCGGCGGCGCCGACCACCGGTCGCGGCGCAGGTACGTGATCACCCCGATCGGGCGTTCCGCGCTCTCCGGCTGGATCCGCTCCTCCCCCGTCGAGGCCGCCACCTGCCGCAACGGGGCGCTGCTGCGGGTCTGGCTCGGCGAGCACAGCGACCCGGCGCGGCTCCGCGAGATCGTGCGGGAGCACCGCGACCGAAGCGAGGAGATGCGGGCCTCGGCCTCGCGTTCGCGCGAGGAGGCCGAGAGCCCCTACGTTCGCCACCGCTACGCCGACATCGTGATGCGCTGGGCCGAGCGCCGCTACGCGGCTGAGCGCGATATCGCCGACCAGATGCTCACCGAGCTCGACGACCTGGACCATGGCTGACCCCACGCCCCTTCCCCCGTTGATCTCGGCGATATCGACCGAATATCGCCGCCGGTTATTCAGTCGATATCGCCGAGATCAACGGGCGGATGCTTAGGACGCGGTGCGCACCAGCTCGTAGCAGGCGATCGCCGCCGCGGCGGTGACGTTGAAGGAGTCGACGTCGCGCCCGGCCATCGGGATGCGCACGCCGACGTCGGCCTGGTCGAGCCAGTGCGAGGACAGCCCGTCCCCCTCGGTTCCCAGCAGCAGGGCGATCGGCCGGTCCCGCCCGGCGCGGTCGAGCGCGTCGGCCAGCGGCAGTGATCCCGCGCCGGGGGTCAGCGCCAGCAGCCCGAAACCCCGTTCGCGCACCGTCTGGAGTCCGCCGTACCAGTCGTCGAGCCGCGTGTAGGGCTGGGTGAACACCGCCCCCATCGACACCTTGACCGAGCGCCGGTAAAGCGGGTCGGCGCAGCGCGGGGCCAGCAGGATGGCGTCGATGCCCAGCCCGGAGGCGCTGCGGAAGATGGCGCCGACGTTCGTGTGGTCGACGATGTCCTCCAGGACGACGACCCGGCGGGCCCCGCGCAGGACGTCATCGACAGCGGGCAGCGGGCGGCGGCGGAAGGACGCCAGGGCGCCGCGGTGCAGGTCGAAGCCGACCAGTGACGCGGCGACGTCCTCGGAGACGATGTAGAGCGGGGCGTCGACGGACTCCCGCACGTCGTCGAGGGCGTTGCGGCGGCGTTCGGTGAGCAGCATCGAGCGGGGTTCGAACCCCGCGCGCAGCGCCCGCCGGATGACCTTCTCCCCCTCGGCCATAAACAGGCCGTGCTCGGCCTCCAGGCTCTTGCGCAGGTTGACGTCGCGCAGCCGGACGTAGTCGGCCAGCCGCTCGTCCGACGGGTCGGGAACCTCGATGACGCTCATGACCCCCAGTATCGGCCCAACCGGAGGTGGTCGGGCTTTCCGCGAGCGCGGCTAGCCGAGCGGGTCGGTGAGCGGGCGCAGCCGCTCCCAGCGGGCCTCTTCGCAGGAGTCGGTGCGCTTGACGGTGGTATCGATCTCCACGCCGTCCCACACGCCGGTGATGGTGGCCTCCTGCGGGCCGTACTCCTTTTCCCTGCACACCGCGTCGTCGGCGACCTCGGCGAACGGGTTGCTCTCGCTGTCCTTGGCGTCGGGGTCGACCGTCAGCTTGGCGATCTCCGCGCAGGCGGCGGGGTCGGTGGCGGGGTTGCCCTCGCATGTGAGGTTCTGCACGTAGGCCTGGGTGCGGTCGGTGACGTGGACCTGGAGTCGGCCGACCGGGCCCGCGGGAACGTCCGCGAGCTCACTCACGGTGCTGACCTCGGACTCCACCGCGGTCGCCGGCACCACGGGCACGAGGGAAGTACCCACGACGAGGAGGTAGCCGAACGCTCCGGCGCAGCACAGCGACGCCAGGAGTGCGGTGCCCGCCGTCCGGGGGGATCGACGGTGGGGGTTCAGCTTGGACATGGCCGCCACTCTATGCAGTCGTAACGTTGATTTGGGCCGTATCGACGCAACGCCCCAGATGACCTTTACCTCCGCGCTACCCCCCGAGCACCGGCCACTGCGGGGATGCCGCCACGGTGGCGGCCCCCTGCGTGATCCGGAGCACTCGAACGCGAGGTTCCGGCGTGCGCCGAATCCGCATCCTAGCCACGTCTCCGCGGCCAGGTCACCTCCCGTCCTCAGTTCGATCACGTTCGCGCCTGACTCTTTCCACCCGCGTTACCAGGCAGTAATGTCACGCTCACGCACGTGCCGCGCCTACTCGGAGTTGATGTGCCCACCGGACGACATCGCATGGCCCCCGAAACCGGCGGCCCGGCGCCCGATGAGCAGCGCGGGGTACTGCGCTCCCCCCTCGGGATCATCGCGGTGGCGGCCGGGATCGTCGTCCTGCTCGGCATCGCCGTGCCCGTGGGGCTGCGCTACCTCGGCTGCGGGGAGACCCGCTACCTGCGGGTGGCCACCACGCTGAGCATGACGCCGCTGCTGCAGGAGGCCGCCGACGAGTTCAACGACGGCGAGCCGACCTACTCCGGCGTGTGCGTGTTCGCCCAGGCCAAGGAGATGGCGCCGCACCGGATCACCACGGAGCTGTCCGGTGGCGGCACCGGCCGTTCCACGCTCACCCCGGACGTGTGGGTCCCGGAGTCCTCGGCCTGGGTGGAGCTGACCCGCGTCTCGGAGGCCGGGGCGCGCGCGATCGAGACCAGGCCCCGCTCACTGGCCACCTCCCCGGTGGTCCTCACCGCTCCCGAGGGCACCAAGGGCGTCCCCGCGCCGGACCGCGCGAGCTGGAAGGAGATCCTGCCCGGCGAGCGCACCCCCGATCGGCCGATGGTGATGGTCGACCCCAACCGCGGCGTCGACGGAATGACGGCGATGTACGCGGTGCGCCAGATCCTGGGGCGAGGCGACAAAGCCGACACCGCCATGACCGACTTCGTGCACGGCGTACAGCGGGACACGGCGTTCGGCGAGATCGACCTCACCGGTGTCTACCCCAGCACGCTGGGTGTGGATCCGCTGACCGTCGTCCCGGAACAGGCGGTGATCCGGTACAACGACCGGACCTCCGACACCCCGCTCAAGGCGCTCTACCCCACCGAGGGGACGGTCGAGCTCGACTACCCCTACGTGTCCGTCGGGGACGACCCGGTGATGCGGGCGGCCGCCGACGACCTCTACGACCTCCTGCTGGGCGACGACTACCAGGACCGGCTGCGCGAACTGGGGTTCCGCGATCCGGACGGCACGGCCGCCGGCGACCTGGCCGACCGCGACGACATCATCGCCGAACCGTCCACGACGTACGAGGACCTGACCGGGGACGCGCTCCTGGGCGCGTTGGAGGACTGGAACCGGCTGTCCATGGCCACCCGCGCGCTGGTTCTGGCCGATGTGTCGAAGCACATGAGCTCCGACCTCAACGGCGGGCCGTCCCGACTGGAGGTCACCAAGGACGCCGCACAGCTGGGCCTGTCGCTCTTCCCCGACCGCGCCGACATGGGCCTGTGGCTGCTGTCGAGCGGATTCGGCTCCTCGGGCCGCGACGAGGTCCGGGGCATCGCCGAACTCGGCGGGCCCGACCGCGAGGACGCGAGCGCGACCCGGCGCGAGAAGCTCAGCGGGATCGCCGAGGACATCTCGGTCGAGGGCGGGGAACCGCGGCTGTACGACAACATCCTGGCGGCCTATGAGGAGGTGGAGGACGCCTATGACGAGGACAAGATCAACACGGTCATCCTCCTGACCGCCGGCCAGGACGGCGGGTCCAGCGAGATCTCCCAGCGGGAACTGGTGGCCGAGCTGGAGGACCGGTTCGACCCGGACCGGCCGGTGACCATGTTCATCATCGCGTTCGGCGAGCAGCCCGAAGAGAGCGGCCTGCGCGAGGTCGCCGCCGCGACCAGCGGCTCCCTGTTCGTCACCGACGACCCCGACGAGATCGGCGAGATCTTCCTCAGCTCGGTGTCGCGGCGCCTGTGCGTGCCCAACTGCGATGAGTAATCCCCCGTCAACGCACCACCGAATTGGGTCACGATGAAGTAACAGTATCTCCGCCCGAAACTGCAGAAACGCACCCGTGATCGGGCGGAAAAGCTCAGGTCACCACCGCACGGCTGACCGGGCCTTCAGAAGGCGTCGCCACGATCACCCGATCGTCGGAAACGCACCGAAGCTGCCACCGCTTCCACCTTCTCCCTCGATGCGGTCTTCAGTACCGTTCCGATCCACACCCCCCATTCGCACCACACCCCCCGTGAGGAAACCTTGGGACGCCATCGCGAGAACTACGCAGGTGACGAGGGCCGCCCGGCCCGCAGAGAGCAGAGCCGCGCCCGGCGCCGCCGGGGACGCGGCGGCGCCTTCGTCGCTCTCGCCGCGGCCTTCGCGATCATCCTCGGCCTGGCGATCACCGGCTATTACACGCTGAACAACCAGGACGGCTGCGGCGGCAAGGACATCCCGCTGAGCGTCGTTGCCAGCCCGGAGCTCGTCCCAGCGCTCGACCGTGTCGCCTCCGATTTCAACAGCGCCAAGCACGGCGTCGACGGACGCTGCGTCCGCGTCGAGGTGCGGGGGGAGGACTCCGCCAACGTCGCCTACGGCATCACCGGCGCCGGACCGACCCTCGGCGACACCGATTCCGACGTGTGGATCCCCGACTCGCGGCTGTGGCACAACATCGTCGAGAACCACAGCGGCGGAGCGGCCCTGACCGACACCGGGACGTCCGTCGCCTACTCCCCGCTGGTGCTGGCCCAGCCGGCCGCCGCGGCCGAGAAGTCCGACGCGGAGCCCTCCTGGGACGCGCTCGTCCCGACGGCCGCGCCGACCGGCGGCACCACCCACAACGCCGTGCGCGTCGTCGACCCCATCCGCAGCGCGTCGGGGATGGCCACGCTCGCGCTGATCTCCGACGCCATCGGCAGCGAGGAGGAGAAGCAGCCGCAGCTCGTCGCCGCGCTGCAGACCCTGCAACGGGGGGTGACACCCGACGAGGAGGCCGCGTTCGGTGTGCTCAGCCAGGAAAGCGACACCCCGCCCATCATGGTCCTCTCCGAGCAGGCCGCCTGGCGGTACAACGCCGACCACGAGGACGCCCCGGCCGAGGTGAGCTACCCCGAGGGCGGCACCTACACCCTCGACTACCCCTACATTGTGCGGACCGAGGACCCGATCCTCTCGCGGGCGGCCGAGACCTTCCGCGCGACGCTGTCGGGCGCGAGCGTCCAGAAGGCGATGCTCGCCGAGGGGTTCCGGAACGCCGAGGGTGCGGCCGACCCTGACGTCCTGACGTCCGACAACGGTTTCCAGGAGAAGGCGCCGGAGAGCCTGCCCGACCCGTCGTCGGGGACCGTGGAGCGGCTCGGCCAGGCGTGGAACCAGCTCAAGCTCGACACCCGCCTGCTCACCATCGTCGACATCTCCGGCTCCATGCTGGAGACCGTGCCCGGCACCGACAAGAACCGCATGGAGGTCACCACCGCGTCCGCCATCCAGGGGCTGGAGATGTTCCCACCCGAGTCGGAGCTGGGCCTGTGGGAGTTCTCCACCGCCCTCAACAACGAACTCGACTACCGCGAGCTGACGCCGGTGCGTGAGCTGAGCGCCAAGGGCGAGGGGGGCACCCACAAGCAACAGATCGCCTCGGCGCTGGGCAAGATCGAACCGAAGCCCACCGGCGACACCGGGCTGTACGACACCTACCTCGCCGCGTTCCGCGAGATGTCGCGCAACTACAAGGCCGACCGCATCAACGCCATCCTGATGCTCACCGACGGCAACAACGACGACCCCAACGGCATCTCCCTCGACCACCTCCTCCAGACGCTGCAGACGGAGGGGTCACGGGAGCGGCCGGTGCCCATATTCACCATCGCCTTCGGCCCCGACATCGACCCTGGACCCCTGGAGAAGGTCGCCAAGGCCACCGGCGGGGCCACCTACACCACCAAGGACCCCACCGAGATCGGCGACATCTTCCTCCGCGCCTTCGCCCAGCGCCTGAAGGGGCCGGAGAGCTCGGAGGACGGCGAGTAAGGGGTCCAGCGCGACAGCGGAGGGGTCGCTGGCCTTCACCGTACGTGGCCAGATCCGGCCACCCGATCGTGGTGGCCGGGTCTCCGCACGCCCAGAGAGTCCGCGCGGTCCCCGCGCACGCGCCGCGGTCGTCCCCACGCGCGTCTATGGGCCGCGACCTGCCACGTCACACGGGACCCACCTCCACCCCGTGCGCAAACCACCAGATTTCCACGCGATCGCAATCTTCACGGTCACGGAGATCCCGGCTATGGACTCGGCCGTCGTTTTGGCGTACTCAGAGTAGTGCGGCAGGTGTGCAATCGGTGAGAGGGTGGCGGCCGTGGCCAACGCGTGGATGCCAGGCGCCGGACGAATTCACTGCACGGCCTCCGGGGGCCTCTACAGAGGAGGCGCCCCACGGGCCGTATGGCTGACCACGGAAGCCGATCCCGCCACACATTCGGCCCGGGCCATCGCCGAACGCTACGAGGACAAGGAGCCCACCGCCCACCTGGTGTGGAACCCGGTGACCGGGGAGACCGTCCAGCTGCTTCCGGCCACGGTCCCCGCGATCGGCCGCCTCGGCTGCGATCCCGACCCCGCCCGCGAGGGGCGGATCTGCCTCGTCATCGAAGTGGTCGGACACGCGGAAAAACCCTTCACCGACCGCCCGCTCACCGGCATCGACCCCATCCTGTCGTGGCTGGACTCCTGGGAGGTCGCCCGTACCTGGCCAGCCGGACCGCCGCCCCCGGCGGACCAACCACCGCCCCAGCACACCGCGGCCACGCGCCTGTGGGCCCTGGGCGGGCATTTCGGCCATTCCCAGGTCCCCGGTTCCCGGGCCATCGGTCCTGGAGCGATCTCGCCTGACCGGCTCCTGGGTTCCTATCTGCCCGGCGCGCCGGGCAAGACCGAGGACCATCACGCCCCCGCGACCGCCCACGCCTTCCTCCCCAGCGGTACCACCACCGGATCGCGCCCCGCGATGGCGCACACATGAGCCCAACGCCCTGACGCCCCGCCTTCCCTTCGACCGGCTCCGGAACGCCGCCGCCCGAGCGGATCGGGGAGGCACGCACCGTCCGATGCCCGGCCACACTGGGACAATAGGCGCACCAGTGGTTATCGCCGATCCCATAACCCCTTAGTCTGTCCGCCATGGGTGGATCGATCGAACCGGGCTGGTATGCGGATCCGCACGGCCAACACGACATGCTGCGGTGGTGGAACGGCGAGGAATGGACACACCACGTCCGCTCGCTCCAGGAACTGCAACAGGCGGCACAGCCGCAACAGAGCACCGCGGAAACGGGCGACACCGAGGCGACCGCCGACCTGAGCGGCGCGTTTCCCAGCGGTGACGCATCAGGGCCAGCGGCTTCCGGCGCCACGAACAACGAACCGAGCACGGTGCGCATCGACGCCGGGCAAGCGTCGGCCCCGGCGAACGCGGGCGCGGACGACACCGAGGCGACCGCCGACCTCAGTGGCACACCCGGACCGGCCCCGTCCGTGGGCGATGAGCCGAGCACGATGCGCCTCGACCCCGGCCAGTACGGCGGACCATCCACTCCGGCCACCCCGATCGGCGACGAACCGCAGACCATGCGCGTGACGCCACCCAGCGATCCGTCGACCACCGCTCCCGTCAACGACGTCCCCGCTGCGGACGCGGGCGCGGACGGCTCGACCGTGCGCATCGACCCCGACGCCGCCCAGCGGTACATGTCCGGTTCCCCCGCCCCGGAAGACGACGAGCCCACCGTGGACGTCACCGGCGACGCGCCCGGCGCCACCATGCGCGTGGACCCCTCCAGCGCCGATGACGGCCCCACCGCCGACCTGAGCGACGACGCACCCAAGACCGCGGTGTTCGGCTCCGGGGACGCGCCCAAGACCGCGGTCTTCACCCCCGGCGACGCGACCTTCGCGGCACCCAGCGGCGGCAGCGACGACGCGCCCGAGGAGAAGGGCTCCAAGTTCAACAGGTTCCTCGGCGACCTCAAGGAGGGGATCTCCGAGATCGCCGAGGAACGAAAGCAGCACAGGGAAGAGCAGCGCAAGAAGGCCGAGGAAGAAGCCCGGAAGCGCGCCGAGGAGCAGGCCAAACAGGCTGAGGAGGCCGCCAGGCGCCACGCCGAGGAACAGCAGCGGCTGGCCAAGGAGGCGCCGGAGCGCCCGCAGCCAGGCGCCTCCGGAGCGGCGGGCGCCGCAGGAGCCTTCGGCACGCCCGCGTCCGGCCCACAACAACCGCACGGCGCGCAGCCTCCATCAGGCGGATACCCCGCGCAACCGCCGTCGGGCGGCTACACGGGCGCCCAACCGCCATCGGGTGGGTACCCCAGCGCCCAGCCGCCGTCGGGACCCCACCAGCCCTTCGGCGGTCAGCAGGCAGCGGGCTACCCCGGCCACCAGCCGCCCCCCGGCCGTCGGCCCACTGGTGGCCACCCCGGCGGAGCGCAGGCGTTCGGCCCAACGCCGTCGGGCGGATACCCGGGGCAGCAGCGGGGCTACCCCGGCCCGCAACCGCCCTCGGGTCCCCAGCACGCCTACCCGCAGCAGGGGCATCAGGGTCCTCCCCCGGGCTACCCACCGCAGCCTCCCTCGCCACCCCAGGAGCAGGGGCGCAAGCGGAAGAAGGGCCAACAGCCCCCGATGGCCCAGCCCTACCCGGGCGGCCCACAGCACGGCGCCTACCCGCCCGCGCCCCAAGGCGGCCCCGCCTACCCACCTCAGCCTCCTCAGGGCCGCGGCGGCCAGCAGTACCCGGGGTACCCCCCGCAGGGCGGCCCGGGCTGGGGCGGCCCCGCGCCCTACCCGCAGCAGCCGCCGCAAAAGAAGAAGGGCGGCTGCGGGGGTTGTGCGGGGTGTTTCCTCTTCGTCCTCCTCCTGCTGGTCCTCGTCGTCGGCGGCGCCGCCTACCTCCAGCTCTTCGAGGGCTACGACTTCCTCGGCGAGTTCGGGATCTACATCTAGCCGCAACCCCCCGAGGGCGGCCCGGTGGACGGTGCGGTCGCACGGTCCACCGGGCCGCCCCGTTTCCGCCAACGATCGCCCTGCGCTCGTTCCACCCATCCCGCTCCACCAGGCGCCGGCGGTCGCGACGCGAATCGGCACTCCGCAGACGCCCTAAGCTGACCGGTATGAATGACTGCCTGGTGTGGATCGACTGTGAGATGACGGGGCTCGACCTCGAACGCGACGCGCTGATCGAGGTGGCCTGCCGCATCACGGACGGCGACCTCAACCAGCTCGATGAGGGCATCGACGTGGTTATCAAGCCCCCGCAGGAGGCGCTTGGCCAGATGGGCGAGTTCGTCACGCAGATGCACACCACCTCCGGGCTGCTTGACGAGCTGGACAAGGGTGTGACCCTGAAGGAGGCCGAGGACCTCGTCCTGGCGCACATCAAGCGCTACGTCCCGGAGCCCAAGAAGGCGCCGCTGTGCGGCAACTCCATCGCGACGGACCGGCTGTTTTTGGCCCGCGACATGCCGCGCATCGACGAATACCTGCACTACCGGATGGTGGACGTCTCCAGCATCAAGGAGCTGCTCCGCCGCTGGTTCCCCCGGATCTACTTCGCCAGCCCGGAGAAGAACGGCGGCCACCGCGCCCTGGCCGACATCAACGAGAGCATCCAGGAACTCCGCTACTACCGCGCCGCCGCCTTCGTCCCCTCCCCCGGCCCCGACAGCGCCACCGCACGCGCGATCGCGGCCGACATCGCCGCCGGAGGCAAGGGTGTGCCGAGCACCACGGAGGACGAAACCGAGACCCCCGGGGAAAAGTGAGCGAAGCACCCTCCGATGTCCGCTAGACTCTTCAATGAACGCAGGCGCTGAAGCCACTTCAGCCCCGCGATCATGGTGGGTGTAGCTCAGTTGGCAGAGCACTTGGTTGTGGTCCAAGATGTCGGGGGTTCAAGTCCCCTCACTCACCCCAGAGCAAGAGCCCTGGTCGTCACACATGATGACCAGGGCTCTTTGTGTGTCGGACCGACGCTCAGCCGACGCAGTGCCCGTGGCCTCGGGGCTGACGGGCCAACGCTGAGCCTGGCCTAGCGGGTCCGCCCACGGACGCTCGGTCGAGGAAGCCGTTTGCCGACGGGTCATTCCTGTCCGCCGTCATCACCGTGTTGCTCTAGCGATGGCCGGGCGCAGTAGATGGCGCTGACCTAGCCCAGCCGACAAGAGCGGCTTTCCACCGCTACGCGCTATCCCCGGGACGTGCCGACACGAACGTTCCCCTCTGCGGGACGGTGTAGACGTAGCCCTCATCACGGAGGTAGCGAACCGCACGGCGCGCTGTATCCCTGGCGACGCCCCAGCGCTGGATCATCGTTGCTTCCGAAGGAATCGGCCGGTTCGGTTGCAGAACTCCACGCTCGATCTCATCAATGATGACGGCCGCAATCTGCCGGTAGGGCGGAGTCGGCGCATCGTAGTCGATCTCATCCTCGGACATGCGCCAGACGGTAGATGACTGCCTTCAAATATCCACAGATCCATACGTCGGTAGACGAGGGTATAGGAGTTGCCTTGCTGTCGATTGACAGAAGAAGACCCCGGCGACGAAGGGCCTCGTCCCGGGGCATGGCCCCACTCGTGCAAGGAGTGAGACATGTCCATCCTGCCATCGCGGAGAACCCGCCGCGTCCGCCCCTACATCAGGGGGCTAGAAGCCCGCCGCACGATCGAGGAGCGGCACTTCCGGCAGTTCGCCGCACTGACTGCCCTGCGGACCATGGAGGTCACCCGATGACCTCCAGCATCACCCGGGTCATGCGCGGTAACGTCAGCGTCACCTATGACCCCGACCTGCCTCTCCTGCTCTGCTTCACCGTGCGCGGGCTTGGCGGGCGGATCGTGCGTCTGCGCTGCCCCTACCACGAGGCTCACCGCGCCCTGGTTCGCGAATGCGGGTTCACCGAAGCGGAGGCGTCCCGGTTCCTCGACCAGGCGGTCGGAGGCCACTTGTGACCAACACGAACAACGACCCACTCCTCCGCCTGCTCCGCGAGCACTACGGCCACCAGTGGACCATCCGCCGCACCGAGAACCTGTGGGTCGCCACCGCTAAGGACCCCGAGGCCGACCACGCGCCCACGATCATCCAGTCAGACATCAACGAATTCCTCTACGACCTGGAGAACCCACCTTCACGGGCGGCCAAGCCCTGCACTGGATGAGCAGCAACTGACCGGTCCCCGTCGCTCCACCGGCGGCGGGGACCGGCTGTCCGCCCCGGACAGGCGTAAGTCGCACAGCAGCGCGAGCTGGTCGACGCGCCGGGTGGCTAGGCAGGCCGTGGTGCCGTTCCACAGCCGCCCGCGCGAGAGGGCGGGCGTTCAGCTCGGACCGAATCCGGCGGTTCGCGTCCAATACGCGTCGGAGCGGCAACGAGGACCGCGCCGCCGCAGTTCACGGCAGGTTGCGCAGACGTCGGTAAACCGCCGGATCAGCTTGCGTACGTTCGAACACTCCACTTCCACCCCAGGGGAGACACCCCCTGAACTGATGGTGCTTCGGTTCGGTGGACAGGTGTCCACCGAACCGAAGCACCATCAGTCGTATCCCTGAGTGCTGGCTCGCCGTCCGTGACCGGAAGCGGACAGGGCAGCAGCCCAGGCCGGACAGCTCCCATCTGCGAAGCGCTAGATCCCCTTAAATTTCGAGGGAAGCCGCTCCAATAGCTAGCGTCGTCCGCCGCGGCTGTCGGAAGAGGTGCGGGTTTCAGAGTTGCCGTCTCGCGAGCGGCCGGGGCGGCTCGACGGCATCTCCTCCGCGTGCGAGCAGAGCGGGAGCGCGGCACGCTGTCCGGCTCTGGGTGGGGCGGTGGTGCACAGATCGGCGTTCCCGGGGCCGGTGAGCGCCACCATGGCCACACGTGGACATGGATGTCCGATTGTGGCCGCGGGATCGGATGGGTGAATAAGCACCTACTCCTCTCCCCGGCGGACCCGCGAGAAATGATCACACGGCAGCTCACTCCTTTTCCCTGATCGCGCGCCTGATCGTATTCTCCACGGACCGGACACCGCTATTTACCACCGTCCAGCTGTCGGACGAACCCGCCGTTCTGCCTTCTCAATGATCACTTTTCACTCCCCTAGTAGTGGCTTATAGTGGCCGACGCCGTCGTGTAGCCAGGGCGACGAAGCAGCGCCCACCTTTTCAGAAAGATGGAAAGCACACTGGCCCCAGGAAGCCCCCACCTACTCAAACTTCCAAATGGGAACTCCTGGTCACACTTCGGCCTCCGCGTACCGCCGAGTTCGCCATGGGGTGGCCGCCCCTTGTCATGTTTCCGCTGTTCTCACTTCCCGCAATCCTCATGACAACGAAGAAAAACCGAAATCGACTTCTGGAGAGAAGTGCGATGTTCTCTTTGGAGATGGCGTCCGATCGTGAGGTGGAATCGTTCCTCGCCCGGGGGTGCCGACTGAGCGAACCGTTTCCCGCCGAAGGGCTAGTCCGCCGGATCCTGCAGGTAGGGAAGGATGCCCTTGACGCCCCTCTACTGAGCCGCCTGCGAGAGGTCCGCGCCACGCGGAGCGACGACCCGTGGATCACGGCGCTGCTGGACTGCGTGCTCGACAAGGATGAGGGGCGCTATGACTACCGCAGCTATCTCGCCCTGGACGTCCTCAACCCCATGCTGCCCGAATCGGGCGGCCCTGTCCCCGCCCGTCGGCTGGTCCGACTGCTCATGGCCGACGTGGTGGATTTCGAATCGGAGACAGCGCGGGGAATCGGCGACGACCGGCTCCCGATGGGACGCCCCGCCCCAGCGACCACGAACCGGCGAATCACCAAGGCCCGGCGGCTGAGCGCCGGGTGGGGCGACGCGAATCTGCTGCCGGTCCCACCGAACGACCGTGTCGAGGAAATTCTCGCGTGCAGTGTCCTTCCAGTATCGCCGCAGCATGACGAATACCTTTTCATCCGTGTCCTACAGGCGTACGAGCTCACGTTCCTGATCATGGGAGCCGAGCTGACTGACGCACTGCGCGCCTCGCAGACCCACGACATTCTCGGCGTCGCCGACCATATCGACGCCGCGGCCGCAGAATTGGAGCGTGTTTCCGGCCTGTTCAGTCTGCTGGCGACGATGCGGCCAGAGTCGTTCCAGGCGTTTCGCGCACAGACCGATGGGTCCAGCGCAATCCAGTCACGCGCCTACAAGTCCCTCGAATTGCTGTGCGGGTTGCCAACACGCGATCGGATCGACTCACCGGCCTTCCATTCCGTACCAGACGTCCGGGAACGGGCAGTGGCTCAACCGCCGCCCGATTCTCTCGCGTCCTGGTATCTGCGCGTGTGCCCCCGGCTCAGCGAGAAACAGCGGGAGGCCGTCGACGCAGCACTGACCCGTCTGGAGCACATTCACCAGAAGTGGAAGCGCACGCACCACAGCCTGGCGCGGACGATGATCGGGGACGCGGTCGGCACCGGGGACACCGACGGTGTCGAGTACCTGCGGCGTAGCCTGGACAATCGGCTCTTCTGGGAGCTCGGGCAACGGTGCCCAACCCGGAGCACGCACACGAGCGACACCCCTGGCAGGTCATAGCGTGATCGAAGCTGTAGGAGTGGGGGTCGCGCTGGGGCTCGGCGCGGGACTCAGCCCTGGCCCGCTGCTGAGCCTCGTCGTGTTGAGCAGCCTCCGCGACGGCGCGGCAGCGGGCTCCCGGCTGGCGTTCGCCCCGCTGCTCACCGACCTGCCGATCGCGCTGCTCGCTCTCACCCTGCTCTCCACCTTTCCCCCGTCGGTCGCCGCCGCCCTGTCCGCCGTCGGCGGCCTGGTGGTCATCGGCTTCGGGGTGATGTCGCTACGCGAATCACAGGAACCGGTCACGGCCTCGCCCGCGACACCCGACGGATCAGGGACCGAAGCCAGGAGTCCCGCCAGGAACTATCTCCTCCGCGGCGTCATCGTCAACATGCTCAGCCCGCACCCCTGGGTCTTTTGGATCGGGGTCGGTGCGCCGTTGACAGTGTCCGCCGCCCAGACCGGTGTCCTGGCGGCCGCCGCCTTCGTCATCGGCTTCTACGGCCTGCTCGTCGGAAGCAAGGTGGTACTGGCGGCGGTCGTGGGCGCCAGCGGACGACGGCTCAGCTCCCGTGGCCATCTCATGATCGCTGTAGGAGCCAGCGTGCTGATGATCGCCACCGGCGTGCTACTCCTGTTCAACGCCCTGCGCTGACCACTCATCTGGCCACTAACACGCCCAGCTGCACCAAGGCGGGTTCGGGGCCCTCGGTGCACGACCTCCGACCCACCAGACAGCCCGGTCCCGACCCGCTAGACGATGCCCGGAGGGGCAGGCCGATCATCCGCTTCCATCCCCCTGTCCACAGGGCGAACACACCGACTTCACACCCAGATCGGCCTTCATTACGATCAGAAGTCGATCCGCCGCACGACCCCTGCGAGATCGCGGCACTGGGAACCACCTCCGCATGACCTCGCCGTACCAAGCGCCTATCTCGAGGGGGCTTGCATGGTGACCTTCTCCCGTCCCGAGCCACCCGTCGCCGCACCGAGCCGCACGCCAGCGGGGGCCGCCGTACGCACAGGGCGCACCGCCACCGTGGCGTTGCTGGCCGATATCCCCACCACCGGACAGCTCGGGGACACGTGTGCGCGCCGCTTTGCGCTCCCTGGCGACAGCCGCCGCATGTTCTCGCCGAAGGCCACCGGAACGGTCAGCCTGGACACCAGCGCGGAGTTCATCGATTTCGCCACGGATCGGGTCGGCGCGGGGCAGAAGGTCATCGCCCTCTACCCGGCGTGGCGCGCGGAAACGGCCGAACGCACCATCCACTTCGCCCGGGGCGCACTGCGCACCGACCACATCGCCGCCGTCAGCCTGGACCTGTCTCCCCTAGCCGTGTCCCTGCTGGCCGATCAGCTCGCCTACCTCGCGCCGTATCTGTCCGCCGGTGTGACCGCGGCGATGGCCTCCGAACTCCCCAAACACATGCTCGCCGGCGCCTGGCTGCGCAGCGTCGGCTCGCTCGCCACACTGCCCACCTCGGTCAGCCAGCATCTCGGCTCCTATGTCCCCGGCGTCGCCTTCATGGCCTACTGCGCACCCGAGCAGCGCGTCATACAGGTACGCCACGGTGCCGACCTCGCCGAGAACATCCCCCACCACCCGCGGGAACCCGTGCAGCTGCTCTATACGGTTCCCGAGAGCCTGCGCACCACATTCCTGGACGACCAACTGCTCCCGGCCCTGAATCCCGACCGCTCCCTGCCCCTGCCCCCGCAGCAGCTGGCCGCCGAGTACTGGGGGACGCCGGCCCACATCGAATTCGTCGCGTTCAGCGCCCACCCGCGCGCACTCTCCGACAGCCTCACCGAACTCGTCTCCACCCTCTGCACCTGGTGCCGCGAACGGATCACCACCCGCGTGTGCCCGTTCTGCCACGCGGCCAACCGCCCACCACGTCGAGAGCCGCGGCCGACAGCCCTCCGGGTGCCGCATCCTCGCCGCCACGGTGTCGAGGTCAGCGCATCCGGCGCAGCCAGCAATGCCTATGACCCCGCACACACATCGGAGGAGCCGGAACAGCGCACACGGCTGGAACCATCACCACTGCCAGCGTGCCCACCCCCCGACGCCCCGAGTGAACCCGTTCCTGCCAGCCTCGGCGACAGGATGGACGCCATCCGCCTCCGCGCACGGGAGTCTCAGGCACCTCTGCCGTCACTGTCCGAGCGGCTCCCTGATCCCCCCGAATCCGCTCCGGCTACACACCCGCAAAACCATTCTGACCAGGCCATTCGCCACCGAATTCCTCCTTCGGCCCTCCCCATGGCCCCGAATGGCCACCGCGGATCGCACCCCCTGAACGCCGATTCCGAACCATCGGCAGCGTATGATCTGCCTGTCTCCCCCGAAAACACGTTCACGCAGCGAACTACACAGCCCTCGCCACCTGAACAACCACATGCAACCAAAATGTGATTACCTGTCCTGTATCGGCCAGGATCACACCCGAGGTCACTGTTCGACGTGAAAGTCACGTGTTTTTCCGGTAGACCATAATTCAGCGAGGCGCGCGGTGCCCCAGCCGGGCACGACGGCGAGCCCTCGCTTGGCGACTCCCTGTGATATCGCAATACGATATCCGGGGACAATCCGTCGACGGCCTTCCGCGCCCCTTTGATCGAGCACCACGCCCATCCCCCCAGGAGCTTGTGAAAGTGTCCACCGACCGTTCCAGGTCCAAGGGTGTTGTCGCCCTGCTGGCCGACATACCCACGACCGGGCACCTCGGCAGCGCGCAAGCGGAGCGCTTCGCCCTGAAGGGTGACAACATCGCCAGTCGGTCCAGTGATTTCCTCGACTTCACGGCCCGCCGCCTCAGCGAGGGCAAGAAGGTTGTGGCGCTCTACCCGAAGTGGCACGCGGAGCACGCCGAGCGGGCCATCGCCTTCGCGCGAGGGGCACTCCAGACCGACCATATCGCGCAGGTCGCTCTCGACATTTCTCCCCTAGCCTTGTCGCTGGTGGCCGATCAGCTGGCCTACCTGTCCCCCTATGTCCCGTCCGGTGTCACCGCTGCCCTGGCCGAGGAGCTCCCGCAGCACATCCTCGCCGGGGCGTGGCTGAAACGCGTCAACAACCTGTCCACGATCCCGATCACCTTCAAGCAGCACCTGGGCTCGTACCTGCCCAAGACCACCTTCCTGGCGTTCAACGCGCCGGTGAAGCGCGTGGGGCGGGTCAAAAAGGGCAACCCACGACCCAATCTGCCCAGCCGCCCGATCGACCCGGTCCAGGTACTCGTGACGCGGCCAGAGAACTACGACGTCGACGAGTTCAACGAGCAGCTCACCCCGGCGCTGCGCGCCGTGTCGCTCAGCGCCCTGCCGGAGCAGCCTCTCGGCCCCGTCTACTGGGGCGTGCGCAAGTACATCGAGTTCGTCGTCTTCAGCGCCCACCCCCAGGCGCTGCCCAGCACCACACGCACCGTCCGCCCCAATACGTGCAGCTGGTGCCGTGATCTGGTCAGCGCTTTGTACTGCCCCTACTGCGGCACCATCAACCAGCCCGCTGCGGGACGCCCACCGACACGGTCGGCCGATGTCCCGCCGCCCCCGGCCAAGCGGACCGGCGAGCACATCCGGCCCGCCTGGATCTCTCAGCAGGGCGCCCAAGCCGACCGGTCCGCGCCCTCCTCCGCCACAGGTCACCCAAGCGGACCGCAACCATCGGCCGCTACGTCCAGGGCCATGGAGCAGGCCGGGGGGCATCCCCCGACCGGGACCCGGCCCAACGCGCCGCCAAGCTGACGGATCCGTGCGGCACGCCCGCGCGTCCCACTTGTCGGCGGCAGCCGCCAGGACAACCAAATCCAGCCTCTCCCCCAGCTAGGAACGGAATCGTATGAACCCCCGTCAGCGACGCGGCGTCCTGCTGATGATCGTCGCCGGGATCGGCGCCATCGCGGTCTTCTTCACCGTGGTCTCGTATGTGAACGGCCTCAACCGCGAACTGGGCACGTACCGAACCGCGCTCCGGTTGACCCAGGATGTGGCGGCCTACCAGCCCATCACGGAGGAGATGGTCGAGGAGCACCAGGTCCCGGCGAAGTTCTTCGATGAGGAGACGTTCATCAGCGACCTCACCGACGTTCTCGATCAACCCGGCCGGCAGGCGGTGTCGTCCACCTACATCGCCGAGGGCTCCCTACTGCAGACCAGCATGGTGATCCCCGCGCCGGAGCTGGAGGCCGGAGAACGCGAAATCGCGATCATGGTGAACGCCGAGACGGGTGTCGCCGGCAAGGTGAACCGGCAATCGCGCGTCGATATCTACGCCACGTTCCCCTCTGACGGTGAATCCGACAGCTGCGCCACGCGTGTCCTCACCGACGTCGAGGTCCTCGAAATCGGTCAGATCGGCTCCTCGACCGACGAGAGCGGCCAGGTCGCCTCAGTCGTGCCCGTGACCTTCCGCCTCGACCCCCAGGACACCCTGAAGCTCACCTACGCCGAGGCCTTCTCCGGTTCCCTACGTCTGGGCCTCATCAGCCCCGAAGGCTCCGGTGACCCGGGCGACATCCAGTTCTGCAGCAGCGACCAGGAGAACTTGGAGAAGGACAAGCAGAACGACGACGAAAGCACTGACCAGGGTCAGGACAACTGATGAACCACAGGGTGATGATCGGCGTTCCCAACGCCGACCTGGAGACATCGCTTACCGTCCAATTCGATGAGCTGAGCGACTTTGAGGTCGTGAGCGTCCACCACTCCTACGCGGAGCTCGGTGACACGCTGCGGAACATCCCCGAGCTCGACGTTCTCCTCGTCCACGAGGGGCTCGGCCCGCTCCCGGCGGTGGACCTGATCCGGGACGTCACCCGGAACCACCCGCAGCTCGGAGTTCTTCTCCTCGTTGATGAGCCAAACCCGGACACCATCACACGCGCCATGGAGGCCGGCGCCCGAGGCGTTTTGTCGGCCGACGCAACGATCGGGGAGCTCGACGCACGCGTCACGAACGCCGCGGAGTGGTCGCAGACCCTGCGTCGCCACTTCGAGGAGGCTTCGGCCAACGTCCCGGTCTCCGGCCGACGGGGGTCGATCATCGCGCTCAACGGCGCCAAGGGCGGGATCGGCACCACAGTGCTCGCGGTCCAGCTCGCGCGCGCCGCCGCCCAGGTCGGGCGCTCGGTCTGCCTGGTCGACCTCGACCTGCAGATGGGCGACATCCCGGGCTACCTCGATCTCAAGCACCGGCGCAGCATCGTCGACCTGGTCCCGGCCGCGGACAACATCAGCGCCTCGATGCTCTCCGAGACGCTCTACGTGCACCCCGAGGGCATGCACATCCTCCTCGCGCCGCGCGACGGCGAACGCGGGGAGGACGTGACGGAGATCGTCGCGCGGCAGGTCCTGGCCGCATTGAGCTCCCGCTACGAGCTCGTTATCGTCGACTGCGGCGCGTACATGAACGAGGCGACGGCGATGGCGGCCGAACTCGCCCACACATCGGTCGTGACCGTGACGCCCGACCTTCCCGCGCTCCGCGCCGCCCAGCGTCTGATCGCCATGTGGGAACGCCTGCAGATCCGTGAGAAGAAGAACGTCACCACACTGCTGCTGCGGCACAGCCGACAGAACGAGATCCAGCCCGACTTCGCCAAGAAGCTGCTGGGCATCGACATGCTGCCGACACCCGTGCCTTCGCTGTTCCGGAGCCTGGAAGAGGCTTCCAACACGGGGGACCCCCGACGGATCACCGACGAGAACCTGCTCAAGGCCTACAGCCGAGTAGCAGGCGACCTGGGGATCCTGGAGGCCCCCACGCCACCGCCCACTGCGGATGCCGAATCTGGCGACGCGGCCGGTTCGGAGTCGGAGCAGATGACGGTGCCGCCCCGGAAGGGCGGGCGGCGCTGGCGACGCAAGGACCGCAAGGCCAAGAAGGCGGACAAGGGCGCGCAGCTCGTCGAGTTCGCCGCGGTCTTCCCCCTCCTCGTTCTGTCAGGACTGCTCGTCTGGCAGATGGTGCTGTTCGGCATCACCAGCATGTACGCCGGTCACGCCGCCAACGAGGGCGCCCGCCAGGCGGCGGTCAGCCCCAACGACCGGGGCAAGATCGTCGGCGAGGCGGCCAAGCGTATCCAAAAGCCGTGGAACTCCAACGGCACCTTCGCCCTCGACATCGTGCAGCGTAACGAGGGCTCGTTCGTCAAGGTCACGATGGCCATGCCGGTCGTCTTGCCGAGCACCACCAGCCCGTGGGATGTCGTCGGAGAAGCCAGGATCGTCCACGAATGACGCGGCATAGTGCGCCCCTAGCAGCGCCACCGCCCGGATTAGAAGCCACGAGGAGGCAGGCGATGAAGTACCTCAGACCGATTCGCCGTGGTCCGCTCGACGAACGGCGCCGCCGCGATGACCGAGGATCGCAGTTCATCGAGTTCGCCGCGTACTTCCCGTTGCTGCTCATCGTGGCGGTCATGGTCATGGAGCTCTTCCTTGGCTTCCTGGCCATGGAACGTATGGGGAACGCCGCGCGCAACGGCGCCCGCGTCGCGGCCGAGTACGGCACCGAGCGCGGGCAGTCGGCAGCGCGCGATTCGCTGCCCGGCTGGCTGGACAAGGCGGAGGTCACCACCGGACGGGCCGGGAACGGCTACTACGTCGACGTGGAGGTGAGGATGCCGATCATGTTCCCGGCGACCGGACTGGACATCCCCGTCAGCCGCCGCGTCAACATGCCCAATCTCTGATCACCGACCAACCCGACCTGTCCCTTGCCTACTCTCCCGGAGTCATCCCAGCATGAGTCTGCGCAACCGCCTCGACGACAACTCGGCCCTCGCCCGGGACGGCCTGGGCACCGAAGGCGTGTCGCACTGGCGCCAGCGACTGCTCACCGAGGTGAACCTCGACGACCTCGCGCGGCTGACCACCCAGCAGCGCCGTACGCGCCTTGAAAAAGTGGTCGGCCACCTTCTTTCCCGTGAGGGTCCGGTGCTCTCGGACCGCGAACGCAGTGCCCTGATCCGCCGGGTCGTGGACGAGGCGCTGGGGCTCGGCGTACTGGAGCCGCTCCTCGCGGACGACAGCGTCACCGAGATCATGGTCAACGGACCGAACGACATCTACGTCGAGCGCGCCGGCCGAGTGGAGCGCATCAACACCACCTTCGCCAGCGAGAACCAGCTCATGCAGACCATCGACCGGATCGTGTCCCAGGTCAACCGTCGCGTGGACGAATCCAGCCCGATGGTCGACGCTCGGCTGCCCACCGGCGAGCGTGTCAACGTCATCATCCCACCGCTGTCCCTGACCGGCCCCACGATCACCATCCGGCGTTTTCCCAAGCCGTTCACCATCCAGCAGCTGGCCGCCAAAGGCAGCCTCGACGAACACACCGGCGCACTGCTGGCCGCCCTGGTGCGAGCGCACTTCAACGTCATCATCGCGGGCGGAACCGGCAGTGGGAAGACGACCTTCCTCAACGCGCTCTCCGCGTTCGCGCCGAACAGCGAACGCATCGTCACGATCGAGGACTCCGCCGAGCTGCAGCTGCAGCAGGAGCACGTGATCCGGCTGGAGTCGCGGCCGCCCAACATGGAGGGCTCCGGCCAGATCACCATCCGCGACCTCGTCCGCAACTCCCTGCGAATGCGGCCCGACCGCATCATCATCGGTGAGGTCCGCGGGGCCGAGACCCTCGACATGCTTCAGGCCATGAACACCGGCCACGACGGCTCGCTGGCCACCGTGCACGCCAACTCGGCCGACGACGCCGTCTACCGTCTGCTCACCCTGGCGTCGATGAGTGAGGTGAAGATCCCCTTCGAGGCGATCCAGGACCAGATCAACGCGGCGGTCGACGTCATCGTGCACCTCTCCCGGTACGCCGACGGCAGCCGACGGGTCGGTGAGATCGGCGTGGTCACCTCGACGCGCCGCGAGGAGTTCCGGCTCACGCCGGTGCTGCGCTTCGACGCCAAGCCGATCGACGCCACCGGCAAGGTCCCCGGCGAGTTCCACCGCTTCCCCCTCCCCGATCACATCGCCGAGCGCATCACCAACGCCGGAGAGACCGTCCCCCCGGTGTTCACCGAAGCACCGTCTCGCGCACCCCTGGGAGCCGCCCTGTGAGCCTCGATACGATCGCCCTGCTGATCGCCGCGATGTCCCTGGGCATCGCGGTCTGGGGCTTCCGCGAATGGGTCGAGGGCACCTACCAGCGCCGCCAACTCGCCGGCCGCAGCGCCCTGGAAGAGGTGGAGCGGCGCGCCAACAGCCCTCTCGCCCGGCTGGACGCAATGCTTCGGCCCACGGACATCGGCGGAAATCTCGAGCGTCGCCTGCGCGCCGCGGGCATGAAGATGAAGCTCTCGGTCTTCCTCATGCTGATGGCGGGGGCGGCACTCGTCGCAGTGATCTTCCTCTGGCGCGCGCTGGCCCCGATGTTCGGCATCGTCGCGGCGATCGGCGTCGTTGCTGGCTTCTTCGCCTATTTGAAGCGCCAGGAGGAACGCCGTCTGGAAGCGTTCACCGCCCAGCTCCCCGAACTCGCCCGGGTGCTGTCCAACGCCACCCAGGCGGGCCTTGCCCTGCCGACCGCCATCGACATGGCCGCCGACGAACTCGACGACCCGGCCGGTGGAGAACTGCGCATCGCCGCCCGGTCCATGCAGCTCGGCCAACCCTTCGAGGAGGCGGTGGCCGACATGCGCACTCGAATGCCGTCCCGCGAGATCGGGGTGCTGATCAGCACCCTCCTGGTCGCCTCGAAGGCGGGCGGTCAGCTGGTCACGGCGTTGCGCAACATCTCCGACACCTTGGAGAACCGCAAGGAGACCCGACGCGAGGTCAAGACGATCCTCGGCGAGAGCACCGCGACCGCCTGGGCCCTGCTCGGAATGGGCCTCGGTTCGTTCTTCCTGGTCAACACCATGATGCCCGGCTCCATCCTGGCAATGACCGAGAGCACGGTGGGCCTGATCCTCTTGATCGTCGCGCTGACCCTCTTTACTGCTGGATTTTTCGTCGTGCGACGCATGACCAAGATCGACTTCTGATCCCTTTACGGAGTATCCCCATGACACTGTCCTTCCCGGCCATCCTCCTCCTCGGCCTCGCGGGTGCGATGTGCGTGGGCCTCTTCGTGTGGGGCTTCTACTTGATGACCTCGAAGGCTCAGGTCGCGGCCGACCTCACCTCGGCGGCTCCCAAGCGCTCGAAGGATGAAGAGGAGATCTTCATCCTGCACAGGATCACCGCACAGCTCGGCCGCCCCTTCCTCCCATTGATCGAATCGAAGCTGAGTTTTGATCAGCGTCAGCGCCTACAGATCCGAATCGACGCCGCCGGACGCCCCGACAATCTCACTGTCGAGCGCTACCTGAGCCGTAAGGCTGGAGAGATCCTCCTGTACGGCGGTCTAACCGTCTTCATGCTGATCAAAGGCAACATCCTGTTCGCGTTCCTGGCACTGGGGTTCAGCTTCATGACCGACCTGAATCTCTACACGGAGAAGTCCAAGCGGCAGGACCAGATCCAGCGCCAGCTGCCTGACTTCCTCGACGTACTCGCCGTCACGGTCGGCGCCGGCCTGTCCTTTCGACAGGCGCTCAGCCGGGTCGCAGACTCCATGCCCGGCCTGCTAGCCGACGAGTTCCGTATGACCCTGCGGCAGATGGATCTCGGCACCAGTAGGCGTGACGCCTTCAAGGCGCTGCGCGCCCGCAACAAGAACGAATCCTTGGGACGGTTCGTCAGCGCGCTGCAGCAGGCCGAGGAACTCGGTGCCCCGCTAGCCGACGCGCTCATGACCATCAGCCAGGACATCCGGCGGGACGACGCGCAGTACCTGCGGCGCAAGGCACAGAAGATCGCGCCGAGGGTCACCGGTATCACCGCAGCGACCATGCTTCCGGGTCTGCTAATCGTGATCGGCGGAGGCATGTTCATGGGGACCGACATCGACATGAGTGTGTTCAGCGGAGAGTGAGTGGCACGTGAACAAGGTCGCCCCTGAAGCGTTACCCCGTCTGGCTGCAGTGGTCCGTCTGCTGCTTCAGCTGCGGATGTTGCTGGCGGCCATCGCTCTCCTACTGATCCCGGCCGAGCGCCTCACAGCTGCGACCTTCACCCTTATCCTTGCCTTCGCTCTTCTTTCGGGCTTAGCAGCGCGCTTTTGGGAACGCTTTGTTCCCTACTTGCGCAGCCACCCGCTACTGGTCACCCTGGACGTCCTCGTACTCACAGCCATCCTGGTGGTCGAAGGGCCGTCCGGCCCAGCTTTTATCATCACCGTCCTCACCGCTGCGATATCTGGCACGCTGTTCGGTGAGCGGGGCATGGCCGCCGTAACCCTGCTACAAATACTTTGCTACGTCGTCGCCCTCGTCTCCTACGCTGCCATGTCTGCGGCGGCGAGCCCCATCCAGGTCTTCACTATCCAAGTGCTGCTCGTTCACCCGCTCCTCTATCCGATCTCGGGCTACTGTGGGTTGAAGATCCGCGACGTCTTGGCCGAACTCGCCTCTGAACAGGCCGCTCGTCAGGCGGCGGAGCGCGCTGCAGCCGCCGCCGAAGAGCGCGACCGGCTCGCCAGAGACATGCACGACTCAGTTGCCAAAACCCTTCGAGGAGCCGCATTGGCGGCTCAGTCGTTGCCCATGTGGCTGACGAAGGACCCACAACGCGCAGTGAGGACCGCTGCCCAAGTCGCCAATGCGGCCGAGACAGCAGCGGCAGAAGCCCGAGCTCTGATCTCGGATCTGCGCGCCCCATCCGTCGACTCAGTGTTCGGGAAGGCCATCAGGGAAACTGCGGCCGAGTGGAGCGCTCAGAGCGAAATCGACATCACAGTAAGCGCCCCCGATGGAGACGTCGGGCTGTTCACCTTGGTCCAGCAGGAGAGTCTGGCGATCCTGAAGGAGGCCCTGGCCAATATCGAGAGGCACGCCGAGGCACAGCGCGTCCACGTCTCCGTCGAGCTCGAGGGAGACCACTGCACTCTCACGATCACCGACGACGGCAAGGGCTTCACAAAGCAGCCGAACGCGCTATTAGAAGAGGAACGCACCGGAAACGGACACTATGGTCTCCTTGGCATGGTGGAACGTGCTGAACGGGTAGGTGGAACCCTCGGCTTCGAATCCTCACCCAACGAAGGAACGAAGGTGCTGATCCGTGTCCCAGTCGCTGATCCGCACTATGAACGCGTGGCCAAACCCGGTACTTGACGACTGTCCACAAAACCAAACAAGATCCACGCACGTCTGAGTGAGCGAGTCGATTCGCAGAATCCCCAGGAGAACCAAAGTGCCGCTCTCAGCTCCCGACGCGAGCCTCCCCTCTTCCCCCGCCCCAATCAGTGTCCTCGCTGTAGACGACAACGTTGTCGTCCGCGCCGGGCTCGTTTCGCTCCTGGAGACCTCCGAGGACATCAGGGTGGTGGGCGAAGCAAGCAACGGCATCCAGGCTCTTAATGAGACACGCAGACACAGACCCGATGTGGTGCTACTGGATGTCCGAATGCCGGTAAAGGACGGCGTAAGCACCGTCGAAGAACTGTCTGCAATGACAAAGGTCATCATGCTTACCCACACGGAAGACGCTGACGTCATCCGGACTGCGCTGCGCCGTGGTGCGTCCGGATACCTCGTCCATGGCCACTTCTCGGTCGAAGAACTGAATCGGGCTCTCCGTGACGTCACGAGCGGGGATGGAACACCGTTGTCTCCTGTCGCCGCCACTGTGGCACTCAAGGAGATGCGTTCCACCCCCCTCCTCCAGCCTCCAACTCCAGCGGATCCCACTGCCCTCGGACTGACCCAGCGTGAGGGCGACATCCTGTCTGCAGCCGCCCGTGGACTCCCTAACAAAGCCATCGCCAGCGAGCTGTTCCTGACCGAGAAAACGGTAAAGAACCATGTCAACCGGATCTTCCGAAAACTCGGCGTCACCTCGCGCACCGAAGCGATCGCCCGGTGGAACGGTGTCGCACCAGCCGATATGAGCAATCTCGGCCGATGAGAGGGCCCAACTCAGCTCAAGGGAAGCTTGGGCCCAGACGTGTACAACTTGGGCCCCCGGACCCTATGCGCCCAGGGCCGGATCCTCTAACTTAATAACCATCGCAAGCGCAGCTGATGAGCCCACAGGGAACGTGGGTTGATCCCGAGGAGTAATAAATGTTCATTGCGTTTTCCGACCGTCTAAAGGCTTTCCGGCAGCGTCGCAACCTCAAGAAGTCCGACAAGGGTGCCGGTTTCATTGAGTACGGCGCTATCCTTCTGCTAATCGCCGCAATCGCTGGCGCCGTCTGGGCCCTCGATGTCAAAGGCACTGTCTCGGGATGGATCGACGACAGCCTGACGGAGATCGGTGAGGGACCGGACGGCGGCGGGGATCCCGAGCCCAGCGCTAGCCCCCAGAACTAAATTGATTCATCTTCTACCACGAGCCGAGGCGTAGGCTTGCGAGTTGCAGCCGGGGAGGGACTCCACCTTACCCTCAGGGGAGCCCTCCCCGCCCCCGAAAAAGACTCATGAGCGTTTCACTATGAAACTGATACTGACGTCGCGTTATGCCGGCGAGCAGGGACAGGCGAGCCTGTTCTTGCTCGTCGGCTTGACGCTTTCGCTCTTCGCCTTGGCTGTGCTGTTCCTTAGACTAGGTGAAGCAAACGACATGCGGACATCGACACAATCCGCTGCCGACGCTGCTGCACTCGCCGCGGTCGGTGACATCCAGCGCCGAGCCGCTGAAACCATCGCTAGTGGGAGCCTCCCGTGGGGTGTCAGCTGGAAGGCTAGCAGCGGGAAGGCTGCTGCCGTAAAGTACGCCGAACAGAACAACGCCAAGCTCGCCGACATCCGTGCCAGCGACGACCAGCAGGGCCAACTTGGCAACATCGTCCGTGTCGAAGTCCGAGGGAACTCGTGTCAGCGAGAACTCCAGGAGGATGGAAGCGTTCCCTGGAACCAGCGCGACTGCCCGGACAAGAAAGAGCTAGAAGAAGCCAAAAAACGCGGAGAGACCATCCCCGTCACCATGGGTAACGCGGCCGCCATCGCCGAGGTCAAGATCCCTGAATGCAAGTCGTTCTCAATCTTCGACGTCTTCGGTGTCGAGATCGGCAGTTACATCGGGTGCAGGCCTGCGGACAGTAATGGCTCGTACTCGAGAATCTGGACATATTCGCAGGCCAAGAGCATGACCAAGGTCCATCTTGTCGACCGTGAAGGCAAGTGGATCTATTCGGAACTCACCGGCGGTCCTGGAAGCGGTCGTTATCCTTGCACTGCTGTCGGGGGACAGAACATCACTCGCCAAATGTGCAAGACCCATGAAGCTATCATGGACGAGTGGGGCTCCGTCTTCGAGAAATACGGGGTCGGCTGCTACCGCTCACAGGAAGATGGGGGCGAGCACCCTCGAGGTCGCGCATGCGACTACATGGTCTCAGCTGGCGGCGCCCTTCCCAGTCCTGATCTTAAGCGTGGATCCGACGCCGCAGCCCAGTGGATGATCGATAATCATAAGGAACTTGACATCAAGTACATCATGTGGGACCACCACATCTGGAACCCCAGCCGCGATCCCATTGGTAAGTGGGACAATGTGAAGCGCCATGTCCCCAACCGGGGCGGTAACACTGTAAATCATAAGGACCACATCCACGTGTCCGTCAACTCATAACCAAACCCAGCCTCCTTCCTCGTACGTAAGAGGTGCTTCCGTTGGAGGACCTCCAGTGCACAGGACGCGCGAAACTTTGCGAGGGCGAGTATGAATATTTCTCACACTTCAACTGCTGCGCGAATGACGTGGGGACCTTTCTATCCAGCCATTACGGTTGTTTTGGCCACGCTCCTTCTAACCTCATGCGTCGCGAGCGAAGACAGCGGAGATGAGACATCTTCTGACAACGCTTCCCCTAATAAGAATGGAACATCAAGCGAAGGTTCTGGGCCAGTCGCAAGCGCGACGACCACAGGGACAGAACTCGGGGACAAGCTGGACGTAGACATCACGTCATTGGGACGGACGGACGATGGAAAAGCACTTCTGGAGATTTCCGTCACCAATAATGGCGACATCAAGGCCTACACTAATCGATACTTCACCGCACACAGCAGGTTTGGCGGAATCCTTAGCACAGGGATGGGCGTAACTCTGATCGACACCAAGAATGGGAAACGCTACTTTTCACTCATGCGGGATGACAATGATAGCTGCCTGTGCTCCTCATGGGATGGGGAATCAATTCTCGAGAAGGGCGATACGCTCGACTTTTGGGTCGCATATCCAGAACCCCCTAAAGATGTAGATAGAATGACCGTCACAACACCCATAACGCCCGATATAGTCGATGTACCACTTTCGAGCTCGATTAATATGAAACGCAATTTCGAGGACATCCCTACCAAGGAGCCTAAGATCCTCGATCTCACCTCTATCCAGGAAGATCTGGATGGTGATTCATCGCGGTCTGACACAGGCGATGAGACGAGCATTATGCTTTCCTCTGATGTTCTCTTTGACACGAATGAGTCGAAGTTAACATCAAAAGCCAACAAATCATTAACTCGAGTCGCCAAAGAAATCGACTCCAGCTCATCGACGACTGTCCGTATCGACGGATACACGGACAGCACGGGTAACGACTCTATCAATAAGCCCCTCTCTAAGGATCGGGCTGACTCCGTCCGCAAGAAGCTCGAAGAACTCGTTACTCGCAGCGGAGTCACCTTCGAAACTGCAGGACATGGCTCAAGCGACCCTGTAGCCGACAACTCCACCGAGGAGGGAAAAGCAAAGAACCGCCGGGTCACGGTGACATTCACGAAGTAGAGGAGGCATCAATTGTCAAACAATGCAAGCAAGCACGCTGCTATTCCTGCAGCGGCAGTGATAGCTATCGCCACCTTAAGCATTCCACAGTCTGCTTCGGCAGAACAGGAAGGGCTCGAGGTCGTCGCAACTTCGAAGGGAGAGGCGGGGAGTGGCCTCGAGAACTCTTCACTTGAAGTGCATACCCCACAGCGCTCCAAAGGAAGTGACTACGTAAGCATCTCCTGGACAGTAAAAGCCCAAGGTGGTGTCTTCAAGAGTGGCCAGATCCAGAGCAAAACATATAAGTACTTCCAGGCTGGAGTAACTGGCGTCACAGCAACCGACGAGAAATCAAAAATTCGCTACTACCCCTTGCAAGATACCAGGAAGGTCTGCCTGTGCTCGGGAATCCATAAACCCCGCGGCTATATTCTAAATGTGGAGTCTGGAAATTTGTCAACTTTCTGGAACTCCTACATGATCTCGCAGGATGTCAAGACGGTCACGCTCGATGTTCCGGGATTCAAGCCTGCAGAAGACATCCCTATCAGCTAATTCAAGGGGGCTACACGATGTCCTTCGGCCGTGAGATGCATCTTCGCTATCTCAGGCGAACTAACGGTGATGATCGTGGCGCACAGTTTGTTGAGCTGGCCACATTGACGATGCTGACGGCATCCATCATCGCCGCCGTCATGCAGATCAAGCCGCAGGACACCTTCAATGACATCGTCCGTGACATGGTCTGCCGTGTCGAGGGCCCCAAGTGCGATGGCAAGACCTGGACCGAGCAAGACCGTCCTAAGAAGCCCGAGAAGTACGACTTCGGCCTGGGCATGGGCGGCCGTGGCGGCGACAATGAAAAGAACAAGGCCCTCGGCAAGAAGCTAGCGGACGAGCGTGGTTTCACCGGACGTCAATGGGAATGCCTTGAGACACTATGGAACCACGAGAGCAATTGGAACCACAGGGCTATCAACCCGAGTTCTGAGGCGGCTGGAATCCCGCAACTCCTCCCCAGCGCAGGGCACGCCATTCCGCCTGGTTACTACGACGACCCGGCTGTTCAGATCAAGTGGGGTCTCGACTACATCGAGGGTCGGTATCAAACTCCCTGCCAGGCCTGGGCCCACTGGCAGAACCCGCCCAATGGAAGCGCATGGGGAAACTGGTACTGACTTCAGTTCCAACAATACAAAATCACGAAAAAGCTCCAACAAACGCCGTGAACAAGGTGTTCAGATCCCACCTAATCAAGAGTTCTTCCCCTCTTCAAGATCCTGCTGCATCGTGAGTGCGTAAGGGTGGACATCCATGAAAGTGCCCACCCTTACGCACTCATTTCAGTTAGTAGAGGATCTAGGAATGCCCTTCTGCTGCTCACTGCCAATATGTAGGAGATAGCACCGATAGCTACGGTTGGACTTACGATTTATGCAATCCGTTTCCGAGAGCTACTGCAACACTGTATTCACCCTCTCTTCATCACCAACATACTTGCGATTTTAGTCGCAGTTTTCCTCGTGGCTCCCCCAAAGATCCTGAGTATTTTTCTTGGATGGCTCTCGATATCACGCCTAGAAAATGAGTCCATTCTCAACCCTCTCAGTAGAACGATGGTAAATCACCAAACCCAATCCAGCTACCCCTCACTAGACCGTCTACCAGCCTATACAGACTAGGATTCCCATGTCTTTCCGTCGGTCATACTCGACGGCGCAGCTCCCCCATATGAATCGCGATCAAGGGTCGAGCTTCACTGAGTACGGTGCAGTTATACTCCTCGTCGCAGCCCTAATAGCAGTAGTGTTTACGGCAAGTATTCCGCAACAGATTGAAGGTCTATTTAGCTCCGGATTGTGCGAACTCGGACAACTCGGCAAGAAAGAGCCAGAAGATTGCACGGACATTGGGGCCCCACAGGTAGCCGATAGATCCGTCTCAGAGAAGCCGTCTCAGATACCCGGTGGCAAGGCAGGAAGGAATTTTCCCAACCGAGACGTCCCCCCCAGTGCTCGAGTACCATCGGAAGACTCCATGTGGCCTCGGGTAGTTCCGACTTCCGGAAACAAGTCAGATGCCTCGGCCAAGAACAAGGATCGAAAGCCTGCTACTAGCGGAAACATCCCAAAGGCAGAGAGTCCCGTCTATACGGAGCCTGGAGAATACCCACAAATGAACCAGGTTCAGCAGTCGAAAGATGATTACCTAAGCCTCGGACAGGGGAAGAACACGTTCTGTTTCCTGTGGGAGGAGATGTGCTGTCCCGTAAATGAAGATACCGGGCAGGATGCCTGTACAACGATCGAAGAAGTTCAGATGGCGATCGACGGCTCGCGTGCTGCCTGCTATTTTCCCGAATGGATTACCGGTGTCCCCGAGGGCGAACAGTGGGCATACTGCCGGCCTCATGCAGCCGATTACTTTGAGCATTTCTTAAATAACAGCGGAAAAGACATGAATCTGGACATGGACACCTTCCTCAGTGATGTGCCGGAATTTCAGGAGGAGATAGATGATCATCAACAGGAACTAATCGACCAGGCACTCAAAGACGCCAAAGGACGCGGAATCGACGGCCCAATTACGTATCCAGTCAGCACCGAAAAGAAGGCTTGGGGATACCCGCCAAATGACCCAAATGGAAAGGATTTCATCTACGAAAACCCCGACTGGAAGAACGCCATTGGAAGCTTTCATTATTGGCTAGAGGGAGAGATTACTGTGTACCCTCCAAAAGAGCCTGGAGAAAAACCTACATACTCGCTAGACGCCGAGGTTAACATGGAGAAATGGTATGATTGGGAGCGAGACACTCACACTCCAGTTTTCGACCCTTCTGAAATGAAGGGTAAGCTCATTGGATTCAGCCAATCTGACCTGGCTGCACTTCACCAGTACGGAATGGCTCAAGAGTTCTGGATCCGAGGAAACAAAAACCTCCCCACCGTGAAAGGGTAAAGGGCAATGAGGGTCTTCAAGGCCATATTTTCTATTGGAGCAACAGCGGTCCTGATTAGCGGATGCATTGGCGGAACGGGAAGCAATGGCGACTCTGATTCGACTCCAGAGCCATCCCCGTTCCCAACTGAGTCAGCTAAGCTACTGAGTGACTTTGAAGATCTAAGCGGATTGATCATACCCTCTAACGCCTCCGATCTAGAGATCGAGCCCAAGTACCTTGAGGGCGGACGCCCTCGCTACAAGCTTCGGTTTCTAACAACGCGAGGCGGCGCCGAAGTTATCTGCACTGGCGAGAATATTGGTGTCTATGACTCAGACGGCCCTCCCGACGAAGAACAGCACGATTTGTTCGACATCCGAGAGGCTGACGAAACTATTGCCGAAACCGTGGAGTGCCGAGGAAGCCATCCTACAAACGGCCGAGTGCAGCGCACGGTTGTCGTGCTTTTTCCTAAAGACGGATTGAAGAAGAAAGACGGCGAGCCAGATGGGAAAGACAGCGCTATCGTCTATGCCTACAGTGTCATGTGGCCATCCAGGTAATACGACCAGAAACCAAAGTGATCACTACCCCGCAAGGCGAATCAAGGCGAGCTTGGACGATGAGGTTATTTAAGAGGACATAGAAACCAACAGATCAAATCATCCAGTCATACCGCAACTCGCCAACTTCTATATGGAGAAGATGTGATCAGTCAGCACCCAGCATCCATCAACTGGATCAGGGGGTTACTGGTAGTTCTGTGTCTATCTACTCTCGTCTATCCAATCAAATTCCTAACTTCCATGCCGTCAGCAGCAGCGTTCGTCTACATGAGCGCCTTCTTCGCCCTCCCAGCTCTAATCCCATTATTATTCGCAGGTCTTGCTGGACGCAGCGGACGGGTCATTTTTGGAGGAATATTCCTTACAGCGACCGGATTTCTCGTTTGGTGCCTGCTTAAAATCGGAATTCTCATGACATTGCATCAGCTGGACTTGGTTGCCCAGTTTCTGTCTTCGATCGCCCTATTGGCTATCATATTGCGCCCGAGCAGCCGCGACTTTTACTTGCGGGCGTAACCTATCTCTATACCCGAGGAGATTCAGAAGTCGCGTGTGGGCGATGTTGGATCTGACTCCAGTCGCGCAGTGATCTTGCAGGGCATGGGAGTTCTCGCGCTTGGATTCCTGCCAGAGCTCGTTCGAGTTCCTGAGGTTTCGGGCTTGTAGCTGTTTCCGGCGCACCACCGAGAAGTGCCTCGGCTACGGAGCGAGCCCTGGACCATCTGCTGTGCGGCCTTGTCGCCCGGGCGCCTAACCGCACCTGGGTCGCGGACTTCACCCACGTGGTCATCTGGTCGGACACGGCCTACGTGGCATTCGTTGTCGACACCTTCTCACGGGCCGTCGGCGGCTGGTCGGCCGTGGTCACCCAGCAGGCGTCGCTGGTGCTCTCGACGCTGGAGATGGCCCTGTGGTGGCGGGACCGCGCTGGCACACCCGTGGCGACAAGGCTACTGGTACACCACTCGGTTGCCGGCTCGCACGGCGAATTCAACTGGTCGTCGCAACACCTCGATCAAGGGGTGTGGAAATGGGACGACCCGCAGGCGGGGCAGCGACCGTAGCCGACAGACCGTCCATGCGCTCACCAGGACGGCCGACCGCCAACGCCCGTGAGGACCGTCGGCGATCCTGGGCCCGAATCGCCGACGGCCTGTCCAGCGAGGACGCCACAGCCGCATGCGGCGTGTCGACACCGGTCGGATCACGGTGGTTCCGCGAGGCTGGTGGAATGCCGCCCATGCCTTTGGCCACGCCATGCGGCCGGTACCTGTCGTTCGTCGAGCGCGAGGAGATCGCGCTCCTCAAAGCAGAGAACCCGGGGGTGCCCGAGATTTCCTGCCGTGTGGGCCGCGACCCGTGGGCCACCTCACGCGAGCTGCCCCGCAACTCCGCCACCCGCGGCCGCCGCCTCGAGTACCGGGCCTCGGTCGCCCAGTGGCATGCCTAACGGCGCGCCCGCCGCCCCAAGTCCGCCAAGCTCGCGATCGACCAGCGGCTACACGGCTAAGTGCACCACCGGCTCGCCAACACCGTCACCGATGCCGACGGACGGCCGATCCCCGGCCCCAACGTTCCCTGGAAGGGACGACGGCACGGACGCCGGGCCGACCGGCGATGGGGCACCGCCTTGGGCCCGGGGCAGATCAGCCGCCGGTTACAGGTCGGCTTCCCGGAGGATGACACCATACGGATCTCGCACGAAGCGATCTACCAGGCGCTGTACGTACAGGGGTGCGGTGCGCTGCGGCGCGAGCTCACCGCGTGTCTGCGCACCGGCCGGGCGCTGCGGGTGCCACGGGCCCGCACGCGCGGGTGCGGCAAGGATTTCGTCACCCCCGAAGTCCTGATCAGCGCCCCACCTGCCGAGGTCGCCCTTCCCGTGCCCGGGCACGGGAAGGGCGACCTCATCATCGTGTTGAAGGGATCGGCAATCGGCACGCTGGTTGAGCGCACCACCAGGTTCACGGCGTTGCTGCACCTGCCGCGGATGGAGCGCCACGGCCAGGCGGCACCGGTCAAGAACAGACTACTTCTGGCCGGACACGGGGCCGCAGCGGTCCGTGACGCGATCACGGCGCAGATCAGAGGCCTTCCTGAGCACCTGCTGCGGTCGTTGACCTGGGACCAGCGCAAGGAGATGGCCAAGCACGCCCAACCCCGCATCGACACCGGACTGGAGGTCTACTTCTGCGATCCCCACAGCCCACGGCAGCGCGGCACCAACGAGAACACGAACGAGTTGCTGCGCCAGTACTTTCCCAAGGGGAGCGACCTGACGCGGCACAGTGTCACCTATCTCCAGGCGATCGCGACAACGCTCAATACCAGGCCTGAAGACACTCGACTGGAGGACACCGCGGAGGCCTTCAACGAGCATCTACAGTTGGTCCAACAAGTCGGTATTGCGACGACCCCTTGAACCTAAGCATCTACACCTCGTTCCTGCTCACCTCGCATCTCGCCGCCCAGGCAGAGTGGGGCCTCCTGTACCTCTACGGACGCGGGAACACCATCGCTTCCTTCGCAGGCAGGGACAGCCACCAAGCGGTTACCGCCCCCAGCACGCCGCACAGAAACTTACTAGCGATGACAAATCCGGGCGCATCACCCGCAACCTCAAGAATGGCCGCGTCCACCAAGGCGACAGCTGGCGGGGCAAGCACCACGACTGCACCCAGCTTAGAGCGCAGTCGATCACGACCCAGGGCCAACGCCGCAAGGAACACCATCACCAACATAAGCACGAACTGGGGCAGCGCGAACCAGACGAGACGTCCAAGTGTGCTCTCCAGTTGTTCCACAGTGGCTAGGGCTGGCACTCCTATGGCCAGAATCGTTGTTCCCACCAGCCACATGAGGAACGCGACGACCAGAGCGAACACAATCCTCATAGTAGTTCCTACCGCCATCGCATGTCCCCTTTCCTTACCGCTCCCACTTCTCGGCTGACCCAGCTGGCGGCCGGACATCACTCATCATCCTTTTTCGCCTCGGCTGAAACACAATCAGCGTATTCAATGAACCGCCGCGCGCCGTTCTCGGGGCCATCGAGCATCAACGCGTCAGTCGTGTTCCGCTTCTCCATCGCCCAGCTCGCGCTCGCGCCGAACTGCAGCCCCATCTTGACCTTGGCGCTGAACTCCGCCTGATCTGTCTCGACGTCAGAGGCGTGCTGCCAGGAACGGCCCTTCTTGTAGAAGAGGTGCTCCCACTCCGGTGCGTCGGCGTCCGGCTTCGTGGCGATCTCGCCCCCGTAGTCCTTCTCGCCGAGCTGGTTGGCCATCGCGTTCGCCACGTAGGGCGGTGGGAGCAGCCCACGCTCCTTGAGCAGGGCCTCCCCGGCCGCCTGCTCCTCGGGGGTGTCGAAGTCGAGCTCCACCATCTGGGTGACGCTCTTCGTCTGCTTTCTGCCGGCCTTAACCCCACCGTTATTTGATTCCGTACCGGTCTTCTTGTCAGCTCCAATGTTGAACGATCCTTCAGCGTTGGTCATGTACCGGATGCTGGCCAGGGACCCGTCCTCATTGCGCATGACACGGGTGCCGCCGCTCCAGCTCAGCTCACCGTCGGAGTGCGCGGCGAGCACAGTGGCGCCGAGGTTGCCGGTCGCGGTCCATCCGTACGTCTCCGACGTCTGGGTGTTCTTGGGGTCCATGTACCAGGTGGAGCGATCGTACTTGCCGCTGACCGTGACACTGCCCTGGACTCCTAAGTTCATGTCCCAAGAGTCGCCGCCCTTTTCCGCTGAGCTGATCCATGCCCCAACGCTGTTGTTGACGCTGCCCTTGATCTCGATGGTGCCGGTACGCACAGAGGGTTTCACAGTGATCTTAGGACGCTCATAGAGTCCCAGCCATTCGGCTATGTTTTTGCCCGTCTCACCCCTAGGGTTCATCATCCGCGACTGCTCTTCGGCGATCGCCGCATTGACCTCCTTCTCAAACTTCTTGAACTCCTCCTCATTGTCGAAGATGTAGGTCATGCCAGCGGAGAGGTTAGCGCTAGCGCTCCCGTCGAGGTTGACCTTCGTGTGCACGGCGTTCTTCTTCCCGAAATCCCAGCCCGTGCCTCCAGCGACACCCACCTCAGTCGAGGGTAGAAAGGTAATGATCATCTTGCCGTTGGACAGGACCTCCTTGGCATAGCTGTACTCCTGGCCGAAGCTAAGGAGGCCAATACCGAGGGAGTAGCCGTAGGTCTCCTTGCTGCCCTCGCGAACACAGTAGGTCGGGGTGTAGTCATAGGTGGGCTCGTCATCGGCCTGCGGATCCGACTCCTCGCACCCGCCACCACCGAGCAGGACGCTGAGGCGGCACACTCCCTCGCGAAAGAGGTTGCCGACCCCGCCGGGCACGGCAACGAGCACGACGCCCGCGATGACGGCGAGGCACAGGACGACGGCCGCGTACTCGGTGAATGACGCGCCGCGATCAGCGCCGGTAGTGGGTCGGCGACCGAGCTCGGTTGAATCGGGAAGTCGTCTGGCCCCTAGCATCGGACCGCTCCCACATCATGGGGCGACCGGAGGGACCGGAATACTGTGAATGGGGGCATCGCGGGAGCGTACAAACGCCCGACCCGGGCACGACAGAGCCCACGTACCCAATTCGGGGCCCAAGAATCAGACACTTGAGACCCAAGGCACCAGGATTGCTTCGATGTGGCTTGCCAAAGGGATTAGGCCGCTGGTTATCCAGCTCCACGAGCTCGGATACCAAGTGGCCCGCCACGAAGCTCAGGTCGCGCGATCTTTTACCAGGGGGAGTTGAGTATCACGCGTGGACAACGTCGATGAGGACAGCTGAACCGATGGTACAGACGGTGCCGGCAGAAACGATGGTCCCAGCGATAGCGAACGTCCCCACGACTCTCACAGCGAGGGTGGAGACAAGCCTCGGGAGGACGAGAAAACCAAAGGCTATGACCTCAAGCTAGCGCGAGCGCGCCTCCAAGCCGATCAAAAGATGGTCGATGCTGAGCAGGAGCTCGCGGGCGCAGGGCCGGACGACACGTGGGACGAGCTGTTAGACCTCGTCGGCTACAACGATGCCAGAGACTGCCTGATAAAGGGCGACCTTATGGCCTGCCTCTGGACCGTCGTTGGTATCACCCCGTGGGGCAAGCAGCGCCCCGGAGTTCTCGCGATTCGTCCGGGTCACACGAGAAGACGCTGATCCGACCGGTTCGACCTGCGATAACCGAATCAGAACATGAGAAAACGGGCACGGAACCCGTGGATCATGGAGTTGTCAAGACAACACGATCCGCAAAGGTCTCATGCCCGCTGTTCCATCGTCCCCCCGCCCGTGACGTTGCCTCAACCGATCCCACCGAACTGCTCTCCCCCACCGGTGATCTGATCGACCACCTGGCGACTATCAACGATCCCCGCGACGTGCGCGGACGCCGCTCCAGCCTCCCCGGCCCGCTCGCCCTGTGTGTGTGAGCCCTGACCAGCGCGGGCCACGACACCGCCTGCGCCGTCATCGAATGGGCCCACAACGCCGGAGAACGCCGGTGCCAGCTACGTACTGGCGGTGCCCACGCCCCCTAACAGGCGTGGAAGCGCCGCTCGTGCGAGCAGACAGCCAAAAGGGCCGCGAGTCGATGACCGGAGCGCAGTGCGACTGCCCGCCGTCGCGGAATTCAACCGCAGGGACCAAGCGTTCGCGCACCAGACGTAGGCGCCGGCCCGACGCAGCGTAAGCAGGCCCGATGAGATCCCCTCCTACCTCGCCCACGCCGCCGGGGATGTCAGCGTGGGCGACCTGGTGCGCGTCGCCGCCCGGTGGGCGATACGAAGAGTGCTTCCAGGCGGCCAAGAGCGAATGCGGCCCGGACCACTACGAGGTACGCCGCTATGTCGGCTGGCACCGGCACATCACCCTCGCGATGCTCACGCACGCGCTCCTCGCACCGACGACCTCCCAGAAGCGCGAAAAGGGGGGGCTGTACCGGTGAGGAAGTCGAGGCCATCGAGCTCACCGTGGCCGAAGCGCGGCAACTCCTGGCAGCTCGTGCTCCCCGCCCCCCGGGCCCACACGCACACGCTGGACTGGTCGCGTTGGCGCCGACGACGCCAGGCGGGACCCGCCGCTGCCCGATGCCGCCTATATCAACCCGCCCCAGGACTAGCCGGCCGCACACACCCTCCCCGGCTGGGAGAACATACGAGCTGACCTGTCTCAAACGGTTTGACAGCTATCGCTATCGCCGTCGGGGGGCACTCTATCGCGGGGCGGGTGGGCAGGAGCCGCCCGTGACGGCATCTGCTCCCCCCATTCCCGCCGCTCGTTGTTTCCCCAGTTCAGGAATCAAACTCCTGCTGGAGTACTAGGCGACCGCAGCGCACAAGGCGGGCAGGACATGGATGCGGGCGGCGGTCAGGTCGTGCACCGGCCCCGGCTCGCCATCACTTATGAACAGCGGACACCCGTCCGAGTCCATCACGCTTTGCAGACTGGCGCCGTGCACACGGGCCACCCGCTCCCACGCACGCGAAGGTCATTCCGGCAGGCCTCATGGCCCCGAGGGAGACCCGGTCAACGCACATCCGGCGTGCAGCCTTCTCAGCCCTGATGACAATCCGTTCCCTGGGGGTCTGTCAATTTAACGGCTCTGTCCCACTTTCGGTGGTGACGGTCGGTGAGGTCATCCCAAGAGGATGCGGTGATGGAGGAGAGGAAATCCTACTCGCCCGTAAATCTGCCCCTTGATCAGCTTCGACCGCGTGTTCACACCTTCCGTGCCCCCGTTGTGGTAGGAGCACGCCACGGCCGACTCAACGGCGTCGCGATCCTGGTCAAGGCCGCGGGTGAAGGCGTGGAGGTGGGGGAGGCCGTCCTCGCGAACGGCTGTGATCCACTCTCTGAGGATCTCGGCGTTGCGCGGGGCGGGCGACAGCAGTCGGGCAAAGCTGCGGATATGCCCGGCGAGCCGGTCCATCTCCGGGCAAGCCGCCATCAGACCGGTGAGGGTCTGGCGCTGCTCGGCGGCGAGCCTCTGGGGCCTGGCCAGCAGAAGTTCGCTGAAGGCCCGGGGCGAGACGGCCGACCGGTCGGCCTCAGCGCGACCCTGATTGACGTACTTGTAGAGCAGGTTGAGACTGCCCACGTGGTGACAGGCCCGAGAACACGATCCGGGCAAGCTCGTTGACCACACGCATGGCCGAGCGTGGCACAGTGCTGCTCTACGTCACCACCGAAATAGGGACAGAGCCGTTAAATTGACAGACCCGCCGCAGAACCTAAAAGAACATGTGGCCATGGAAGAAGTGATGTCCAGTCCGGAGAAGGGGGCCCTCCACAAGCCAAGGATGACGGACCCACGGTTGCATGGCGATGACGGCTGGGTGGAGATGACCCAGAACGTGAAGGGTGTCGAGATCAACTACGTGCACCCTACGAAGACTGGACAAGTGGACGCCTACAAGATCAAGTGACGTGAGGAACAGGGTGACATGATCGTCGAGTGCGTCGGCACCAGGGGGACCGATCTTCCGCATGAGCAGGTCGAGCTGTACGGCGCTCCCCAGACGGTGTTCGACCTACAGCTAGGCAAGTTCTACACCGTCTACGGGATAACGCTGGCCGGGGGCACACTGGACGTCCTACTGAACGATGAAACCGGAAAGCCAGGCTGGTACCCCATGGCACTGTTCAAGGTCACCGACCCACACCTGCCCTCCCACTGGGAATTTGCTTCGTTTGTGAGCCCGCTTCAGGAGGGATCCGAGGAGCGCCAGACCACCGACACGGCCCGGTGGGGATATCCCGAGATCGTCCACTCCGAGAAGCACAACATCGGGCTCATCGAGCGCGAGTACGAGGATCTTCGGATCTTCTACCTGGAACAGCAGCGATACCAAGAAGGCACCGACAGCGCCACCCAGCGAACCTGAGCCATCCCGCCCGGACGAACAGGAGGCCTCACGTCGTGACCACCGCGTTCCACTTGGACTAACGCTGAAATCGAAACCACAGTGTCAAAGAGATCTTCCCAGAGGTGGGAGGCGACGATCTCTGCGTCGGTCATTCGAAGGATGCGCAGTGGCCGTGCGTTCACTCATACGGAGGCTTCGGGACGGCCAGAACCTCTCTCAGGCCTGGTTCAATGCAGAGGTTCATGCACGGCTGCAACTGATGCGTGATTCGCCGGGCCCCGTACCCGGATCTTCCTCAGGGTGCTCGAAACCACGAGGACTGGGACTTCCTGTCACTGGGGACCTGGGACAGCCAAGACAACGACTTCGTGGCCCCGTGCCCAACCGCACCTGGGTCGCGGGCCTCACCCATGTGGTGACCTGGTCGAACACGGTCTATGTGGCGCTCGTCGTCGATACCTACGTGCGGGCGATCGTGGGCTGGTCGGCGGCCTGCGCGAAGCGAAGCCCCCTGATGCTCTGGGCATTGGAGACGGCGCTGTGGCTGCGTGACCTGGCCGGCATCCTGGTGCGCTCAGGCGAGCTGGTGCACCAGTCAGATGCCGGATCGCAGTACACCTTCGTTCCTGATCACCGCGCGCCTAACCGCCGAAGGCATCGCCGTCTCCATCGGGCCGGTGGGGGATGCCTACGGCAAAGCCCTGATGGAGTCGGCGGTGGGGTTGTACAAGACCGAGCTGATCAAGCGACGCCGCCCGAGGAAGGGGCCTGGCGGGGTCAAGCTGGCCACCGCTGAGTGGGGTGGACTGGTGCAACAACTCCCACCTCCACAATGAGCTCGGCTATATTCCCCAGTGGAGTACGAGGCGGCCTACTGTGCCCAGATCGCCCTATAACCGCAGGTCAAATCCGTGGACGGGAGTCTCTAAACAGCCCTGGGAAACTCTGCCGGCCGTAGTGCGGTCACCCAGGACAGCGGCGCTGACTACGGCCAGCCCGCATCGCGTCAAAACGACGCTATGCGGAGACAATGAGTTCTCCCCAAGCTGATGTGGTACTGGACACGGGTATGTAGCACCGTGCGGTGTCTTCGTCGAACAGAACGACCAAGGCGTCGGGCTGGTAGTGGACGTCCTCGTCAGCCTCTCCCAGCGCAACCACCGCAGCACTGCCCCCATCGAAACCGATGCGCAGCGACCAGTACGTGGGAGCACAACCGTCTTCGGCCACATGAGTGGCGAGCCCCACGTGGATCACGGTCTGCCCAAGCAGTGGGCGCCACTGCTCCATTCCACCAACATCGACGGAGTCGGGCAGCGGATCCTCACACCCCGGCGGGAGTACCTTCCACCCAAGGCCCTGGGTAAGTCCGTCCATGGCCCAAGATACAACCAGACGGGTGCCCCCAGACGTAGCGAGCTCTACGCCCATGTCGACTTCATGAATGTCGTCATGACGGTGACCGTGGGGCCAGAAGTCGTCGTGGGCATAGAGGTAACGAATGCCGGTAAGAGAGGTGCCGAGAAGCAGGCGGGCCACAGGCAGCGCGCCAGCGTTATTCTCCTGCGAGATCCACGGTTCGAACCTGAGCACGTGACTGACGCTGCCTTTCCGTAGGATGCCAACTAGTACAGCCCGAAGTATAGAAGATTCCCCTGCGCGTCGAACGTTACGCCAATGTCTCGTTTGCCACTACGGGGCATGACAAACCGGACGCCACCTTTTGCATTTCCACTAGTCACGTCAAGGACTTGGGTATCCGGATTATTTAATATCTCCTCCATGAGATTTTGGCCAGCATCCTTGAGCTGCGAATTGGGAACATCATCGAGTTCGCCGCGGTCCCGGTGCTTCTGGTAAGCACGCCCCGCTTGAGTCTTGCCTGGCCCCTTTGCTGGCTTTTGGGAATTTTGCTTTAGGACATCGATATTAGGGCACGCATCGGAGTTATGTACGAGTACACTGGCTCCACCTTCTCCCACATAGTATGTGTGGACCCCTTCGACGGTGAGGTCATGAACGCTGGCGTGGGTGACGTATTTCCCAATGGCCAAGACTGACACGGTGGCCCCGGAATGGTGACGCAACATGCTTCCAGGACGCAGGTCAGATGCAGTCGTCCACCTGCCATCGCTTAAGAACAGGTGGCCTTCAGTAACGGAAATGGCCTCGCCCCCATCCGGGCCAAGAACTGACACTTCGACGACTTCTTTTACACCGGTCGTGCTAATCGTCTCTGTGACCCACGCAGCACTGGAATCGCCAGTTTCCGCATTCGTAGCTAGAACTCGTTCACCAACTCTAACTTTTTCGATGGGCAGGTATTTTCCATCGCCGAGGAGCACTGGGGTTCCCGAAACGAAACTGTTTCTCTTGCAAACGCGTCCAGCTTTTCTCACAGCCTGACGAGCGTCAGTGACCTTATCCTTCGCTTTCTGAATTCCTCGCCGGGTTCGACGCCAAGTTCTCCAGGCATCTAGGATCTTGGGGAGTTTCCGCGCTAGCTTCGCACCCTTACCCCATGGCGTGAATCCAATAATTGTCCACAAGCAGGCAGCGATGTCGCCTTCGGTTACACAAGCCTTGGCGTCAGTGAAACCGACAATGTCAGCGAGGATCTCCAACAACTGATCATAGAGATCGTCGGTGTCACCCTGTGCGCCCGTCAGCTCCTCTTTGGCATCATTAAGCTCGCTCTCGGCATCCGAAAGTTCGTTGAGGTTCGCTATCGTGTACCCAGCTGGTTCGGTCTGGTCGTCAGCCGATTCATCCCCTGCATCAGCGGAATCAGAGCTCTCGCTCCCGTCCGATGGATCGTTAGGCGGGCCCTCGCTCGCCTTGCTTCCGTCGGGAGTCGGCGCCTCTGGAGGGCTACCTTCACCAGGATCACTCGATCCCCCCGGCGAATGACTGTCAGAGCGCCCCCCATCGCCGGCAAGGTCAAGTTCTTCGCAGTACTCCGACTTGCCAATCCGACACAGGGCGCTTTCATAAAACGCTCTAGTCTGCGTAGGCAACCCGAACGCCAGAACCGCTGTGGCCACCGTTGCCACCAGGATGACCAGAGCCGCATACTCTACCTTGAACGCGCCTGTCTCAGCACGCCACACCCAACGCATCGGCCCTCCTGGCAGCCACGACATGTGCGTCCGTTGTACGAGTTACTTGTTCCTCAATTGCCCAACGGACGGACCCTAGGGGTCCGACCCGAGACAGAAGAAGGGCCCACGGGCCCAAATCATGGCCCCATTTGGACGAGCCATGTTACGAGAAGGACACCGTCTGATCTTGAGAGCGACGCTACGGCGATCACCGACTACGGCAGCGTCATCCATGGGCCAGCTCAGATCGAGCCTTATGCCCGTGCCTTCATCATGGGCGGCCCCAGAGACTTGCCGCTGAGGAGATCGACCGCCGTGTGGAGGTTGGTCTTCGGCAGCAACAGATCTTGACCAGTGTGGTCAGGCGGTCCGCGTACGGATGATCCTCGATGAAGCGGTCCTTCACCGCGAGGTAGGGGGCCTGCTGTGATGCGTGCGCAACTTGACCATCTGCCTGGAGTCGCCAGATCCGGGAACGCGGTGGTTCGGGTGATTCCCTACTAGGTCGGGGCGCATCCAGCGCCGATCACGGGGTTCACGGCTTTCGAGTTGTCTGACAGAACCAAGACTGTCTACATGGATACGGTTGCAGATGAATTGCACCTCGAGAAGCCCCGTGAGATCCAAACGTGCGAAACATCCTTTAACGACCCCAACGCGGCAGTACCCGGCCGCGGCGGGTCGGTCCAGCTCATCGGTTCGATCTTCAAGGACTACGAATGATCCCCCCGTCACTGGAAGAAGTCCAGCTACAGCTATCAGCACGGATCCGGCGTCGAAGTGGCCGACACCCCTTCTAGACATCTCCTCCGAGACTCCAAGAATCCTTCCCTGAGCCGCCTCTCCTTCGGTTATTCGGAGTGTCGGCTCGTCGTCGGCGCCTTGAAGTGGGCCGAGGGTAAGGGCTGGTAGGGCACTTACTCCATCCTCCATCGCCCTGGTAAACAGGCGGAGACCTGTAGTGGTGTCCGCTCTACTTCGAGACTCGTTCAGGATCTCTGTCAGCGTATAAGCGACCGTCGGTGACCGAAGCGCATACTGGCCACCACGGTTCTGACTGCAGGGGTGTGCTGGGTGGCGGCGTCTCCAGCATGACCAGCGGATCCTGTGGGTAGCGGCATGCTAGGCTGCGTCAGCTCCTCCCTCACTGGAGATGACGCCTTCGGTACCGCTCGCTTACTCTTTCATGGAACCTTTGCATACGCTCTCGGTGCCTGACTGCGTATTCAATCATGTCTTCAATGAATTCCTCGAATGAGTTCGCAATCCTTTCCTCTATTTCAGTATCCTCCCCAAACCTATAGACGGCAGGGTCGGTTTTCTTGAAATACCAAACAATATACCCCTGGTGCTCCGAAAAGAAGAACTTATCCGACGTGGTGAATTCTGGGTAATCTTGAGAGAGCTCTTGGGCGGTCTCATTAGCATCCTCATGGGCCCCAAGGGACAGAATGACGGGAAAGTACGAGGGGCCATCAAATTTAGAAACTTCCTCTAAGTAGTCCAGATACATTCCAGGGGGAGGACACTCCGAGTCCCTTCGGGCGGCTTCTGCGAAATCACTGGTGAATATGATTTCGGAAAGGTTTTCCATTTCTTGGATCAGCTCATGACCGAGAAGTTGGTCTATGATTCGTTTTGCCGTCGTCTTGCTCATTTTCTCTTTCTGATGAAGTCAGGGAGTTGATCGTTGGCCCATTTTGATTCCTGGTACTTACTAACATCGGGGTCGACGTAGCCTTTAGATGTGTCGATGTACACCCGCCCATTCTTACCCCATGTGACCCTGATATCGATATCGGGGTACTCTTTGGAGAACTGATCGATTACATTCTGGCACGAAGTACAGGGCGGCCGTTCTGTGTATATGTACACCTTTCCTTTGCTGCCTTTGGGAAGATTTTTTGCAAGGTCCTCCAGGGCTTTCGCTTCGGAGTCAAATGGGGCAGAATGTGTTCCATCCTTTGATTTTGCTTTAAATTTTCGATCGCCGTCGTTCGGGACGGGTGAGGTTCCCTTGGGCGAATGGTTTTTTTCCGCTTACACCAATCTTTTGCCCACTTCCTACGCCATCGAGCTCGTAGTCGACGACCGCCACATTTTTGTTCTTGCCGATGTTCTTGTCTTCTCGGGCCTTCTTCGACCCTGCTGCGTCACCGGCGTAGCAACCATCGTCGTTATGGGTGAGAACATTGTTGAGGACAGAGCCTACGTAGTATGTGTGGAGCCCATCGACAGTGAGGTTGTGGACCTGTTGGTCGGAGACGGTGCGGGCTTCTGCTGCTGACACCTGTACCCACGTACCGGCGGAAGTACGCAACCACGTGCCCGGCCTCAGGTCGATGGCATCGACCCACTCAGCGAGTTCTGGTGCCCAGAAGGGGTGTTCTGCGGTGGCGGTGACGCTCACTGTTGCGCCAGCGTCGTCGGTGATGGTGATCTCGACAAGTGTCTTGTCGCCCTCGCCCTCGATGACTGCAGTGACAGGGCGGGGGCCTTCCTCACCCGTCTGTGGGTCTAAGGACCAGACCTCATCACCAATCTGGATATCTTCGATAGCGACCAGTGATCCATCGCCGAGAACGACCGGTGTGCTTGGTATAAAGCTGTTCTTCTTCTTACGCCCGCCATTACAGAAGATAGGGATATCTCCTGCTTTCTTCTTGGCTTCCTCTGCCTTCTTCTTGGCTTCCTCAAGCTTCTTTCTCGCCTGGTTGACTCGCTTCTTAGCAGCGTCCGCTACTTTCTTGGCCTTGCGCCAGCGATTCCAAAGCTTGAGGATCTTGGGGGCGACTTTGACGAGTTTCGCGCCTTTGCCCCAGGGGGTGAAGCCGACGACGGTCCATAGGCAGGCCATCAGGTCGCCTTTGGTAAGGCAGTCGCGGGCGTCGTTGTAGCCGATGATGTCGCCGACCAGTTCCAGCAGGTCCTCGCCGAGCTGGTCGTAGTCGGTGTCCTTCACGGCCTGCTTGGCTTTGTCGAGTTCGCTCTGGGCGTCGACGAGTCCGGAGTCGGCTTCGTAGAGCGTCTGGGCGAATTCGGGGTCGTACCCCCCGCTGTCGTCGCCGTCGTCCTCCCCGTACCCCCTGTCTTGTGCCGTGGGGTCTATGCCCGACTCTCGGCTCGTTCGGGTGTCCTTGGCGCCGTCGTTGGGTGCAGCAGCGGTACCCTCGCCCTGCGGGTCGTCGCAGTCGTCGTCGCCGACGATACGTCAGACGCCGGTGTCGTAGAGAGATTTGACTTCGGTTGGCAGGCCGAAGGAAAGTACGGCGGTCACGACGACTGTCACCAACAGTACGACTGCGGCGTATTCGACCTTGAAGCCACCTGATTCGGCACGCCACACCCAGCGCAAACGGACCTCTTCATTGTTTATGGCTGATACGGGGCACATCGGGGCAGAGACACCCCGCGGAAGCCTTCGGCACCCTATAGGGATTATTGGGCCCACCGAAAGGGTCCAGGGGCCCAATTGGCGACGCTTTGGGCCCAAGAAGGTCTATGTCCTGCTTGCACGTGGTGTGGCCGGATGTGGTTATGTTACGTGGCTAGTTTGCCGATTCCCTGAATCTTGCGCAGGTCGTGAGGGGCTCAGTCGAGAGAGTTCGATTGAGCGTTTCTCATCTTTCAGCCAGAAGACTGAGCAGTGTCGAATACGCAGCTGTCGTACTGTTGGTCACGGTCGTTGCCACCGCCGTCCTCGCCTTCGGCCTGCCGACCGAGGTCAAATCGCTCTACGACACCGGCGTCTGCCGCATCACAGACGGCGAGGATTGCGACGACAAACAAGGCGCGTCCAGCGCGACGGATCCTGGTGATAGCGCGGACGGCACTCCAGAGGCCGACGCACCTGTCACCAACCCCACGGCACCCAACGGCCAAGGAGATGAGAAAGGCAACGAGGACGGCACAAAAGGAGACACTGAAGTCCAGGAAGGAGACAAGGAGGGTGGGGAAGAACCTACCGATGGCAAGGAAGTCCTCGTCTACACCCAGGAGGACGCCGACGACCTCCTCAACGCCTATGATGAGCTCAACGCTGCCGAGACAGCCAGTGATAAGGAGGGCAACGGCTATGACGAGATCTACGACTCACTGATTGAGCTGGTCGGCGACATCATTGGTTACAACGACGCCAAGGCCTGCATCACCGAAGGTGACATCATGGCCTGCATATGGACCGTCGTTGGATTCACTCCCTGGGGCAAAGGCGCTAAGCTCCTCAAGAGCGCTCCCGAGATCATCAAGTTCTGGAACCGCTTCCGCAGAGCGCGGTCGGCGAAGGCTGCGGCTGCGACACGTCTGGCGAAGGCGCGCAAAGCGCTGGATGACCTGAAGAAGCGTGCGGACAACAACCGGGTCACACGCACGTGCCCAGTGCCTTCCGCAGCCGGTAGCTAACTTTGGATCCCGCTCTGCATAGGCGAGGGGGAGCTGTATACAAGGCAGCTCGAGATAGGCCCCTCTGGTACTGTCTCGGGAACCGAGGTGCATGGCGGCTTTTACAACGGTGAGACCGAACCCCTTGTACTGGTCAAGAAAGGCCTCGACGACAACATCGGTCTTGGTGACGGTTTCACCGCCCGCCGCGACGTCTTCCCAATGGGCAACGGCACCGACTTCGAGATCCACGTTTACTACAAGGGCAAGGAGTACGGGATCTTCGGCAGCGAGGGATGGTTCAATAAGCACGGCATCAGTAAAGATGTCTCCATCCCGAAGAAGATCGAGGACCGACTCAAGGGGAAGGCCATCGAGACCATGCGCAAGCAGGGGCGTCTCGGACCAAAAGGCACCGATAACAAGGGCGATAATTGGAAGCGTCCACGTCTCGGGGGAGGATGCTAGTGCAGTACGTGCAAGCCTACTGGAGTGATGAGTGGCAGGCCTACTGGACGAACCCGCAGGAGTATCTTGACCAGCTGCCGCGACTGCTCCCTCAACTCCCGGACGGCGCGCGTGCATACTCCTCTGCCACAGGGCACTACGACTTCTACTCGTCCAGCTGTGTGAAGGACCTGAAACTTTCGCAAATCGAGATCCCGCATGACAAAGTCACCAGCCTGCGGATCCACTTTGCCCCCAACCCCTTCAAGCACGACTCAGGGCTGACCATCACCTACATGGCTGTGACCTCATTCGATGTGGAATGCGAGAAGGCAGACGGACTTGTGGGCTTAGGCGACGTCATGTTGGACGAGGTACTGCCCAACGATTCAGGCTGCACTCACGAGATCGCTTTCCATTCCGGACGTATAAAGATCACGTGCTCCGACCTCTCCGCCAAGTGGGAGAAGAGTTAACCTCGATTCGTCAGGGGGTGCGGCTGTTGACCGGTCCGGCACTTCGCCCGTTATGTCCCCTGCCGGTGGAGGACGGGCCGTCGCGTGACGCTGCGGGGTGCGCCGGGATCCACTGGCCCGGGATGTC
>NZ_BAAAPC010000014.1:0-181749 GCF_039530945.1 Nocardiopsis rhodophaea
CGATGTGGTCGTCGCAGAACACGTAGAGTGCGGTGAGAAGGGTGTCCAGGTTTCGTGTCACAACTTAACCATCGGGCACCCTTCGTCATGTCCGCAGCCAGTTCAGACATCGGACTCAGTCATCTAGGCGTTCGTGGCCGCATGCCGGGTCCGGGAGGCCCGCCGCCGCCCGGCTCCGGAGGGGGTGATCGGGTTGACCTGCAACGGGATCGCCCGTCTGCTGCACGCCCTGTTCCCGGCCCGCCCCGGCGATGAGCACACGGTGGGCTGGTCGGTGTTCAGACGCTCTCACCAGGCACGTGCCTTGAGCTGCCACTACCGTAGACAGGCAGCCCGGGAATCATGACAAAACGGAAGTCCAACTGGAGTATTAGGTTCTGCTGGTAGTTGGCGGTTCTTCATTGTGTGGCTGGGGCTTTTTGGTGCCTGGAGTAGCCAGAGATCCGGGCTCCGCCTGTTTGTCGTCGCGGTGTGTTTGTCCAGGTGGATGATCGATCAAGGGCATACGAAAGGGCATGTCCCGCAACCATCATGAAATTGTTCACACTCGTGATCGGTATGAAGAACCGTGCCCGCGCTGCCGTCGTCCCTCAGCGCCGCCCCCGCTCCCGGCGGGATACACGATCTCGTGGTCCGCTTGGCCGATATCGCCGACCCGCGCTCGGAGAGAGGCCGTCCTGGCGTATGCGCCCTGGCCAAGGGCGACGCCGCGACGCGGTTGCCCCCGGCTCTGGCTCGGCCGTCCCACTGGCAGCCGTTCCCGGCCGAGGGATGGGGAGGTCGGCGGCGGGCCTGATCGCGGGACCGTGGCAGACCTCCCCGCGGCTGGCTAGGCCTCAGCCGCCTGGGGTGGCGGCCACGGGACATCGGCTAGGACCGGGAAGAGCACCTCCTCCTCGTAGTCGAGGTGGGCCCGCAACTCCTCGGACAGCTGATCCAGCTCATCGCGGAACCGGACGGGATCGGCGCGACCGATGTCGGCCAGCAGGGCGACGAGCTCTCCCTGGATGCGCGCGACCGTCGTGTGCTCCTCGCTCAGGCGGTCCAAGGCGCTGGCGAGGTGCGGGTGATAGCCGCGGACGTTGGGAAAGAGGTGCTCGTCCTCGCCGGTGTGGTGGAACTTCAGGGTCTGGCAGAGCGCCAGGCAGCGTTGCCGGATGTGCAGTCCGAGCCCCGGCGCCGGAGGCGTGCCCGGTCCCTGGTGTGCGTCTACTGCGGCGAAGTGGGCGTCGACCTCGGCGTGTACTTGGCGCAGCTGAGAGCGCAGCCAGGTGTGCACCTCCAGCATTTTGTCGGCGAGGTTGGTGACCTCGGCCGGCCCTTCCGCTTCCTCTGCGTCGGCCCGCTCCAGTACCACGACCGGCAGAACGCGGTCGGTGCGGGCCTGGTAGTCGGCGTATCCCGGCTGCTCCCGCACGGCGTGCTCGAACAGGCGGTCGCGGCGCTCGCCCTCGGCCGGGACCGCGATGGCGTCGAACCGCTCAGTGTCGATCTCCACCCTCACTATGGGGTTGGCGAGCAGGTTGCGGTACCAGGCGGGGTGGTGTGGAGCGCCCGCGGCGGACGCGACGACCAGGACCTGGCCGCCATCGCGGACGAAGCCGAGCGGAACGGTGTGCTGCCTTTTGGACTTTGCCCCGGTGGTGGTGAGAAGGAGGATGCCGGTGTTCTCGGACGGGTCGCCGACCTTTCCTCCGTTGGCGCGGAACTCTTCAATGATCGCCTGGTTGAAGGCTGCTTGGTCGAAGGTCGAGGACATATAAATCACATCTCCTGGAAGGCGCGTGGCTCCGTGGTGGCCACGGGGGTGATGAATGGCGGTGGAGCGCGCAGGACGTGCCGCGCGCTTCGACGCACGTCGCCCCCGCCTGGAGATATATCTCGACCGACAGCACACAGCGCTGAAAGACAGCCGGAACACGGCTGTCGTCAGGGAGAAATAGCGTGAGGGAGTCCCAGGGTGATGCAGAGCACCGCCAATGACAAGGGACGACGTGCGGACGTGAAAACGTCAGACGCGGTTATGCGACGTAGAAAAGCATTGACATCGTCCCTCGGTCAGGTGTCCGCCTGCCTGCCGACCGGCCTGCTGGTCTCTCCAACGTGCTGTTCTTTGGTCGGAGGCACGCGACACGCGCTTCATTACATCCGTCCGGGCTCGTCTTGTCAACGCCGATTTTGTTGGGGTCCTGAGGGGTGGCTCGATTTATTCCCGACGTGGGTCGCGACGTGGGCGCCCGGAATGGACTCCATGGGGTCGCCGGTTCCCGGAGGAGTCGGGTGTGTCGGCCCGTGAGGCGACTTCGGGCTCAACACCCGCGAATACCACTAATGAGCGAGGAGAGTTCCCATGGCCCACACCGTTGTCAACCCCTCCGGCCTGCATAACCCGACACCGTTCGGCTATAGCCACGTCGTGAGTGCTCCCGCGGGAGGGCTGGTGTTCATCGCGGGGCAGTACGGCTCCGACGCGAGCGGTCAGGTCGCCGAGGACGATTTCGCGGCTCAGGTCGAGCGGTCGTTCGCGAACATGCGGACCGCGCTTGACGCCGTCGGCCTGGACTTCACTAGCGTGGTCCAGCTCCGGACGTTCATCGTCGATCACGACGCGGACAAGCTCGCGGTCCTGGCGGCAAACGTGCAGCGGATCTGGGGTGAGCAGCCGCCCACCCAGACGCTCCTGGGTGTCGCCTCGCTCGCCCTCCCGGGCATGCTCTTCGAGGTCGACGCGATCGCGGTACGGGAGTGATCTCGCTGTGCTGTTCTTCCCCTAAATCCCCCTGATCAGCAAGGATTTCGCGCGGTCGGTGTCGTGGCGCCGACCGCGCTCTGCTGCCCTGCCAGTGCTCGGGCGAGGAAAATGTGCTGGTATGTACTACAGATGAAGTAGTACGAATAAAGTGGTTTACTTCCCGATCCGGACGATCCCCTGGAGGCCCGCGTGCGAAAGCTGACCTACTACATCGCCGTATCCATCGACGGCTACATCGAGGGACCGAATCGCGAGACCGACTTCTACCCGCTCAGCGAGGAGTTCGCGGCGTACATGACGTCCGAGTACGCCGACTGCCTCCCGACGCACGTGCGCGAGCAGTTCGGCATCGACGCGCCGAACAAGCACTTCGACACCGTGATCCAGGGGCGGACGAGCTATGAGCTCGCGCTGCGAGAGGGCATCACCAGTCCCTACGCGCACATGCGGCAGTACGTGGCCTCCACGACCATGTCCGAGAGCCCGGATCCCGCTGTGGAGATCGTCGGCGACCCGGTCGCGACGGTCCGCGAGCTGAAGGGGGAGGACGGGGATCTGGGTATCTACCTCATCGGTGGCGCGAAGCTCGCGGGCGCTCTGATCGACGAGATCGATGAACTGGTCATCAAGCGCTACGCGGTGCTCGCCGGTGCGGGGACGCCGATGTTCCTCGGTGCGAAGTTCAACCCCGCGGATTTCGCACTCACCGACCACCGCGTCTTCGACAACGGGACATCGGTCGCGACCCACAGGAGGAAGTGAAGGGTCCGCATGCAGGTCCGGTTGTTTGCCCCTGGGTGGGGAATTCCGGGGTGCTACCGCGAATTCCGAGTCACACGGGGGCGAACCGGACCACCCACCGCTCCACCTTCGCTCCGGGATCCGTGTGCCAAAGTGCCTCGTCGTCCTCCCCGTACTTGGCGTCGACCTCAGAGAAGTATCCGTAGGTGCGTGCCGCTTGGCGACCCCAGCAGGAGATGTTGACCTTGTAACGCCCTGGTTCCAGTGGAAAACCGTTACTCAGGCCGGGGTCGGCTGCCAGTCCATTTCCAACCGCGACTTCGGGTTCATCGGTTTTCGCGAAGAGATCACCGGTGAAGTCGGCTCCCGTTGGTTCTGGCCAGTCGTCGTTGTTCCAGAGCTCAAGGACCACGGATGGATGCATGTCGCTAACGGTGGAGGAGAAGTCCACATGGTCTGCGTAGACGACCAAAAACTCTGTGTTCGGAAGTGATTTTTCTAGGAAAGTTGTGCCTGCCCCGACCCACATCTCGAAGAAGGAGTGGTCCGCGGTTGGCCGGAATTCTTTCCAACGCACGATGCGGGGATTGGGTGGGCGCGGGGAAAAGCGAACGGTCCAGTGATTTCGTTGCCGGGTGAGGTTGGTGTTATACGTTCCTGGCGGGAGGCGCAGGGCGTCGCTGAAACTGTCCGGTAGGACCACTCCGCCGCGCCCGACATCGAGGGCAATGTCGTTACTGACATCAGCTTCATAGCAAGATGGTCGCGCTTCGGTGTCGTGCAGTTCGACAAGCGCGACTACGTCGTCCTCTGGCCTCCTCGGGTGCAGCCTGAACCCCTTGGAGGTCCGATCGGCGTGGTGCAGTGCCCTGGCTTCGACGCCGAATAGGGGTTGGGCGTCAATGTACATCGGCATACCGTCCGGCATGGGGCCGGGGCGGTACTGCCGGGAATCGATAATGGGCATGGTGCCTTTTCCCTTCATCCTGTGGCCTGGGGCGGGGATCGTGAAGAAGACGGCCGCTCGGTGGCGCCAACCGCGCGTGACGCGGTGGTGGTGTGCCCCCGGGCGTCGATAGGAGTTCGTTGAATCCGCAAGGAACGCGGAGGTGGGCTGATGATCAGGGTGAGGGTTGGGAGTATCGGCCAAGGTACAGAACCGGACCCTGGGGCCGAAAGCTGCATTTCGTGCAGCATGTGGTAACAATCCTCTTACTGGCCGGACACGGCCGTTGGTCTCTTGACCCCTTGTGGGGCTCCCCTTGACCCAATAACACTTTTCTTAGGACTCACACAGGCGTAGTGGCCCCTTCCGAGCCGTCGGTCGCGCGACGGCACATCGAGGAGTGATGCGGCCAGTGGTGAATGCTCCCGGGACGAATGGGCGAGCGAGGCTCCGGGACGTCGACGATCACGCCGTCACAGGCGTGGGTGAGGGGAGGAACGGGACCGCACCGGCCCCGAGCCGCCCGGATGGCCCGGTCGGGGCGCGGAGCCCCGCCAGGCGACTCGGTGAGAGCGGGGCGGTGCGATGAGCGACTGCACCGAGCGGGGCTGCACAGGCGTGGTCAGGGATGGGTTCTGCGATGTCTGCGGGCTGGAACCCCGCGGCTCGGAGCCGATCGCTCCGGTACCCGGTTCGTCGGCCGACCCCCATCTGGTGCCCCTGTTCTCCGGGCCGAGTGACGCCCTTGCGGCGCCGTTGTCCGGGGCACCGGATCCGCCGATCGGGGTAGCGGAGGGGGAGGAAAGCTCTAGCGGCCCCCGTGGGGCCGACGGGTCCGATGAGACAGGTGAGCCAGGTGGGATGGAGGACGCGGGCGACAGTGACGCCGGTGTACCTCGTTCCTTCGTGGACTCCGACGTGCGGTTCACCGACTCCGCCGCCTCCGACATCTCCCACATCTCCCCCCGCTCGGACCCGCCCCGTCGCCACTTCTTCTCCGCTTTCCCGCCCCACGGCGGCGGCTCCGGATCGTCGACATCCGGCCCGATCAGCTCGCCATCGGGCCGCAACAGCCGCCGTACCTCGTCCTCCTCGCGCGGCATGCTCGGGCTGGGCCTCGTGCAGATCCCACCGGTGCCCTACCGCGACCCGGCCACGGCGATCATGTCCAACCCCGTCGTCGCCGAGAAGAACCGCTTCTGCGGCAGCTGCGGGGAGGCCGTGGGCCGCCGCCGCGACAACCGGCCCGGCCGAACCGAGGGCTTCTGCCGCTCCTGCGGGACGGAGTTCTCCTTCACCCCCAAGCTCAAGAAGGGGGACTGGGTCGAAGACCAGTACGAGGTGCTCGGCTGCCTCGCGCACGGCGGACTCGGATGGATCTACCTCGCCCGCGACCACCACGTCAGCGACCGGTGGGTGGTGCTCAAGGGCCTGCTCAACAGCGGCGACGCCGAGGCCCACAAGACCGCCACCGCCGAACGCAACTTCCTCGCCGAGGTCGAGCACCCCAACATCGTCAAGATCTACAACTTCGCGCACCACCCCGACCCCAAGACCGGTGTCCCGGCCGGGCACATCGTCATGGAGTACGTCGGCGGCAAGTCACTGCGCGACCTGATCGTCGAACGCCGCGCGCATGGCGCCGACACCTCCGGCCTGCCCGTCGACCAGGTCATCGCCTACGGGCTGGAGGCCCTGCGCGCCATTGGCTACCTGCACAGCAAGGGCCTGCTCTACTGCGACTTCAAGCCCGACAACATCATCCAGAGCGAGGAGCAGATCAAGCTCATCGACCTGGGCGGCGTCCGCCGGATCGACGACATGGTCAACCCCGTCTACACCACCCCCGGCTACCGGGTCCCCGAGTCAGAGCTGCGCAACCCCGGTCCCTCGGTCTGTTCCGACCTCTATTCCGTCGGCCGTACGCTCGCCGTCCTCAGCTTCCGGTTCGGCTTCATGCGGGAGCATCTGCACAGCCTCCCGCCACGCGAGTCCGTGCCCGTCCTCGCCCGCTACGAGTCCTACGACCGCTTCCTGCGCCGCGCCACCAACATCCAGCCCGACCTGCGCTTCCACGACGCCGCCGAAATGGCCGAGCAGCTCACCGGTGTGCTGCGCGAGGTGCTCTCCGACATCCAGGGCCGCCCCCACCCGGCGACCTCCACCCTGTTCGAACCCGAACACTTCGTCGACGCCGCCGCCGGAAGCGCCACCCCCGCGCGCTTCCTCGCACGCCCCCGCCCCGCCGACGCCGCGGCCGCCCTGCCCACCCCCCAGGTCGATCCCACCGACGCCGCCGCCGGCATCCTCGCCGGGCTCTCGGCCGTGCGCCCCGAAGAGATCGTCGCGACGCTGGAGGCGGCCAAGGCCCCCAGCCCCGAAACCCGCCTCATGCTGGCGCGCACCCTCATCGCGCTCGGCCGCCAGGACGAGGCCGTGGAACCGCTGGAGGCGTTCGGCGCCCGCGCCCCCGGCGACTGGCGGACCTACTGGTACCTGGCCGTGCTGGACCTGAGCCTCGGCAAGTACGAGGAGGCGCGGGCGCGGTTCGAGGAGCTCTACGACCACCTCCCCGGCGAGGCCGCGCCGAAGCTCGGGTTGGCGCTGGCCTGCGAGGGGATCGGGTCCCTCGACGCCGCCCGCCACTTCGCCACGGTGTGGCAGACCGACCGCTCCTACGTCAGCGCTGCGTTCGGGCTGGCCCGGATCCGGCTCGTCCAGGGCGACCGGGCCGGCGCGGTCGATGTCCTCGACACCGTCCCCGAGCTGTCCACCTTCTTTCCCAGCGCCCAGATGGCCGCCGTCACGGTGCTGGTCGGCGACCGCGACGTGGCCGACCTCGACGAGCACGTGCTCGTGGACGCCGGATCGCGGCTGGACCGACTGCGCTGGAAGGGCCTCTACGGGGAGGCGACGGACCGGCTGGCCGTGCGTGTACTGGAGGCGGCCCTCGCCTGGATCGACTCCGGCCGCAGGCCCGCCCGCCGCACGTGGCTGCTCGACGGGCCGCTGGACGACGAGGGTCTGCGCTGGAACCTGGAGCGCATGTACCGCGGGCTGGCCCGGCTCGCCGCCGGGCGGGCCGACCGCCACCACCTTGTGGACAGGGCGAACAGCGTGCGGCCGAGGACGTGGCTATGACGGTGGCGCGAACGTGTCCCGCCTGCGAGGAGCGAGTCTCCCGGGGCGATGTGTACTGCGAACGGTGCGGCCACCGCGTCGCTTCCCCCCGCGCCTCCGCCCCGCCCGGCACCCGCGGCGCCCCAGACGCGGGCGAGGCGAACGGCGACGCCGGCGGGGCCGACGTCCACACCGGGCCGATGCCGACCGTCGAGCCGTGCACGTGGTGCGGCGCGGGCGTGACCGCCGGGTACTGCGCCGCGTGCGGCATGTGCCAGCCGGGCGACCGCGACCACGTCGAGATCCGGGCCGGGACCGTCGCCGGGGTGAGCGACCGCGGCCTGCGCCACCACCGCAACGAGGACGCCATGGCGGTGCTCACGCCGGACGTCCCGCTACCGGCCGCGGTGGCGGTGGTGTGCGACGGGGTGTCCACGTCACCCCACCCCGACGAGGCGGCGCACGTCGCCGCCGAGACCGGGGCCGCTGTTCTAGCGGACGAACTCGCCGCGGGCAGCGGGGCACAGAAGGCCACCGAGGCGGCCCTGGCCGAAGCCGCGTCGGCCGTCGCCGATCTGGCCGAGAGTACCGAGTCAGCCCCCGCCTGCACCTACGTGTCGGCCGTCGTCCCAAGGAACGGGGGCCGGATCACGATCGGCTGGGTAGGGGACAGCCGCGCCTACTGGCTGGCCGGCTCCCCCGCGGCCACCCCTTCGGCCCTGCTGACCCGGGATGACTCCTGGAGCGAGGCGATGGTCGCGATGCGGGTGATGTCCCCGAGCGAGGCGCGCGTCTCCGTATACGCGCACGCGCTGACCTCCTGGCTGGGCGCCGACAACACCGCGTGCCACGGTCACACCACCGCCATCACGCCCGATGGGCCGGGGGCGCTGGTGCTGTGCAGCGACGGGCTGTGGAACTACTTCCCGGATGCCGCCGCACTGTCCGATGCGGTCCCCGAAGCGGGCGCGGACCCGCTGGGCGCGGCACAGGCGTTCGTACGCCGTGCCCTCGACGCCGGTGGACGGGACAACATCACGGTGGTGGTGATCGCCGTTCCAGCGTCGGATCGATCGGACGGCGGCGGCGCCGACGGTGCTCCGCCGGCCCCAGAGGCGCGCGACACCGAGCCGAACGCCGCGCTGGGCGGCGATCAGGAGGGCGATCAGGGCGGCGGACCAGGCGATCACGTTCGGGGGAGCGGGGGGAGCGGCGGGTGACGAGCGACGACCACAGGCCGACGCGCGTGGGCGGCGAGCCAAGAGGCGAGGACGTCGGGGGCAAGGCGCAGGCGCCCTCACCGCCCAGGTTCCGGCTCCACGTCGCGCAGAACCCCTACCTCCCCCTCGGCGGGACCGAGGTGCAGGCCATCGTCACGGTTTCCGCCGAGGCGGGCACGGCCGCCTCCGGCCCGTCCAGTCCGGCTGCCGGGGCCGCTGCCGGGGCCGCGCCGGATGCCGCCGAGGTCGTCATCGTCGACACTTCGGCATCGATGTACGGGGAGAAGATCGGCGCGGCCAAGCGCGCCGCACGGGCCGCTGTGGACGCGCTGCGCGACGGCGCCCACTTCGCCATCGTCTCCGGAGCGGGCGAGGCCGCCATGGTCTACCCCGCCGAGCCGCGGCTCGTCCCGGCAACGGCCGCGACCCGGCGGGCCGCCAAGGAGGCCCTCGACGGACTGGTGGCCGACGGCGGCACTCGCATGGGCGCGTGGCTGCGCCTGGCCGCCGACCTCTTCGCCCCGTTCGGCACCGGCGGCACCCTGCGCCACGCCATCCTCCTCACCGATGGCCAGAACAACGAGCAGCCCGACGTCTTCGAAACCGCCCTCGACATATGCGCCGGCCTGTTCGTCTGCGACTGCCGGGGCGTGGGCACCGACTGGAACGTCGCCGACCTGCGCTGGATCGCTTCGTTCCTCCTCGGCAGCGTCGACATCGTCGCCGACCCCGCCGACCTGGAGGACGACTTCCGCTTCATGACCGAGCGCGCGATGGCCAAGGGTATCGCCGACGTGCGCCTGCGGCTGTGGACACCGGAGGCGGCCCGGATCCGGTTCGTCCGGCAGGTGGCGCCGACCGTGGAGGATCTGACCGCCCGGCGGGAGGACCGCGGGCCGCGCACGGGCGACTACCCCACCGGGTCGTGGGGCACCGAGAGCCGCGCCTACCACGTCGGGGTGGTCGTGCCCATGGGGGCGCCCGGCCGCCGACTGCGCGCCGGGTGGGTGCGACTGCTGGGCCCGCACTCATCCGAGGACGCGCCGCTGGCCTCGGGCAACATCCTCGCCGAGTGGACCGACGACGAGGCGAAGGCGACAGTGATCGATCCGCGCGTGGCGCACTACACCGGCCAGGTGGAACTCGCACGCGCGATCCAGGAGGGGCTGCGAGCGCGGCGCGAGGGCGACGAGGCCACCGCGACGCGGCGCCTCGGCAGGGCCGTCGTCCTGGCGCGCCATTCCGGCGACCAGGCCACCGCCGCCCTGCTGCACAAGGTGGTCGAGGTCATCGATCCGAAGACGGGGACGGTACGGCTGCGGCCGGTGGTGGACAGGGTCGACGAGATGACGCTCGACACCCATTCGACCAGGACCGTGCGCACGCGCGCCGGTGACGACTCCCCGGGGGCAGGATAGAGAGAGGAACGAAACCATGCCGACCTGTCCGGCCGGGCACGCCTCGGCCGCGGGTGACTTTTGTGATTTCTGCGGGATCGGCATCCCGACGCCTCCGTATGTCCGGCGGACCGAAGTCGCCCAGGCCCAGCGGGCCGAGAACTGCCCCGAATGCGGCACACCGCGTGTCGGGCGCTTCTGCGAGGAGTGCGGACACGACTTCTCGCTCGCCGACCAGACGGTGGCCTCCTCGCTCCCCGTCACGCCCCCGAGCGAGCCGTCGTCGAACCACCTCGCCGAACCGCCGCGGGCCGCCTCGCCCCTGATCAGGCCGGAGGGCGGCCTGTGGCACGCGGTGATCATGGCCGATCCCGCCTACTACCAGGTCATGGCCGACCGGGGGCTGCTCGACCCCGACGTCATCAGGTTTCCGGCGAACCCGCGGCGCCGCCGCGTCCCCCTCAACAGGCGGGAGATCCACATCGGGCGGCGCAGCTCCTCCCGCGGGGTCCTCCCCGAGATCGACCTCGCCGGGCCGCCCGAAGACCCCGCCGTCTCCCACCTGCACGCCGTACTGCTGGCCCGCCCGGGAGGAGCGTGGGCGGTGGTGGACGTCGGCTCCACCAACGGGACGACCATCAACGGCACCGACGACCCCATCGAACGCGACCGGGAGGTACCGCTGCATGACGGCGACCGAATCTATGTGGGTGCCTGGACGGTCATCACGGTGCAGAGGGGATGAGGCGTCGTGCTGAAGGGAACCTCGGACGACCCCTCCATCGCCGACAGCCTCGCCCACGAGGCGATCGAGCGGGTGCGCAGCGAAGGCCAGATGTCGGAGGCGTTCTGGCCGCAGACGACACCGGCGCGGATCCGCTTCCTGGCGCTGGCGTCACTGGGCATGCTGCTGGTGCTCTTCCTCATCGTCGGCCTGGCGATCGGGCAGGCGCGCGACGGCATGCGGATCATCGGCCGGGAGGCGGGGCCGAAGGTGATGGCCACATCCGACCTCTACTACGCGCTCAGCGCCATGGACACCCAGGTGGCCAACATGCTGCTGCTGCGCGGAGAGGGGGAGGAGGCGGAGGTCAGCGCGGCGATGCGCACGTTCGAGGAGCGCCGCCGCTCCGCCGATGAGGCGATGATGGGCGCGATCCAACTCGTCGAGGGGAACGCGACCCAGGAACGCAACCTTCGGGACATCCTCGACGGGCTCGGCCGCTATGAGCAGCTCGTGGCGGAGGCCCGGCTGCTGAGCAGGATCGACGACTCCGACGGTCAGGCGTCGGACGAGGTGGTCGACCGCTACCGGACGGCGACCTGGGAGATGCGCTACGAGCTGCTGCCCAAGGCGCACAACCTCACGCTGAGCGGCGGCGCGGAGATCCGCCAGACCTATGAGGAGAAGCGCACCGCCGCACTGGTCGGCCTGATGTGGGTGGCCGCTGTGGGGCTGTTGACCGTGGGGGTGATGGCGGCGCTCCACCGCTACATCGCGATGAAGTTCCGCCGCCGGATCAACCCCGCCCTAGCGCTGGCCACCGGCGGCACGCTGGTCGTGACGGTGATGGCCGTGGCGATGCTCGGCACCCAGGCGGAGTACCTGCGGGCGGCCAAGGAGGACGGAATCGACCGCGTGCTCGACCTGTCCCGGGCGCGCCTGGCCAGCACGAACATGCAGGGGGACCAGAGCCGGTACCTGCTCGATCCGCAGCTGCGGTTCAACTATGAGCAGCTCTACCTGGAGGAGGCGCAGCGCATCCTGTACCTGAGCCCGGAGGATGGGGACGTCCCCGGCAACCTCGGATCGTACACCGACGAGGTCGACGTGCTGGCCGGAACCTACACGGACTACCCGGGCGACGCCTACGGCTTCCTCGGCAAGCGGATAGGGGACAGCAGCGTGCCGGGCCAGCAAGCCGCCCTGGAGCGGGTCGTCCGGGAGTACGCCGTCTTCCACGCAGCCGACCGGGAAATGCGCGACCTCGCGGCGAAGGGCGAGGACGAGAAGGCGGTCGCCCTGCGGATGGGCAAGGTCGAGCAGGCCTTCGGGCCCTACGAGGCGGCCCTGACGGACCTCATCGGCCTCCACAAGCGGGCCTTCGAGGACGCCGTCGCGGTCGGGGAGCGGGGTCAGGGCGGGTGGAGCGTGGTGCTCCCGCTGGTGACCCTGTTCATCGCGCTGCTCGTGGTCGCGGGGATCTACCCGCGCCTGGCCGAGTACCGGTAGGACGTGTCGCCGGTCGCGGACGCCCCGGAGGAGGCCGACCGCGCGGACGACACGAACGGCACGTATGCCACCGACGACGAGAGGAGCCGGATCATGAGGGTGCGCGGGTCCGTCATCGCGCTCTGCGCGGTGCTGGCGTTGAGCGCCTGCGACCTGGGGCTGAGGGAGACCGGTTCGATCGTCGACCGCGAGGGCGAGCTGAGGATCGCGGTCAAGGCCGACCAGCCCGGCATCAGTTCGACCACCGGCGACGGCGGGTTCGAGGGGTTCGACGTGGACGTCGCCCACTACATCGCCCAGAGCCTCGGGTACGCGAAGCGGGACGTGAGGCTCTCGGCGGTGTCCTCCAACCAGCGCGAGGACGTGCTGCTCACGGGTGACGAGGAGCAACGGGTCGACCTGGTCGTGGCGAGCTACTCGATCACCCCCGAGCGCAAGACCCGGGTCGCGTTCGGCGGCCCCTACTACGTGGCGCACCAGGACATCCTGGTGGCGGCGGGCGACGAATCGGTCGACGGCGTGCACGACCTGAAGGGCAAGGTCCTCTGCCAGGAGAAAGGCTCGAACTCCGCGAACAGGATCACCAAGGAGCGCGGCGTCGAGGTGAAGGAGGTCGTGGAGGCCGCCACCTACGGCGGCTGCGCCGACCAGCTCGCCGCCGGCGACGTGGACGCGGTCTCCACCGACGACCTGATCCTGGCCGGGTACATGCAGCGGGCCCCGGGGAAGTTCCGTCTGGTGAACGCGCCCTTCACCGACGAGAGGTACGGGGTCGGGGTGTCCAAGGACGACCTGACCGGATGCGAGGCCGTGAACACCGCGATCACCCAGATGTACCAGGACGGGACCGGACGCAAGCTGCTGGCCAAGTGGTTCGGTGCGACCGGGCTCCAGGTCACCGAGAGCGTCCCGCAGTTCGAGGGGTGCGAGTGATCCCCGTGAGGGCGGGGCACGCCGGGGCGGCTGCTCCCGAACCCACGAGGTCCCTGACCTGATTCGGCCATGGTCGGCGCGGCACCGAACGGCATGGCGGCTGGTGCCCGAAGATACCCCTGGGGGTGACGAGGCGTGTGGGGAAACGCGGCCGGACACGGGGCCGTGAGAGGCCATCCGGCCGCAGCCGAATCGGGGTACACCACGTCACAAAGGTCACGGCCGAAGGGAGTCCAGTACGGTGACCATCGTCGAGTTCCTGAGTGCCCGCCTGGTTGAGGCCGAACAGGCGGCGCAGGCAGCGTCCCCCGCCTCCGGTCCGCCACCGCGCGCGCTCGCCGAGGTGGAGGCCAAGCGGCGCATCCTCCACGGTTACAACCACGCCTACCGCACCTGCCTGCACACCCTGCACCAGGCTGACGGCTCTGCCGAGGCCAACGGCGCCTGGTCCGCGCTCCACGCCTGGCGCCGGGCCCTGGAGTGCCTCGCCGCCATCTACGACGATCACCCCGACTACGACCCGTCCTGGAAGGTGGGGGTAACCTCCTGAGCCTTTCCCCCGCGATCTCGTGTTCCGCTCCGTCCCTCAGTTGATCTCGGCAATACCGACCGAATACCCGTCGGTATGGCGTCGATACTGCTGAGATCAACGGAGGGACGGAGCCTGCGATGGTGGAACGCCGGTCACGGGGGGTGGGATACGGGTTGGGCCGACGCGGTCAGTCGGGCAGCTCCAGCAATGCGCTCACCACCGGGACCAGTCCCTGCCCCGACACGTCGGGCGCCGCGAAGACGCTGGAAAAGCGGCCCTCCAGATGGTCGGACCAGCCGGTGACGAGTCCGGCCCGGTGAGCGCCGTGCACATCCCAGGCGTGCGCGGTCACCAGGGCCATGTGGTCGCGGTCGACCTCGCACACCTCCGCCGCGTAGTGGTAGGGCTCGGGGGCGGGTTTGAAGCGGCGCGGCTTGGCCGCCGAAAGCACGTGTTCCACGTGGGCGGTCAGCCCGGCCCGGTCGAGCAGGGAGCGGGTGTTCTCTTCGGACGAGTTGGTCAGCGCCACCACCCGCACCTCGGCATCGCGGATCCGCCGCATCGCGGCGTCGGCGTCCGGGCGGACGTCCAGCGAGGCGAGCGCCTGCACGATCGACTCCACGGCCGACTCCGAGACCTGGTGGCCGGTGATGTCCTGCAGCGCGCCGCGCGCCAGCTCGCCGAAGGGGCGGTAGTCACCCGCCGCCGTCAGCGCGAACGCGTCGCGGAGCACGTGGGCGAACCAGCGGTGCATGAGCACCCGGGGGACCCCCGCCTCGCGGAACCGCCACTCCAGTGGCGTCAGCGGGAACAGGGTCTCCATCACGTCGAACGCGATGACGTGTGGACGCCTGGCTTCGGTCACGGCATACTCCCGTTCCAGTCCGCCCGGCCGTGCCGGCCCTGACCGCCGCGCCGGGGAAACGTGCTCCACCAGGGTCCATACCCCGCGCCCGCCGGATCGTCGGGGGATGAGCTGTCTCGCCTACGGCACGCTCGCATAACGACCGGGGAGTCATCTCCCGTTGTGTGACCGTGGTCACAGAACGCGGCCCGGATTGCGCGGAAGCTAAATTTGGAAGGTCCCTCTACGGCCCGAGGGGGCCGTGATTTGGAGGTGGATGGAATGTCCACGATCGCTCACGCCCGCTCGCACGCGATTACGCACGCCTGGAGGGGCGTGCTGGCGGGGATCGGCGGCGGCATCGTCTTCGGTGTTCTGATGGCGATGACGGGGATGCTCGAATCCGTCGCCATGCTGGTGGGCAGTGACAGCGCTGTCGTCGGCGGCGTGGTCCACCTGATCATCTCCGCTGCCTTCGGCCTCGTGTTCGGGCTGCTCGCGGGGGCCTACTCCGACAAGGTGTGGACCCTCCTCGGCGCGGGCGTCGTCTACGGCCTGATCCTGTGGGTCGTCGGTGGGCTCATGATTATGCCTTCCATGCTCGGCATGGACATGTTCATGTTCAACCAGATGGCGTGGATGAGCCTCATGGGCCACCTGATCTTCGGAATCGTCCTGGCCGGAACGATGTTCGCTCTCAGCAAGGGTGACGCGTAGCGGACCTCTGAGTCCGGCGCCGGTCACCCGCGAAGGTGCCCCGCCGCCCCTGGGGAAGTAGGGCGGCGGGGCCACTGCTGTGTGTCGCGTTCAGCGCCTGCCGATGCCTTACCCCTGGCGGCTCCGGTCAATGCGTGTCATCGCATATCAACGCGGCAACATGTTCAGACTGCGGCGGCCAGAGTCGCGAACTGCTCGTCGGTCAGCTCGATCCCGGCAGCGGCGATGTTCTCCTCGACGTGGGCGACCTTTGACGTCCCCGGGATGGGCAGCATTACCGGCGACCGGCGCAGCAGCCACGCCAGCGCGAGCTGGGCCGGGGCCGCACCGAGTTCCTTGGCCAGGACGTCCAGCGGGCCGCCGGGCTTGGCGAGTTCACCGGTGGCGATCGGGAACCACGGGATGAACGCGATCCCCTCGCGCTCCGCGTGGTCGAGGAGCTCCTCGGACTTGCGCTCGGCCAGGTTGTAGAGGTTCTGCACCGAAGCGATCTCGGTAACTTCCCGCGCCGCCTCCAGCTCGGCCACCGACACCTCGGACAGGCCGATGTGCCGGACCTTGCCCTCCTGCTTGAGCTGAGCCAGCTCCCCGACCTGGTCGGCGAGGGGGACCTGCGGGTCGATGCGGTGCAGCTGGTACAGGTCGATCCGCTCCAGGCCGAGGTTGCGCAGGCTCATCTCGCACTGCTGGCGCAGGTACTCGGGGCGGCCGACCGGTCGCCAGTCGCCGGGGCCGCAGCGGGTCAGCCCGGCCTTGGTGGCGATGACGAGGTCGTCGGCATAGGGGTGCAGCGCCTCACGGATGATCTGCTCGCTGACGGCGGGGCCGTAGGAGTCGGCGGTGTCGATGAAGGTGACACCGAGTTCGACCGCGCGGCGCAGCACGCGGACGGCCTCACCGCGGTCCTTCGGTTCGCCCCAGACGCCTTCGCCGGTCAGTTGCATGGCGCCGTACCCGAGGCGGGTGACGGGGAGGTCGCCGCCGATGCTGAACGTACCGGAGGCGGTGGCTGTGCGGGCGGAGTTGTCGATGGTCACGCTTGCTCCTTGATCGTGTGCTGCGTGAAGGTTTCCGCTGAATCACAGGAGTGCCGCACGGGGCAGGAGCGGCGCACGGCGCTCGCCTAAAGAACCAGGTGGTTCGCGAATTGGACACTATGCCCGCGCGATCACACCGGTCAAACCATCTGGTTTGCGATACTGGTCTCATGCGAGCACAGGGAGAGGCGACACGCGCACGCATCCTCGCCGCCGCGGCCGAGGAGTTCACCGTGCACGGCGTGGCCGGCGCCCGTATCAACCGCATCGCCGACACCGCGAAGGCCAGCAAGGAACGCCTCTACGCCTACTTCGGCACCAAGGAGGAGCTGTTCAGCGAGGTGATCTCGGCCAACGTGGAGCAGATCGTCGAGGCGGTGCCCATCAGCGAGGACCTGCCCGACTACGTGGGTCGGCTGTTCGACTACCTCAACGCCGACCCGAGACGGCAGCGGGTGCTGGCGTGGGCCTGGCTGGAGGGGCCGGGCGAGGGGCTGCCCGAGGGCCACCCGCGCCTGAACGCCTACCGGGACAAGGCCGCCACGGTGCGCCGGGCCCAGGAGGCAGGTCGCGTTGATCCGGCGTGGGACCCCTACGAACTGCTGGCGATGCTGTGCTCGCTCGCCTCGGCGTGGCTGATGGCGCCGCACGAGTTGCGCACCCTCGCCGTCCAGGAGGCTCCCGAGCGCGGACGGGACCACCGGCGGGAGGCCGTGGTGGAGGCAGCGCGGCGCCTGGTCCGCACCGCCCCCGCCGCACCGCGGCACGGCGAGCAGGACCCGGCGGTGACCTGAGCGGCGGGCCACCGCGGCGGCCCTTCCTTCGTCAGCCGCCGGCCACGGACGGCATCACCCGCACCTCGCTGCCGTTGGTGACCGGGGTGTCGAGGCCGGACAGCGCGCGGCACTCGTCGGCGTCGACGTAGACATTGACAAAGCGCCGCAGGCGGCCCTGCTCATCGCGGATCCGCTGGTTCAGGCGCGGATGGCGGGACGCCAGCTCGTCGAGGACACCGCGCAGGGGCAGGGTGCCATCGGCGCCCAGCGGGATGTCGACCTTGGCCGCCCCGCCGGAGTCGGCCCGGAGCGCCTGCGGAAGGAACACGGTCGCGCCCATGGGCTTACACCTCCGCCGCGCGTACGCACAGCACGTCGGGAAGGTGGGCCGCGACCTGCCGCCACTCCGCGCTGTCGTCGGTGGCGGCGAAGACGTCACCGGAGCGGGTGCCGAAGTAGAAGCCGGGGATGTCGGCCCCGTCGGTGCAGGCGGCATCGCGCAACACGATGCCGTAGTAGGGAGCGGTGGGCAGGCCCCCGCTCGCCGACCGCCAGCTGCCGCCGCCGTCGTCGGTGCGGTACACCCGCATCCTGTAGTCGGGCGGGAGGTGGACCTCCTGGCTGATGACCGGGAAGTTCAGGACCGTGCCGGGGGTGTGGGGGTGGGCGACCATGGCGAACCCGAAGTCGGAGGGCAGGCCGTCGGCGATGGACGTCCACCCGGCGGCGGGGTCCTCGGTGCGGTAGACCCCGTGGTGGTTCTGCAGGAAGAAGACGCCGTCGGCGTCGACGGCCACCTTGTGCACGCACTGGCCGTACTCGGGGTACTCGTCGGGCATGAATCCGGCGCTGATGCCTTTGTTGACGGGGGTCCAGGACGCGCCGTCGTCGAGGGTCCGGTAGACGCCTCCGGTGGACATGCCGACGGTCATGGCGTGCGGGTCGGTGCCATTGGCGGTCGCCCGACCGGGCAGCACGGTGTGGATGGCCGCGCCTCCGGCACCGGGCCACCAGTCGGTTCGGTGCGGGTGGTCCCACAGCGCCCGCACGATCTCGTAGCTTTCCCCGCCGTCGGTGGAGCGGAACAGGCCGTGCGGCTCGACGCCCGCGTAGACGACGCCAGGTGTCTCGGTGAAGGCGAACTGCCACACGCGGGTGAAGGAGGTGTCGGAACCGGAGGGGAAGGCGATCGGCGGCTCTTTCGGCTCGTGCCAGGTGGCGCCGAGGTCGTCGCTGAACCAGACGCTGGGCCCGAAGTGCGAGCTTTCCGACCCGACCAGAATGCGCCGTGTGTGCGGGTCGATGCCGACGGCATAGGCGCCCATCATGTTCGCGTAGTCGGCGGGATCGAGTCGGTGCGGGCCGTCGATCCTCCACTGCTTCCGGTCGTCGCTGCGGGCGGTGAATAGGCCTTTGCGTGTGCCTATGACCAGGAGAAATGTCATGTTGAACCCCCAGGGCAGTCGTTAGAGGCCACTGTGACACACACCACGGACATTTTCCCGCCGGGAGCGGGGGCACGCGGGGCGGGCGCCGGTGCCCGGCGCCCGCCCGTCAAGGGAGCCAGCTTTCTGCGGTGGTGGAGGGCCGCGACGGCCTGCTCCAGGGCTCCTAGGGTGCGTCGCTGACGGTGACACCGGCGGCGGGCGCGCTTCCGGCTTCGGCGAAGCTGTAGTTGCGCTCGGCGCGGGCGCGCTCGGCAGCGTTGGGGGTGGCGTTCTTGCAGTTCACGCCGCCGGTCGAGCCGGACATCAGGGAGGAGCACGGGCCGGGCTTGACGTCGGGGAGCCCGAGGCTGTGGCCGAACTCGTGCGCCGCGATGCGGACCGGGTCATGGCCCTGGTTCACCGCCTGGCGGCCCATCTCGATCCAGACGGACCCGCCGGGGCGGACCGGGCCGAGGATGGCGCGCGGCCATCCGTTGCTGGCGAAGACGGTGATCTCGGCGCGCTGGCCCGGTGCGGCGCGCCTCAGGGTGACGTTGTTGACGTTGTCGTTCCAGGATTGGGCGCCCTTGGCGACGGCGTCCTTGAACTCCGCTGCCCGGCTGTCGTCGTAGTAGAGCGTGGTCTGCAGCGACGCGGTCGGTCGTGTCTGCTCCGGTGTGGGGGACGTGGTCGCGGCGGTGGCGCTGGATACCCCGCCGACGAGGGAAAACGCGGCGATGGCGACACTGATGAGTGCGCCCACCGAGGTTCTTCGCAGCATTCGTGTCTCCGGGGGATGAGAAAGAGCCTCAACTGCGGACGACCCTGTGGGGTCTCGGTGAGCGTACGTGTGAGTAATTATCGCGACAAGAAGTCCAAAAAGGGATTTTTTCGGATTCAACGATGCAGTGGTCGGTCTGTACTCGGCCACCTGCGGAAAAGACGGGGGGACCTGTTCCTTACCTCGGGGGGAGCTTGCCCTTCCGGTAGTGGCGCTGCGCCTTGGCGCGGTTGCCGCAAATCGCCATGGAGCACCAGCGCCGTGTTCCGTTGCGCGAGGTGTCGAAGAAGTACAGGACGCAGTGATCGCCCTCACACCGGCGGATGCGGTCGGCCGCGCGCTCCACGAGGGAGAGGTAGTTCTCGCAGGCCGCCCACGCGACCGCCCATTCGGGGGTGGCGGTCTCGGGTGAGGTGACCGGGCCTGAGGGCGACAGTGCGCGCCGCAGGCGGCCGCGGTCGAGCACGGCGTTGAGGGCGTCCTGTGCGTCGGGGGCATCGGGGGTCGCGATCACCCCGGCGATGGCGTCGCGCGCGGTGAGCACAGCGCGGTGCGCCGCCTCCCCGCTGTCGGCGTGGGGGAACCCGGTTGACGTGAGCCAGATCCGCAGCCCGGCGGGGCTCTCCAGCAGGTCGTGGGGGGTCCCGCGGAACCACCGGGTGTTCAGCAGGTCCAGGGCGAGGGGCTCACCGATGAGTGGGCGCGGGTCGACTCCACCCGGATCGGTCATCCGTGCATTCCTCCTGGCCACCGTCGCCGTTTCGGGGCACTCCACCCTAATGGCCGCGTCGGTGTAACTGGGCAAGTCCGACACGGTTATAACCCCCGTAAGACAGTTTAGACGGTTGACTCAGGTGGAGGGTAACCCCTAAAGTCCCGTTAGGCGGTTAAGCGCTCGAACTGGAGGAACACCATGGGCAGCCCCCGAACCGGCCACGTCGGCCTGAACGTCAGCGACCTCGACCGCGCCCGGGACTTCTACACGAGCGTCTTCGGCTACACCGTGCGGAACGAGGGGTCCGACGGGGACCGCCGCTGGGCCTTCCTCGCCAGCGGCGACACCCTGGTGCTGACGCTCTGGCAGCAGAGCACCGGCGCCTTCCCGGTCGACCGTCCCGGACTGCACCACCTCTCCTTCCAAGTCGACGGCATGGACCAGGTCCGCGCCGCCGAAGCCGTGCTGCGCGACATGGGCGTGGAGTTGGCCCACGACGGAGCTGTCGCGCACCGCGAAGGGGGACGCTCCGGCGGCATCTTCTTCAGCGACCCCGACGGGATCCGGCTGGAGATCTACGCCCCCACCGGAGCGGAGGAGCTTCCCGCTCCCCAAGGCGCCACCCCCACCTGCGGGTTCTTCTAGGGGAGCGGCCGCGGCCAGCCGATGACGGTCGGGAAAAAGGAGCGGGCATGGGGTACCACGCCGGTGAGCGCCGCGTGCAGGAGCGAGCCGGAGAAGTCCAGACGGCCGAGCACGCGGGGCGGTCGATCAAGTCCCAGATACCGGAGGTGGCGGCCAGGTTCCTCACCGAACGGCGGATGGTCGTCATCGGGGCGGCGGACACGGAGGGCCGTGTCTGGTGCACCGCCCTCGCCGGACCTCCGGGGTTCCTCAGCGCCGACGGCCCGACCAGTGTCCGCGTGGCCGCCCGGCCGCACCCCCACGATCCGCTCGCCGACGCACTCTCCACGCCCACCCCGGTCGGGATGATCGCCGTGGACCAGGAGCGCAGGCGGCGGATGCGGATCAACGGACGCGCCGCCCCCGTCGGGGACGGCCTGTGCGTCCGGGTCGACCAGGTCTACGCCAACTGCCCGAAGTACATCCAGCGCCGAACCATCGGCGACGCGGCCCCCGCACAGGAGGCCGGGGCCACCACGCGCGGCAGCTCGCTCACCGTGCGGCAGCGCCGCCTCGTCGCCGCGGCGGACACGTTCTTCCTCGCCACGCGGGACACCTCGGGCGACTGCGACGCCTCGCACCGCGGCGGATCGCCAGGGTTCGTCCGGGTCCACTCCGGCGACCGGCTCAGCTGGCCCGACTACCGCGGCAACTCGATGTACATGAGCCTGGGCAACCTCGATGAGGTGCCCCGGGCCGGGCTGCTGTTCCTCGACTGGGCGGAGGGCACCCTCCTGCGGCTGTCCGGGACGGCGTCGGTCGACTGGAGCGCCGGGCGCGCCGCCGAATTCCCTGGAGCCCGCCGGGTCCTCGACTTCACCGTGACCGAGGTCGCCGAGACCCCCGCCGCGCTTCCGCTCCGGTGGGGGCCGCCGGAGTCCTCCCCGGCCAACCCGGACGCGGCACGCCCGGCATGAAGGTCACCTAACGTCCGCACCGGTCAGCGGCCCCCGGCGGCGGCAGCCGAGTTCCCGTTCCCCCTCGATCCGGCGCGTCGCCTGCACCGCGATTCCTCCTTCGGCTCACGCGGAATCCGCGCCGCGACGCCGAACCGCCGTCGCGGGCCACCCGGCCGCATGTGGACCCCTCACGCTGCTCCCTCCGGCCCTCCCCTGCCCTACCGCGCCGAAACCCGTCTCAGTACCGGTCGGTACTCTGCTGGGAATAGAGAGCGTGGCGTCGCCGCGAGAGTGGACCGGGATGCGCGGCGGTCCACCTGGCCGCCTCCGCCCGACGGCGCGGAAGCGGCGGAAGGGAGATCCCGATGGGAACACCGCGACCATCCGCCCTCTGGCTCCCGTTCGCGGCGGAACTGCGACAGGCTCGCACCGGCGCTGGCTTCACGGTCGAACGGCTGGCCGCCGCGACCGGCGCCTCCCCGGAACTCCTCGATGACGCGGAGCGGGCCCGGCGTCGGCTGTCCCGCACGCTCGTGACCGAGATCGACGCCGTCCTAGGCACCGGGCGGCGGCTCGCCCGTGCGTGGGCGGCGGCACTCCAGTCCGAGGCGTTCCCCCACACCTACACCGACCTGCGCGCGCTGGAGGTCCACGCCTCGCGGATCCGGGAGTGGGAAGTCCTCACGGTCCCCGTCTACCTGCGTACCCCCGGCTACGCGCGCGCCCACCGCCCGCCGCTCAGCGTGGGCAGCGATCCGGACCGGATCGAAGGGTGGATCGAGGAGCAGAGGCGCGCCCGCGAGGCCCTGACCGGTGCAGGCGGCCCTGAACTCCACGTCATTATCGACGAGCCGGTGCTGTCGCTGTCCGTGGGCGGCCCCGGCATCCACGCCGCCCAGCTCGACACACTCGGTGAACTGATGGACTCGGCTGCCGTGGACCTCTGCTACGTCCCAATGAACACCTTGAACCACCCCGGCCTGGGCGGAAGCTTCCGCATCATGGACTTCGCCGACCGCCCGAGCCTCGCGTCCGTCTACAGCGTCGCCGGTATCCGCCTCGTCGCCGAGGAGGAGGACCTCCGCCACTTCGAAAGGCTGTGGGAGCGCTTGGGCGCCCTCTCCCGCCCACTGACGTGGGAACGGCTCGACGGTTTCAAGCGCGTTCCGGACCACGGCACCTGACCGAACCGGCGGAGCGGCACGGTTTTCACCCCCGGGCCGATCCGGGCGGGCCCCGGCGACGCTTGGCACCCCCTCGCGCTGGGGTGGGCGGCGGCACCGGTGATACGGACACGGACGCCGCTACCGCCGCCTGGCGTCGTCGTGTGCGCGCATCCGGCCGCACGTTCGACGTCGTGGAGATCACGGTCGAGACGCGCCCGTACCAGCGGTCCGGGCCCGTGCGTTCGCCCCCAAACCACGGCGTGATGATCCTGCTCCCGGAGTATCCCCCCGAGCGTCACGGGCCGGTTTGTGACGCAGCCGGCGGGTGCGCCTACGCTGACTACCAGTGGGAGCTGGGCGACGGCCGGGTGCCGGACGCTCCGGGCGCGACGCGGTGCCCGGACCGCCCTTCGTCCCGGCAACCGACGACGACCCGTCCACCGAACTTGCGCTGCGCCCGTTCGGACCACAGCCGAGCACAAAGGAATGGAAGATCCGATGAGCGCACGCTTCGAGGAGCTGGACTGGCGCCCGACGCCGATGGGCGTCATCAGCCTGCGCCGCAGGTGGGACCCGGTCTTCCGCAAGGACGCCTATGAAATCAAGCTCGACGACGACTTCCTAATGTCGAGCCTGTTCACGGTGGCCGAGGTCGAGGTCGCGCGGACCGCGCTGGCCGAGCTCGAAGGGCAGACCGACCTCGACGTGGCCGTGGGCGGCCTCGGGCTCGGACTCACCGCCGAGACGGTGCTGGAGAACCCGAACGTCGGGTCCATGGTCGTGATCGACGCGCTCGGCGAGGTCATCGACTGGCACAAGCGCGAGCTGATCCCGGCGGGCGCCACCCTCAACGGCGACCCTCGGTGCCGACTGGTCCACGGTGACTTCTTCGCGATGGTCGCCGATTCCTCGGGCCTCGACCCGGAGACCCCGGGGCGCCGGTTCCACGCCATCGTCGTCGACATCGACCACTCGCCCCGCCACGTGCTGCACCCCAGCCACGCCCCCTTCTACGAACCGGCGGGGCTGCGCCGCCTCACCGAACTCCTGCACCCCGGCGGCGTCTTCACCCTGTGGTCGAACGACCCGCCCGACGACGACTTCACGGCGGCGCTCACGGAGGTCTTCGCGGAGGCGAGGGCCGACGTCGTCAGCTTCCCCAACCCGCTCCAGGACCACGACGCGACCAACACGGTCTACGTCGCGACGACGGCGGCGCGGTAGCGCGCCGCGCCCCACTCCCCCGAGGCCATCCGAGGTCAACGAGGGGGAGTGGCGGCGGCTTCGGTCACGCTTCAGTCGCTCCTCCTTCGGCCCGGCGGCTGGGGGAGAGCGGGTTCAGCTCCGGTCGGGGTCGCCGGACGGGGCGGCGAGGTGAGGCCGCCCGATCGTCCGATCACCACCAGGCACAACGCGCCCGCCGTCCCCAGCGCCGCTAGGGCGAGCCACGGCACAATGGCGGCGATCGGCGGGTCGAACTCCAAGACAGCGCCGACCGCGAGGTTGCCCGCGGTGATGGCGACACCGGAGACGGTGTTGTACAGCCCGTAGTGGGTGGCCACCAGCCGCTCGCCGGACAACCGCACCACGGTGTCCATCTCAAAGGGGTAAACGAGCACCCCGCCCAGGCCGAGGAGGGCCGCGGTGAGCAACGCGGGCGCCACGACCAGTGCCGTGGCGGGCAGCGGTGCCACCGCCGCCCCCGCGACGGTTTCGGCGATGGGTGGCACGGCGAGCATCGGCAAGAACGCCACCGCCATCACGGCCAACCCTCGCGGCAGGGCCTGCGCGGCGTCCCACCGGCGCTTGGCCCAGTCGGTGATCCGGACCTGCCCGGCGATGGCAACCAGCGCCGAGACCGCGAAGAGGGAGGCCACCGCGACACTTCCGAAGCCGCCGCTGGTGGATCCGCCCGCTCCCCCCGCGGCCGCTCCGGTCGTGGCGACCACGTCCTGCACGGTCAGCGGAAGCGCCAGGTAGATCTGGAAATTCAGTACATAAGAACCAGCCATGGCGACGGTGAAGGCGACGAAACCGCGGTTGGCTAGCACGCGGCGCCAGTCGCCCAGCACCCCGACAACCCCCGCCCTCTGGTCGGTTGGGGCCGCTGCGCGCCGGGCGGGCAGCGATCGAGCCTGTAGCACGGTCAGTGCGAGGAACAGGGCAGCGGCGACGCCCGCCACGGCCCGGAAGTCGACGGCGACGAGGGCCATGCCGACGAGCGGGCCGACCAGAATGCCGGTCTGGTAGAAGACGTTGAACAGGGCGAAGGCCTCCACCCGCCGGTCCCCGGCGTCGGCGGCGAGATAGGCGCGCACGGCGGGGTTGAACAGCGCCCCCGCGAAGCCGGTCGCGGCCGAGGCCAGGAGCAGCACGGGGAGGGAATCGGCGAAGCCGAGCGCGGCGAAACCCGCGGTCCGCAGCGCGCAGCCGGCCAGGATCGCGGGCTTGTAGCCGAGCCGGTCGGCGATGCTGCCGCCGACGAGGAACATCCCCTGCTGCGCGAGGTTGCGCATGCCGAGCACGAGCCCCACCGCCCACACCGCCATGCCCACACTGTCGGTCAGGTGGAAGGCGAGGTAGGGCATGAGCATGTAGAAGGCGGTGTTGATGGTCAGCTGGTTGACCATCAGCAGCCGCACGCTGCGGTCGAAACCGCGGAAGCGCCGCCAGGTCTCGATCATCGCCGCTCCTCCCCGGAGCCCGTGGACGAATGCGAGCTCTTGGGGGCCGCGGGCTCCTCTGCAGTGACGGAAACGAGGGCGCGCGGATCGACAACGCGGGCGCAGCGCGTCCAGCGGGTCACGACGCGGTCGCGGGTATCCGCGATCTCGTCGGGTTCGTCGAGCAGGGGGTGGTCGAGGAGGCCGTGTTCGGCGCAATAGTCGTCGTTGAAGACGGTGTCGAAGTAACGCTGGGGTCCGTCGGGGAAGATCGCGACGATGCGGTCGGTCGCCGGTCGGGTAAGCGACAGCCAGCGCGCCACCGTGGCGACCGCGCCCACGCTCCAGCCGCCGGTCGCGTAGTGGGAACAGGCCAGGACCCGGCTGGTCCGCACGGCCTGGGCCGGATCGACCCAGTGCACCTCGTCGAACGCCCCGTAGTCAACGTTGCGCGGGTGGATGCTGCTGCCGAGCCCGCGCATGATGCGGGGCCGGGCGGGCTGGCCGAAGATGGTGGAGCCGATGGTGTCGACGCCGACGACGCGCAGGTGCGGGCAGAACGCGCGCAGCGTGCGGGTGACTCCGGCGGAGTGGCCTCCTGTGCCGACCGCGACGATGAGCGTGTCGATCCGCCCCACCTGGGCGGTCAATTCGTGGGCGAGCGGTGCGTAGGCTGCCACGTTGTCGGGGTTGTTGTACTGGTCGGGGCAGTAGGCGGCGGGGTCGGCGGCGAGGAGTTCGGCGACGCGGTCGCGCCGGGCCTGCTGCCACCCCCCGCTGGGGTGCGGCTCGGTGACGGTGTGCACCTCCGCGCCGTATGCCGCGAGCAGGCGCGCCATCAGCGGCTCCATGCCGGGGTCGGTGACCAGGGACACGGGGTGGCCGTAGGTGATCCCGGCCAGGGCGAGCCCGAGGCCGAGGGTGCCGCTTGTAGATTCGACAACCGGAGCGCCGGGCGCGAGCTGTCCGCGCTCGCGGGCGCGCTCGACCATGTAGAGGGCGGTCCTGTCCTTGATGCCGCCGGGGTTATGGCCTTCGAGCTTGGCCCAGAAGCCCCGCTGAGGGGCGCAGAACGGTTCGCCGATCCAGAGCATGGGTGTGTGGCCCACCACTCCGGCGGGCGTGTGCTGCGGCATGGTCGGCGGGAGGGGCAGGAGGCGGCCGGGGCTGGTTTCGGGGAGGGCTGTGCCAAGGGCGTGGGTACTCATGGACCTGCGTCTCTTTCGACTCGCTGTGTCCTCGGGGGACACGTCGACGCCCGGGCCGCGCGCTCGTAGGCGCGGCGCGGAGATCAGGGGTGCGGAGAAGGGAGTACGAACTTCTGCGCACGAGAGGGACCGAGCCGGTCCCGTGGTGTCGGCGGTTTCACGCCGGGAGGGGAACTTGGGGCGAGCGAGCCGTCGGCCGTCATACAGCCGTCAGGCAGCCCCCAGGCCCCTCTCGCACCTCTGGTCCTCTAGACCCGCCACACGCAGAGTGTGAGCAGCAGACGTGCGGCATTGCGCCGCCGCGGGCGCTGCTCGCGGTGGGGACGCCGGCTCTGCCCCAGGACAGGGGGCGTCCACAACCCGACGAGGACGGCGAAGCCCACGGCGAGCAGGAGCGACAGCGTGCTCGGCGACGAGCCGCGCTGATCAGTGCCCCCGTCCATGGCATTGGTGCACTCATGGACCTCGCCGACCGAGTGAGCGCCGATGAGCACAGCGATACCGGAGCCGGTGGCGTCGGCCATCTGCGCGCTCACTGCTGATGACGCGGCGAGCGCTGCGGCCGGGGAAGGATCCGGGGCCGGGGCCGGGGCCGCGACAGCAGACAGGGCGGGCGCCTGAGGAGCGGACGCCGACACATCCGCAGCAGCCACCGCGGGGTGCGCGGCGGAGCACACCATGTGGAGCAGGACGGCAAACAGGAGCGCAACGGCCACGAGGCCGTGTCGCCTAAGTGAGGCTGCGATTACTCGCACGGCACGCATCCTACATAGCGAGTAACGGACGGGTACCGCGAGGATCACGGTTCACTCGTTGGCGGCATCGTGCCGCCACGTGTTAGTGCAGTTCGCAGCCGTTTCATCGGCGATCCGCACGAACTTTAAATCCGTCCCGCCCTGTTGACCCACGATTCCCGCTCCCCGCCCGCGCTCACGGGGGCAGCGGCCACAGCCGCACCGCCGACCCCGCGAGAGCACGCCCGCGGACCTACTCGATCGGCACGTCCTCGAACGTTCCGAAGGCTCCGGCGTCGAAGGTCACCGAGGTGACGCCGGTCGGCGGTGCCGGGAGGTACAGGGACACGTCGTTGGTTGTTCCGGGCCCCTTAAGCCACGGGTAGCCCGCCGCCTCCAGGTAGTGCCGGTCGTCCCGTGTGCCCTGCTCACCGATGCGCACGGCGCGGTAGACGATGTCGGTCTCCGGGTCGACGGCGCTGAACGCGCCGAAGTCAGCGCCGTGGTAGTCGTCGTTTTTGAACCCTCCGTCCCACACGACGCTGAGATCGGTGTCGGGGGACGTGTTGGTGATCCGCAGGTTCGCCACCAGGTAGGCGCCGTCGCGGAAGAAGGGCAGCACTTCCAGCTCGTAGGAGACCCGGCCGATGGACGCGGTGGCGGTGGCGACGACCTCGCCCCGCTCCTCCCGGAAGGGCGCCGGCGGGGCGATGGCGCCCCCGTCGACCTGATCCTCCGACTTCTCCTCGGTCTCGGTGAGCTCGGTGGTCACGCGGGTCTCCTTGATCTTGTAGGAGATCTCCACGCGGCGGTTGCGGGCGCGCGCCTCCTCGTCATCGCTGCCGCCCTCGTCGGCGATCGGCTCGGAGCTGCCGCGGCCCTCGGTCTTGTACTCGTAGGCGGAGCCGAGCTCGGCCTTGAGGTACTGGTGCACGGTCTCGGCGCGCTCCTCCGACAGCTTCTGGTTGTAGTCGTCGTCGCCTTTGCCGTCGGTGTGGCCGACGATGGTGATCGGCGGCTTGTCGGGGTCGGCGCGCTCGCGGGTCTCGGCCACGACCTGCTTCAGCACGTCCTCGGCGTCGTCGGCCAGGTCGGCCTTGTCGAACTCGAAGAGGACGTCGGCGTTGAGCTCGACCTTCTCCTCCGTCGCCGAAGAATCCTTCTGGACGGCGGTGCCCTCGGTAATGCCGTACAGGTTCCAGCCGTAGTCGTCCGAGACCTCGGCGTCGTTCACAACCGGCACGATCGTGTCGCCTTCCTCCACATGTCTGTAGTGCGGAGGCTCCTCGGTGGGGACGTCTCGCGGGCCGTCGGCGTCGGTGACCGGGATGCCGGTGAAGGGGCCGGTGGTGCCGGGGGTGATGACGGTGATGCGTTCGACGTCGTCGGGCAGCCGCGGGTAGTGCGCCTCCATCTTGTACTCGGCGCCGGCGATGACGGTATAGGGCAACTCCTCGGACCCGATGAAGTCACCGTCGTCGTCACGCGCGGGGTAATACAGCCGCTGCCCCACCGGGTCCACCAGCCAGACGTTCACGGGGGTCCTACTCAGAATTCCCCCGGAGAAGGCGTCGGGGGTGTCTTCGTCCTCCTCCCCGGCCGCCGTCGTGATGAACCGGAGGACCGTGCGGTCGTCGTACCGCTCGACGGCCTCGACCTCAAACCCGAGCTTGCGCTCGATGTGCTGCCCGAAGGTTCCCCGTCGGACGAACGGACCGTCGGAGTACTCCAGGGCCGTACTCGGATCGTCCGTGCCGCCCGGCCCGTCAGCGGGGTCCTCACCGCCTCCGCCCAAACTGCATCCGCTGGCCAGTAGCGCGGCCGCGGTGAGGACGCTGCCCAGGCCACGAGATGACCGGTGCGTGAGGTGTCGGGTCATGGGTCGTCGCACTCCAAAAGGTGGGGGAAATGGGGGGATCGGAGGAATGCGGAACGGCGCTGGTGGGTGAGCGCCGTTCACACAGCCTGGTGACGTTACCGGCCGAGGAATCTTTGAGTCCAGCGGGATTGGTGGCCGATCGCGGACACCAAGTGTCCGTGAGGCTTCCTAGCGTCAGCGTCATGGAGCAACCGATCGTGCCGTTCGATATCGATATCCCACAGACGGACCTGGATGATCTGAACCGCCGCTTGGAGAACACCCGGTGGCCCGAGGAACCGCCCGGTGTCGGCTGGGACAACGGGATCCCGGTCGGCTACCTGCGTGAACTGGCTGATTACTGGCGCACTCGGTACGACTGGCGGGCCGAGGAGCGGAAGCTGAACGCCCTGCCGCAGTTCACGACCGAGATCGACGGGCACGACGTGCACTTCGTGCACGTCCGGTCGCCGGAGCCGAACGCGCTGCCGCTCGTCTTGACGCACGGCTGGCCCGGCTCGATCGTGGAGTTCCTGGAGGTGATCGGCCCGTTGGCCGACCCTCGCGCCCACGGCGGCGACCCTGCGGACGCGTTCCACGTGGTGGCGCCGTCACCCCCGGGCTTCACCCTCTCCGGGCCGACCCGCGAGACGGGGTGGACGGTGGCCAGGGTCGCGCGGGCGTGGGCGGAGCTGATGCGCCGCCTGGGCTATCCACGCTACGTCGCGCACGGCGGCGACTTCGGCGCGCTCGTCTCGCGCGAGCTAGGGCTCATCGACTCCGAGCATGTCGCGGCGCTGCACCTCACCCTCCTCGTCTCCGCCAGCGCCACACCGGAGAACGCCGACTTCTCGGTCGAGGCGGAAAAGCGCAGCGTCGAGAAGGGATACCGCTACGACTACGAACTCAGCGGCTACGCGGCCATACAGAGCACGAAACCTCAGCTGATCTCCTACGGGCTGACCGATTCTCCCATCGCCCAACTGGCCTGGATCGCGGACGGATTCAAGTCCTGGACCGACTCGACCAACGTCCCCGAAGACGCCGTGGACCGCGACGCGATGCTGACCAACGTGATGCTCTACTGGCTCACCGGCACGGCGGGCTCCTCGGCCCGTTACTACAAGGAGGGCGTCGAGACCTGGGGCGAGCTCGAACCGGAATCGTCGGTTCCGACCGCGGTCGCGGTCTTCCCGCACGACATCCATCTCCCGTTCCGTCGCCTCGCCGAGCGGAACAACAACATCGTCCGCTGGACCGAATTCGACCGGGGCGGCCATTTCGGCGCGATGGAGGAACCGGACCTGTTCATCGACGACCTGCGGGAATCCTTCCGCGCGTACCGCGGTCCTCGCTCGCCAACTGAGCTCAGTACGTCTATCCCGTCGGTCTGCTGCCGCGCAAGCGTGCATTCCACTGGCAGTGGACCTCGAAGGCGCTCGTGAAGACGAGTGCTGAGGAGGTTATACAATTGATTCATGGTGTGGGCGGAGAATAACTTCCGAGTGCCCACTATGATCCCCATGTGCTGCGCTTGAGGAGTTTTTAGTTGACCCCGTATTCCCTTTCTTTCTATGTCGACGTCGTATCCTCGGGTTCGGTGCTCGGGGCGAAGCCAAGTGACTCTCCTGAGCAGGTCGCGGCGGTTCTCGGTGATGACTTCATCGAAAATTCCGCGTTTACGGACAGCATGTGGCGCGACTACGGGATCACGGAGTTTTTTGGGGCCGTGAGTCTCCCGAACATCTGTGGGTCGGTAGCCATTTCAGCCTGCAGGTTCACCGGCTCGCGTCTGGCGGAAATAAGAATGTTGACCGAAGGCTTCGAGAAAAATACGGGAGATTCAGCCCCAAGCTGCGGTTCGGAAAACTTCGGGGACTTCTGGAGAAACGCGGCGTTCCCCTCGTGGAGGTTCCGGAGTATGGCGGTGAGGACCGCACGTTCTGGCAGCCGGAGTCCCTGGTCGCTGTGACATTTATCAGCGCCCATCCAGACTGGGCGATCCGCAGCAGGCCCAGCTGGCTGCGTATCGGCGATGTTTACCGTATAAGCGCGCCGATGACCCGTGAATCGGTCGAATGGCGGAGGCGGCAGGCGCGTGAGATGGCGTAGCACTGCTTCCCGCCCCGTGCGCCGGTTACGCGTTCTCGGGGCGGCGCTCCAGTACATCGACCAAGGGAGCCAGTTCCGGATTGTGCCGCGCCAGGTCGAGGGCTTCGGCGAGCGCCGTGTCGTTGGTCGGGCGCGCCTCGGCGAGGAGGCGCTGGCCGTCCTCGGTGATGGCCGTGTAGATGCCGCGCCGGTCATCGGGGCACAGCACGCGCATGAGCAGGCCGCGCTCCTCCATACGGTTGACCAGGCGTGTTGTGGCGCTCTGGCTTAGGACCACCGCCTCGGACAGCTCGCTCATGCGCATCCGCGCGCCGTTGTGGGTGCTCAGCACCAGCAGCACCGAGTATTCGCGCGTGCTGAGGTTGTGGCGCGCCTGGAGTGCCCGTTCGATGTGCGCATCGATGGTGCCGTGCAGCAGCGACAGCGCGCACCACCGCTGGGCGAGGCCAGGTCGGGGGGTCATGGCGTGGTCGCTGGGCGCCGGGTCGTCCATGCCGAGCCTCCTGCACGTGATCGGGACGGGGTGGCCCCCGCTATCGGGCATCTCCGCCGGCACCAGGGTAGTCGCTTCCGAAATAGAGCGCGTTCGCAAGTATCGCGCGTGTGCATGTATTGTCTACGCGGGCTATCCGCGTGGACAACAATGAAGGGGCTTTCCACATGCCGTTAGCACTCTGGGCGCTGGCCATCGGCGCCTTCGGGATCGGCACAACGGAGTTCGTGGTGACCGGCGTCCTCCCCGGCATCGCCGACGAGTTCGGCGTCCCGATCTCCGTTGCTGGCAACGTCGCCACCGTCTACGCCATGGGCGTGTTCATCGGCGCGCCGTTGACCACCGCCATTGGCACCCGCGTCGAACGCAAGCGCATGCTGGCCGCGCTGATGGTGTTGTTCGTCGTCGGCAACCTGATCACCTCCGTCGCCCCAACGTTCGGCGTGGTTCTGGTCGGCCGCGTGATCACCTCGCTCACGCACGGCGCCTTCTTCGGCATCGGTGCCGTGGTCGCCGCCGACCTGGTGGCCCCGAACAAGCGCGCCAGCGCGATCGCGTTCATGTTCACCGGGCTGACCATCGCCAACGTCGTGGGTGTGCCCGCCGCGACCCTGCTGGGCCAGTCCGCCAGCTGGCGCGCCACGTACGGGGTCATCACGCTGCTGGGGGTGATCGGGCTGATCGGGATCCTGGCCCTCGTTCCGCGCGGCAGCACACCGAAGGGTGCGCGCATCCGCCCAGAGCTGGCGGCTTTCACCAACCCGCAGGTGCTGCTCGCGATGGCGATGACTGTTCTGGGGTTCGGCGGGGTCTTCGTCTCTATCACTTACATCGCACCGATGATGGTCGAGGTCGCCGGGTTCGCCGAATCCAGCGTCACCTGGCCGCTCATGCTGTTCGGCCTGGGCATGGTCGTGGGCAACTCCCTGGGCGGGCGCTTGGCCGACAGGGCCCTCATGCCGATGCTCTACACCGCGCTGGCGGCGCTCGCCGTCGTGCTCCTCGCCTTCACCTGGGGCGCCCACAGCACGATCGCGTCCGCGGTGCTCGTCTTCCTCGTCGGTGCTTTCGGCTTCGCGACGGTGCCCCCGCTGCAGAAGCGGGTTATGGACAAGGCGGCCGAGGCCCCGACCCTCGCCTCAGCGATGAACATCGGGTTCTTCAACCTGGGGAACGCGATCGGCGCCTGGCTCGGGGGATTCGTCATCGCCCAGGGGTTCGGCCTGACCGCGCCCAACTGGGCCGGTGCCGTGCTGCCCGCCGGGGCGCTGCTGTTGGCGGTCCTGTCCGCCGTGCTCGACCGCCGCGACGCCGCGCGTCGGGTCGCGGTCGCGACGGCCGCGACCTCCACGGACGAGCTCGCGAGTGCGGGTGCGGCCGGGGCGCCGAGAAGCCACGGCGCCCCCTGAACCGCTGCTCCAGCACCCGCGAGCACAGGCCGGCCCAATGGGGGCGGTGCGGTCGGACGCCGCCGTGGCGACGCGCGACCGCACCGCCCCCCGTGGCTGCTGCGGACACGGCCCGTCTCAGTCGCGGATGACGGCCTTGGTGCGCATCAGGAACTCCGCGAGATAGCGGTCGTGCGGGATTCCGGGTGCGAGCCAATGGGTGGGATTGTCGCCGAGGTAGACGTTGCTGATGGTCGGCTCCTCGATCAGCTGGTCGACCAGCTCCTCGGAGGCGCCAATGGCCGTGAGCACCAGCGTGTTGCGCAACGGCGCGACCCCATCGGACGCCGACCAGGGAGCGACCCACACGCACGGGAACCCGAGTTCCACGGCGAGCTGCGGGGCGTCGGGGCTGTCCACCTGGAAGACGGCGGGGCGCAGCGCGGCGCTGCCGTCGCCGAGGTCGTCGGCGATGCCGTCGCCGCCGAGCACCGTCCGGGCGTCCGCAGCGCGGTCGAACAAGTGCTTCTCGATGTTCGCGGCGGTGTCGGCGGGCTGGACGGGGAGCGCGGCGTCCTCGGCTTCCGGGCGCCGCGACGGGATGGAGCCCAGCCGTTCGGCCAGCGCCGCGGCGACCGGTGTCGGGTCGCCCTCGACGAACACGGCGGTGGTGTTGATGCAGCCGGTTCCCCCGTGGAGGGCGACCGAGTCGACGACGGTGTCGAGGTGGGAGCGCCAGTCGTCGCCGCTGAGCAGGATCTTCGACCGGCCGGGCCCCTGCGGGAGCACGGTCGGGTCGGCGGCGTACTTCTCCACGACCTCGTCGCCGCCGTAGACCATGGTCAGGTCGGACGCGGAGACGATGTCGTCAGCACCCGCGTAGTCGGTCGGCAGCAGCGCCACCGAGCCCTCGCCGAGAGCGGTCTCCCGCAGGGCGGCAACCAGGCGGTACGGGGTGAACGGCTCGCGCCGGGACGGGCGCACCACGACGCGGTAGCCCAGGGCCAGCGCTTCCAGCCACAGGGAGTGGACGCCGGGGTGGTTGGCGGGGGCGAGGACCGCGAAGACGTCCCCGCGACGGGTCCACACCGCGCGGCCCCTGCGCGTCAGGGGGTCGCGCCAGTCGTCGACCGCTCCCTCGGGGCGGGCGAAGCGCGTCGAGCGGTAGGCCTCGGCCGCCGCTTCGGCGGTGCGCTGGGTCGCGGCCCGCACGCCCGCGAGCGGCATTCCGGCTACGCGGCTGACCTGGTGCTCGTACTCCGCCAGGGACATCCCGGCGATGGTCGAGGAGGCGAAGGCGCGGCCCGCTTCGGCGAGCGCCGCGGCCCGCTGGTCGGCCGACAGCGTGGGGCCCTTGCGCAGGGCGGCGATGGTGCGGTTCACGTAGAGCCGCGGGACCTGGCTCAGCTCGGCTATGGGCTGTCCGGCGACGTCGGTGACGGTGAGTCGGCTGCGGGCACGGTAAGGGCCGGTGGGCCCAAGAGCGTCGAGCTGGATCGGCTCGCTCATTTAGTACACCCCTTCGATCACGGGCTTGTCGTCGAAGGTGGCGACCGGTGCGACGTCGGCGACCGAGTCGCCCACGTGGCCCGACGGCGCCTCGACGCGGATTGCGGTGTCGCGCTCCAGATTGTTCGGGAGAAGCATCGCCTTGCTCACGTGGTTCATGACGACCTGGCCCCGCTCGCCATAGGCCACCCTGTCCCCTGTGTCGGGGTCGATGACGGCGAAGGTGACGTGCGGGGAGAAGGTGTCGAAGGTGCAGAGGTCCTCGTCGGAGAGGCCCGCCCGCTCCACGGTGCCGGAGAGGATCATGGTGCTGCCGTAGTTGCCCCACAGGTCGACGTCGGGGAGGACTTCGGTGCGGAGCAGGTGCCGCGTGTCGGCGTCCATGTGCGCGCCGCCCCACATGACCACTTCAACCTTGTCGTTGATCAGCTTGGCGGTGTGATCGTCTCGGACCAGGCGCTCCAGCAGCGGGGGAGTGGTCACGAGGTATCCGATGGTCTGCGTTTCGAGCACGTCGCGAGCCTGGGCGACGAGGTGTTCGGCGTAGCGGTCGGCCTCGTCGGCCCGGCCGTCGGCTATGCACCTCTTCACCCAGCGGGGGTCGAGGTCGACGAAGTACGGCACGCCCCCGCGCCGCAGCGCCATGCGCCGCGTCCACGAGCCGAACATGTGCGGGCCGGTCGGCACCACGCCCAGCCAGTTGATCCCGCGTCTGTGGCCGCGCGCGTCCATGTGGCCTTCCTGCCATGACTCCGAGCGGGCCATCCACTCCTCAAGAAAGGGCAGCCGCTTGGGGCTGCCGGTCGTGCCCCCGCTCTCGTAGACCCCGATGACCGTGGCGGTCTCGCCGTAGCCTTTGGGGATCAGATCCTCGAAGGGCACGTTGCGGAACTCGTCGACGACATTGGGGAAGAGGCGCAGGTCATCGAAGGTGTGCACGTCGCGGATCGGATCGAAGTCCAGCGTTTTGGCCCGCTCCAGCCAGTAGGGCGAACCCGTCTGGGGGCTGAAGTGCCAGTGCATCGCGGCTTCGATGAACTCGGTGGCGTCCGGGACCCGGTCCAGCGGGAAATCCAGGATGTCTTCGTGTGCGACTGCCATGATCATCCTCTCGACGCGGACTGTCCGCATCCTCGCTCCTCGGGCGAGTGAGCGGGCGAGCCGATGTACAGCCGAGAATATATTTACAATGATGGAAAGTAAAGAAAATGAGCCGCGCAAGATCCAATCCGACTGAAGGAGATGCCCTGGTATCCGACGGCCGAGCACATGTCGAGCGCACCAACGATTCTGGTCAGCGGGAGACGGAAACGGGGTCGGGTCGCGGGCGTGGCCGCCCCCGCAATCCGGCGATCGAGGAAGCGGTCCTGAAAGCCGTGCGGCACCGCCTCGCACTGGACGGCTACGCGAGGATGAGCATCGCCGACATCGCCTCGGACGCGGGGGTCACGCGTCCGACGATCTACCGCCGATGGCCCACCAAGATCGAGCTGGTAACGGCCGCTCTGGACTATGCCTTTACACGCATCGCTCCGCTACTCCCACCACCCGACACCGACCGGTCGGCCTTCGACGACATCGTTGACCTGCTGCGCCTCTTCAACGAGGCGATGACCAGCCCGGACGGCGGATTCGACATCATCTGTGCGACCCTGGCGGAACGACGCCAGACCCCTGAACTCCTCGCCATGGCGCGCGAACACGGCGTCGAACCCCGCCATGCCCTCATCGAAGCGGCCCTCCGCCGAGGCCAGGAGAGCGGTGAACTCCGCACCGACCTCGACATCGACACAGTCGCCACCATGCTCCACGGCACCCTCTTCCAGTCCTACCTCCGCACCGGCGAGTTCGATCAGGATCTTCCCCAGCGGATCGTGAACGCGGTCTGGCCGGCTATCGCTGCCTCATGAGGTGGCGTCATGGCTACGGCCGGTCATGGTGACGGTGGACTGAAGCGCCCACGTCTCCACCTCCGGCCGGAGTCCGAGCGCCCCGCAGCGCCGGAGCCGGCGCTTACGAGCGCGGTCCAGCCTCGGTCCCTCCGGGGATGTGCTCGTCACGCAGGTCAGCGGACGTTCGCGCGGGGCTATCGGCTCATGGTTCGGCATGCGCGAGGCGACACGGGGATCGCCTGGCCTCGCGGTTTCGCGGACTCGGTGAGCAGGCCCGCGGGTTCGGATTGTCTCGTCCGTCCGGATCTGCCATTGGTGCGTACGGATTGGGGCGGTTTACCCATGCTTGCGGCGACATGTTATTGAGTTGGGCGGAACAAACATCAAAGATTGACGTGCCTTGTGAGGTGAAGCGTGGGGATGCTCGACCATGCGGCCCGTGCCGCCCCTTCGACCGCTACACGGCTGCGTTCGGGTATCTCCCTCCTCGGTCCCGCGTTCGTCGCCGCGATCGCCTATGTCGACCCCGGTAACGTCGCGACGAACATCGCCGCAGGTGCGACCTACGGCTACATGCTGGTGTGGGTCATCGTGGCGGCCAACCTCATGGCGTTTGTCGTGCAGTACCTTTCGGCCAAGCTCGGACTGGTGACCGGTCAGTCCCTCCCCGAGGCTCTGCGCGAGCGCTTACCGCGCACGGCCCGCCTCGGCTTCTGGGGGCAGGCCGAACTGGTGGCCATGGCCACTGATGTGGCGGAGGTGCTGGGCGGGGCGATCGCGTTGCGCATCCTGTTCGGCATTCCCCTCTTCCTCGGCGGAGTGATCACCGGAGCGGTCTCGATGGCGCTGCTGGCGCTGCAGAACCGGTACGGGCAGCGCCCCTTCGAGAGAGCCATCACCGGGCTGCTGGCCGTGATCGCGCTGGGGTTCATGGCAGGGCTGGTCGTCCAGCCGCCATCTCCCGCTGGGACCCTGGGCGGACTGGTCCCCCGGTTTTCCGGCACCGAGAGCGTCCTCCTGGCGGCCGGAATGCTCGGCGCCACCGTGATGCCGCACGCGGTGTACGTGCACTCCGCCCTCGCGCGCGACCGCCACGGACAGCAGACGGGCCTGCTCCGGCAGCGGCTGCTGACGGCCAATAAGTACGACGTCGGCCTCGCGATGCTGCTCGCCGGAGCGGTCAACCTCGGCATGCTGCTGCTGGCGGCGAGCGCTCTGCCGGGGAGCGAGACCGGCGAGTCCCTGGAGGGGGCGCACGCCGCCGTCAGCGCGAGCCTCGGGCCGGCCATCGGCCTGCTCTTCGCGATCGGGCTCCTCGCCTCGGGCTTCTCCTCCACCGCTGTCGGCTGCTATGCGGGTGCGGTGGTGATGGACGGCCTCCTGCGCCGACGCGTCCCCCTCATCGCCCGCAGACTGATCACCTTGATCCCCGCCTTGGCGGTGCTGGCCCTGGGGATGGACCCCACCCGGGCCCTGGTCCTCTCGCAGGTGGTGTTGTCCTTCGGTATTCCGTTTGCCCTGGTCCCTCTGGTCATGCTCACGGCACGGCGCGACGTCATGGGGCGTCACGCGAACGGACGCTGGATCACCGCAGCGGCCGTGGTCATCGCGGCGGCCGTGGTGACACTCAACATCGCGCTGATCTACCTCACCGCGACCGGGCAGGGCTGACGCGAAGCACGAACCGCGGGTACCCGTCGCCCGGCCACCGCGGTGACCACGGCCGCGAACCCGCGAGGCGACAGCGTTCGGATCGGTCGGACCTCAGCGGCTGCCGACCGGTCGGGCCGAGGCCTCGTGCTCGGCAAGTCGCTGAAGATAGGCGTTGTAAGCGTTGAGCTCGGCGTCGCCGTCGCGATCGGCCTGGCGGTCCGTGCGGCGGGCGAGCCGGTCGTCGGAACGCATCCAGGTGATGGCGAGCGCGATCATCACCACGATGGTGGGGATGTCCCCGAACACCCACGTCAGGCCGCCCGCCCAGAGCTGGTCGGCCATGACGTCGACGTTCCACGACGGAGGCGGGGAGGCGAAGAACCGCGCGATCGGTGTCTCGGACATCATCACGGCGATCGCGAAGAAGGCGTGAAACGGCAGGCCGGACATCATGAGCATGATGCGCAGCAGGTGGTTCTTGGAGCCGGGCCAGGGGTCGACCATCAGTACGGGGCCGAAGTAGATGATCCCGGTCATGAGGAAGTGCAGCAGCATGAAGTAGTGCCCCCACACGCTGCTCATGAGGACGTCGAAGATCGGCGTGAAGTAGATGCCGTAGAGGCTGAAGATGAACAGCGCCAGGGTGAACGCCGGGTGGGCGCCGACCTTGGCGATCGGGCTGTGCAGCAGCCACACCAGCGCGCGCCGCGGTGCGCCCCGCCGACCTTTTCCTGTGGGCAGCGTCCGCAGCAGCAGGGTCACGGGCGCGCCCAGGAGTAGGAAGACCGGGGCGAGCATGGTCAGGATCATGTGCTGGAACATGTGGACGCTGAACAGCGCCATGCCGTAGCCCTCGATGCCGGTGGCCGTCACCCACAGGACCAGGGCCACCCCCACCGCCCAGCTCACGGTCCGGCCGATCGGCCAGGGGACCCCGCGCCGCCGCAGGCGGAGGACGCCGACCGCGTAGAGGACGGCGAGCAGGGCGCACAGCACGGGGAAGAGCGCATAGGGCTGGGGATGCCAGGCAAGCAGGCCCGCCAGGTCGGGAGGTGCGGTCGGCATCCACATGGGCCCCGACATCCCGTTGTGCATGTTCATCGTCATTTCGTCGTTCATGGTTCTTCCAAAGAGTGCGGAGGCAATCGCCGAGGCCGAGGGGCCCCGGCACGGGACGTGTGCTCGGGGCCCGGCGCTGGCGGTAGGGCGTACGACAGGGGGTTGGGGACTGCTCAGCGCAGCGCCCTCCGGTAGGTCCGAAACGCCGGGGAAATGGCCGCGGTAATCGCCAGAAACCCCGGGGCACGGGTCGGTAAGAAGGTCACGGCGCGCAGCCCTCAGCGGCGCGGCGCGCAGCCGACCACACGGCGAGAAGCAGGTTGGATTACAGGGAGAGGGACCGGAGAAGGGCGCGCGTCAGCGCCGGATCCGCATCCGCCCTAGACCCGCTGGATGCACAGCGACAGCAGGAGGGGAGGCCCGACGGGCGGCACGGCACGGAAGCGGCGGAGGAGACGGTACCCCGCCTGCGGCGGCACCAGCCGGAACGCCACGACGAGGGCCACGCCGAGTGCCACCAGGAGGAGCGCCTGCGGCGCTGTCAGGCGTTGATCGACCCCCATGTCCTCGTCGGCGGCGTGGGGGGAGGCTCCGGTGTCGTCCGCGTTGTGCGGCGCCACGGCGGCGGTCGCCGGTTCCACCGAAGTGGCGGCGACCGGGGCCGCGCTCACCGCGGCGGCATCATCGGGGACGGCGGCGGCCGCATGGCAGACCGAACAGAGGAAATGGACCAGCACGACCAGCGACAGCAGGAGGAACCGCAGGGGGATCCGCTGTCGCCGTGCACTGGTCGCCTCGATCACGCGTCGTACCCTACCCGGGCCGCCGCACGTCGGCGCTCCGCCCCCGGGGCTGTGCGTCGATGGCTGTGCGGTGCCCAAACACAGGGCAGCCCGTCGGTCCGCGTGCCCCTTCTCACGGGCGAAGCCCGCCGCCGGACGCGAGGAACCAAGGGTGGGCGGAGGGGGTGCGAGGTCGTAGCCGCCGAGTCGGATGTCCGTGCCGCGTCCCGCCATCTGGGTAGAGACCGTGACCGAGGATCCCGATGTTTTCTGGTGTTGCGCTGCCAGGGCATTCGCTGGACAGACACGAGCGACATTCAGAAAGCTTTGAGCCGTGGCGTCCGCATCAGGTAACAATAGGTGGTGATGTCCGCCGCAGACCCCCCTCAGGCGGCCGCTCCGGATGACGGCCCGGGACCGTCCTCCCGTCACCGGCCGTTCAGTTACCTCACCGCCCCGAACGCCCCCCTGTACCGGGCGGTCATGGGCGTGTTCGTGCGCGAGAAGGAGCGCTACACCGTCCACTTGCGGCCGGAGGACGTGCACCGGCTCCTGCCGGAGGAGCAGCGTCCCGCTGAACGCGAAACCGTGGTCGAGGCCCTCGACCGCCTCACCGAGTGGGGCAACCTACGGCCCGACCCCGACACCACCCGGGTCACCGCCGTCGAGGACTTCTACCGGCGCCGCTACATCTACCAGCTCACCCGCGAAGGCGAGGCGGTGGAGGAGGCACTGGCCGCCTACGACGCCGGGCTTGGACGGCGCGGCGCGCTCCAGGCCGTCGCCCTGGCCGACATCGAGGCGCGGCTGCGCGAACTCCTCGCTCACGTCGGGCAGCCATCCCCGGACCCCGCCGTGGTGCACCTCGCCCTGCGTGACCTCGCCGGGCGGTTCGGCGACCTGGCGGACAACGCCCGCGCGTTCATGGGGTCGCTGCAGCGCACCATCGACCTGCACGACGCCGACGTGGCGGTGTTCCTCGCCTACAAGGACCGGCTGATCGACTACCTCGAACGGTTCATCCGCGACCTGGTCGTCACCGGATCCGCCATCACCCGCCTTTTGACCGAGCTGGAGCAGCCCGCCCCCACAGGCGGTCCGGCAATCGATCGGCTCCTGCGTATCGCGGCGGAGCGCGATGCCGAGGACGCCGCGCCGGGTGCCCCCGATGCGACGGACCCTGCGGTCGGTACGGACAACAGGGCCCTCGACACCGCCCTCGACACATGGCGTGGCAAGTGGGACGGCCTGCGCGGCTGGTTTCTCCGCTCTTCCGGACACGAGCCCCAGGCCAAGTTGCTGCGCTCAGCCGCCCGAAGCGCCATCCCGCAGCTGCTAGCCGTCGTCTCCGCCCTCAACGAACGCCGTTCCGGGCGCTCCGACCGGTCCGCCGACTTCCGCGCTTTGGCGCGCTGGTTCGCCGACGCACCCGACGACGCCTCCCGGCACCGCCTGTGGCGCGCGGCCTTCGGCCTCTACCCGGCGCGCCACCTCACCATCGACACCACAACCCTGGAGCGCCGCCACGCCGAACCGGTGCCGCCCTCCACTCCGTGGTCCGAGGCCGAACCGCTGCGCATCAGTCCGCAACTGCGCAAGACCGGGCAGTACGAGCGCAAGGGCAAGCCCAACAAGATCACCGATCGCACGGCGGAGCGCCGCCACCTCGCGGAGATCGCGCGCAAGCAGTCCGAAGAAATCGCCGCGGCCCGCGCCCGCCTTGACACGGGAGGCCCGATCCGGCTATCCGACATCGGTGAACTCGACCCCGCCGCCTTCGCGCTCTTCCTCGGCCTGCTCGGCGACGCCTTGGCCACGTGGCGGCCCGGCATCACGCAGACCGTCGCCACCAGCAACGACGGCGGGATGGAGATCCGCCTGCGGGCCCTGGACGGGGCGGGAACCGCGGAAATCCGCACGCCGCACGGTGTGTTCAGCGGGCCGGACCACCTCGTTGAGATCCTCGATGTCGAGGCGCGTGCGGCGGCGAGGCTCGACCATGGGGAAGGGAACGGACCATGAGCCCCACCGTCACGCCGCTGGAGGAACGCAACCGCGAACAGCGCCGTGCCGAGGTGCGCCGGGCAGCGCGCGCTCTGCTGCGCGCACCGCTGCTGGTGGGCAGGGGGCGCACCGCCGACGACTTCCGCCTAGTCCGCCAGCACGCCCGTGAGCTAAGGGAATGGTTCGACCGGAACACGGGCTGGGCCCTGCAGGTCGACAGCGAGACCGCCCGCCTGCGCAAGTCGCCCGGAGACGTGCACGTCGCCACCCACGCCGCCCGGGAAGTCAGAGGGGCCAAGCTCGCTTTTACCCGCCGCCGCTACGTGCTCTTCTGCCTGGCGCTGGCGGTGCTGGAGCGCTCCGAGGCGCAGGTCGCGCTGGGGCGACTGGCCCAGGGCATCGTGATCGAGGCCCAGGAACCGTCGCTCGCCGAGGCAGGCATCGCCTTCACTCTTGAGGAACGCGGCGAGCGGACCGACCTCGTCGCGGTCGTGCGGCTCCTCATCGAGCTGGGCGTTCTCGACCGGGTCGCCGGGGACGAGGACGACTACGTCCGGGCCACCGGCGACGTCCTCTACGACGTGCGGCGCCGGGTGCTGGCTGGGCTGCTCACCGGCCGGACCGGGCCCTCGATGATCACGGCCGAGCACTTCGAACAGCGCCTGGACGATCTGGCCACCGATCCCGCCCTGGACGCCATGGACAGCGGGGACCTGCGCAATCGGGCGCTGCGCCACGCGCTCACCCGCCGCCTGCTCGACGATCCCGTCCTCTATTACGACACCCTGACGGACGCCGAGGCCGCCTATCTGACGAGCCAGCGCGCCGCGATCACAACGCGGATCACCGAACTGACCGGACTGGTCGCGGAAGTACGCGCCGAGGGCATCGCCATGGTCGACCCCGACGACGACCTCACCGACGTGCGGATGCCGGAGCAGGGGACGCACGGCCACGTCACCCTGCTGCTGGCCGAGCGCCTGGCCGCCAACGTGACCGAACCCGTGCCGGTGGCCCGGCTGGAGGCCGACGTACGCCACCTCGCCCAGACGTACGGCGCGTACTGGAAGAAGTCGGCCAAGGAGCCCGGAGCCGAGACCGAGCTCGTCGCGCGCTCCGTGGAGAAACTCGTGGCGTTGTCTCTGGCGGAGCACGGCACCGACACGGTCACCGGAGAACCCACGGTCGCGCCGCTGCCGGCCCTGGCACGCTACGCCGTCGGCGAGCCGGTGGTCCGCTCGGCCAAGCCGGCCCAGGGAACCCAGCGATGACGTATCGGCACCGCACACGGAAACGCGGCGGCGCAACGCACGGGCCGCAGCGAAACGATGAGGAGCAGGGGCGATGACGGAGACCCTGAACGAGCCGGACCAGGCCGCCCCGGTCTCGGAGCAGCACCTACCGCGCCCCGGCCGGGACCGCTGGCAGCCGCTGCGCATCGGCCTGGTCGACATGTTCTATTACGAAACAGAGGAGTTCTGGTTCCGCGACGGCCGGCTGCTGCTGCGCGGCAACAACGGCACCGGAAAGTCCAAGGTCCTCGCGCTGTCCCTGCCGTTCCTGCTCGACGGCGACCTGTCGGCGCGCCGCGTGGAGCCGGACGGCGACCCCAAGAAGCGCATGGAGTGGAACCTGCTGCTTGGCGGGGAGCACCCGCACCCCGAGCGGCTCGGCTACACGTGGATCGAGTTCGGCCGTCTCACCGAGACCGGCACGCCGGAGTTCCGCACCCTCGGTTGCGGCCTCAAGGCGGTGAGCGGCCGGGGCATCGCGCGCAGCTGGTTCTTCGTCACCCGCCAGCGCGTCGACATGGCGGACCCATCGGGGTTCCGGCTGGTCAACTCCGCCCGCACCGCGCTGACCCGCGACCGCCTCATCGAAGTACTCGGCGAGGAGGGCCGCCTCTACGACACCGCCCGCGACTACCGCCGAGCGGTCGACGAGGAGCTTTTCGGCCTGGGCGAGGAACGCTACAAGGCCCTGGTCGACCTGCTCATCCAGCTCCGCCAGCCGCAGCTGTCCAAGCGGCCCGACGAGGCGGCGCTGTCCCGCGCGCTCACCGAGGCGCTGCCGCCGATGGACCAGGCGGTCGTGGCCGACGCCGCCGACGCGTTCCGCAGCCTCGACGAGGAACGCGACGAGCTGGAGTCTATGGCCGACGCCGAACGGGCCGCCGCGCGCTTCCTCACCCACTACCGCTCCTACGCGCAGGTGGCCGCCTACCGTCGCGCCCGCGCTCCCCGGGAGCGCAACTCCGACTACGAGGGGCTCCGGGAGGACCTGCGCGCCGCCGAGAAACGACGCGAGGACGCGCAGCGCGCCGTCGAGGCCGCCAACGCCGAGCTCGCCGAGCAGCGCGAGCGAAGCGTCCGGCTCGACGCGGAAAAGGAGGCCCTGCGCGCCGGACCCGAAGCGCGCAGCGCCCGCGAACTGGACCAGGCCGCCGAGACCGCACGGCGCGCAGAAGAGCGCACGGTGTCGGCGGCCCGGGACGCGCAGCGGGCCGCGGGTGAGCTCACCCGCGTCGAACAGGGTGTGAGCACGGCGCAGACGCGCGCCGCCACTGCCGCCACCGCGCTTGACGGCGCACTGCGCGCGGCTGGCGAACGGGCGCAGTCCGCCGGCATCGGGGACGACCACGGCACCGGGGTCGAAGCACGCGTCCGCGCCCTCCTGCCGGCCGATGCCGAACGCCCCTCCGAGGACGGAACCGACACTGCCCCGTCGCCGACGGGGCTGGACGCGATCCGGCGAGCCGCGGAGTCGCTCGCCGACCGCCGCGACCGCTCCGTGCGTCACGTCGAGGAGCTCCTCGACGCGCACCGAGAGGCGGAGCGTGCCCGAGGCGCGGCAGAGGAGCGGTTGACCGAAACCGAGGAACAGCTCGCGGAGCACGAGGAGCAGGTCTCCGCTGCCGACGAGGCACTGGAGCACGCCTCCGCCGGACTTGTCGCGAGTGTGCGGGAGCACCTGGCCTTCTGCGCCGAACTACGTCCGGACGACGCCGAAGGCCTCCTCGACCTCCTCCAGGAATGGACCGACCGGCTGGATGGGCCGAACCCGGCGCGCGCCGCGGCCGAAGACGCGGCCCACCAGGTCGAGAGCGTCCTCGCTGACACGGCCGCGCGGCTGCGCGTCGAGCGCACAAGTCTCGCCTCCTCCCGCGACGCACTGCGCGCCGAACTCAATCGGCTCCGTGAGGGCGGACAGTCCGCCCCACCCCTCCCGCACACGCGCGATCCCGCCGCTCGCGACCACCGTCCCGGGGCGCCGCTGTGGAAACTGGTCGACTTCAACGACGACATCTCCGAGCCGGGGCGCGCCGGATTGGAGGCCGCGCTGGAAGCGTCGGGGCTCCTTGACGCCTGGGTGACGCCGGACGGAACGGTCGAGCACGCCGACACCCACGATGTCCTCGTCGCGCCGGACGCCCCGGTGAACGGGACGTCGCTGAGCGTGCTTCTGCACCCGGCCATCGACCCGGGCGACCCCCGGGCGTCGGCCGTAGGGCAGGCGACCGTCGCGCGGGTGCTGGCCGCCGTGGGTGCGGTCGGCACCGCGGCTGGATCGGATGGCACCAGGCCAGGTGACGATGTCCCGACCTGGGTGGCCACCACCGGGGCCTTCCGCGTCGGCGTGCTGCGCGGGCGGTGGGCCAAGGACCGCGCCGAATACCTGGGAGAAGGCGCGCGCGAAGCGGCCCGCCGGGCACGCATCGCCCAGGTCGAGGCCGAGCTCGATGCCCTCGGCGCGCAGATCGCCGACGCGGACACGGAACTGGGCCGGCTCGCCGAACGCACCCGTGTCCTCAAGCGTGAGCTCGCGGACTTCCCCCGCGACGAGGACCTGCGCGCCGCACACGCCCGCCTCACCGAGGCCCGTCGGCAGTTCGCCCGGATGCGCACGCGCCGGGACGAGCTGGCGGCCGCGGCGGCGCGGTGCGCACAGGAGGCGAGCCAGGCGCTGGACCGGCTCCATCGGGAGGCCGACGACCTCCGCCTGCCCACGGAGGCCGAAGCGCTGGGCCGCCTGCGCGCGGCGCTGGTCGACTACCGGATCGCGCTGGCGGAGCTCTGGCCCTCGGTGCGCGAGCGCCGCGAGGCCTTGGCCGACGCGGAGCAGCGTCGCGCCGACGCCGAACGGTATCGGGACCACGCCCACGAACTGGCCGAGCGGGCCGCGATCGCGGGTGAGGAGGAGGCCGCGGCCAAGGAGCACCACGAGACCCTGCGCGCCACCGTCGGGGCCGCCGTGGCCGAACTCCAGCGGCGATTGGAGGAGAACGACGCCCAGCGGCGGGAGTGTCGGCATCTGCAGGACGAGGCACAGCAGAGCCACAGCGCGGCGATCGAGGCGCGCGGACGCGCGGAGGGCCGCATCGACCAGCTGCGGACCGACATCGACGCTGCTGCGGCGGCCCGCACCGAGGCGATCAGCGCCCTGCGCCGATTTACCGCCACCGGGCTGCTCGGCGTCGCCCTCCCCGACCTGGAGACACCCCCGGTGGACGAGGAGTGGGCGGCGCGACCGGCCGTCGAGCTGGCCCGCGCGATCGACGGACGCCTGGCCGGGACAGACGACTCGGACAAGTCCTGGGAGCGGGTGCAGAAGCGGCTGTCGGAGGAGTTGAACACCCTGCGCGACACCCTCTCCGAACGCGGCCACCAGGCCATCGCTCAGTCACTGGAGGACGGCATGGTCGTGCGGGTGGTCTTCCAGGGGCGGGAGCGCGAGGTGCCCGAGCTCGCCGACGCGCTCGCCCGGGAGGTGGAGGAGCGCAAGCGGATCCTCTCCGCCCGCGAACGCGAGATCCTGGAGAACCACCTCATCACCGAGGTCGCCGGGACGCTGCAAGAGCTCATCGTCGCGGCGGAGCGGCAGGTCGCCACCATGAACGCGGAGCTCAACGACCGCCCGACCAGCACCGGCATGCTGCTTCGGCTCGTGTGGCGCCCGTCGAAGAAGAACGCCCCGCCGGGGCTGGAGGCCGCCACCGCGCGGCTGCGCCAGGACCGGGAGGCGTGGGCGCCGGAGGACCGCGAAGCCATGGGGGAGTTCCTGCAGGCCCAAATCGACCGGGTCCGCTCCGGTGACCAGAGCGGCGGCACCTGGCTGGAACACCTCACGGCGGCGCTCGACTACCGGTCGTGGCACGAGTTCGGCGTGGAGCGCCACCAGCACGGGCGGTGGCACGCCGCGACCGGACCGGCTTCCGGCGGCGAGCGGGTGCTCTCGATGTCCGTCCCGCTGTTCGCTGCGGCGTCCTCCCACTACGCCAGCGCGGGAAACCCGCACGCGCCCCGGCTGATCACCCTCGACGAGGCGTTCGCCGGGGTGGACGACGATGCCCGCGCCAAGTGCCTGGGGCTGCTCGCCTCCTTCGACCTCGATGTGGTCATGACCAGTGAGCGGGAGTGGGGGTGCTACCCGGAGGTTCCGGGACTGTCCATCGCCCAGCTGTCGCGGGTGGACGACATCGCGGCAGTGCTCGTCACGCGGTGGGAGTGGGACGGTCGGCGCCGGACGCGCGCCGAGGACCCGGAATCGTCACTCGACGCTGTAGTGGGCGGGGCCAAGGGAGCTCCCGCGCCCAGCAGTCCCGATGACAGCCAAGCGGTGCTGTGGCCATGACGCGGTCGACCCCCGGTAACGGTCCCCCGGCCGCTGACATCGACCACGCACGACTCGACCGGCTGCTGGGCCACCCCGACCTGCGCTGGCTGGTGGACCGTGTTCGCCTCCGCCTGGAGCGAGGAGAAGAGCCCGCCGGCGTCGTCACGCTCACCTCGGCCACCCCCGACCAGCGCGCCGCCGCCCAGCGGCTGCTGGGCCGACAGCAGAAGCCGGGCCGCTCGCTGCGCGTCTCCCTCGACGCGGTGGACGAGGTCCTGCGGCGGTCCCGGATCAGCCCGGACGGGTTGGTGGCGGCGGTCGAAGCCCTGACCGGTCCGATCGAGGTGCGCTCCGAAGCCGAAGAAGCCGAGGAACGAGCATGGCAGCAGGCGTTCACCCCATTGGCCAAAGCCTGCGAGCCGCGCCCCGAACTGGCCTCGTGGTACCAGGAGTCGCGCTCCTCGGGCCTGGTCCGCCGCCTGCTCGGCGACGCTCAGGCGGCCGCCCCTGACCTGGCCGTCCTCGCCGAGGTCGTCACCGCGCTCCCCGCCGAGGGCGTCGGCCTGGGCACCTTCGCCGCCCGGGTCTGCGGCGACGCCCACGCCCTCGACGACGGCCGCCCCCTGGCCACCCTCGCCCTGGGAGCCGCCCGCGCGCTGACGGGAACACCAGCGGGAAGCGGCGCCGAATGGCGGCGCGAGGCATGGGCCGCGGTCGGCCTGCTGAAGGACGACCTGTCGACCACCGCCCTGACCCTTGGCTTCCCCGGCGACACAGCCACCTCCACTGGCCGCGCCCTGGCCGCCCTGCACGAGGCAGGCCAGCCAGCGGTACTCACCCTCCGCCAACTCGCGAACGACCCGATCCGGCCTCTGCCCAGTGGGACCCTCGTCCACATCTGCGAAAACCCGGCCGTAGTCGCCGCGGTGGCCGACCACCTCGGCTCGTCCTGCCCACCCCTCGTCTGCACCCAAGGCCAACCCAGCGCCGCGGCCGTTGCACTCCTCCGCCTCCTCGCGGACAACGGAGCCGACCTCCGCTACCACGGCGACTTCGACTGGGGCGGCATCCGCATCGCCAACACCCTGCTCCGCCGTGTCCCTTGGCGCCCGTGGCGCTTCTCCGCGGCCGACTACCAGGTAGCTGCCACCGCGAACCACGGCAGCCCATTGACCGGCACGCCCACACAGGCCGACTGGGACCCCGAGCTGGCCACTGCCCTCCACGAGACCGGCGTCCGTATCGAGGAAGAGACCGTTCTCGACCGCCTGCTCAACGACCTGAGCGCGTTGCGCCGCTAAACGCCCATCGTCCTCCCCGCGCCTTGGGCACAAACGACAGATCCGTCTGTGGGGCCTGTGCTGCGAGATGGGTGTCTGGCCGCTCCGGCGGGCACCCGCTGCCGGTCGGGGCCCCGCTTGGGCGGTGCGCTGAGACCAGGCCGCCACCTCCGACCCCGCCACTTGGCGGGAGTGGGAGCGCCACTCGGCGGGGATGGGATCCTCCCCGCGGACGATGAATCGTAGGCGTGGATTCGAAAGGATGATCGAGTTGCGTCGTCCGGGGCGCGGCGTGCCTCGACCGGAGTCCCATAGGACCGCTGCCCCCGATTTTTCAGCACGCGACCGATCTTCTTTCCGGTGAAGCCTACCGAGCAAGGAACTGCGTGCCAGTCTCTCGAATCCCCCCATGTCCGCATGTCCACCGTTGCCACCGCGAGCCTCGTCGCCCTGGGCCTCGCCACCGCTCCGGCGGCGGTCGCCAACGCCACGGCGGATCCCCGCCCGATTTTCAAGGGCACCTGGAACCTGGAGAGCTGGCGGCCCAACGTCGGACTGGCGAAGACCATGGCCAAGAAGTGCAACCCGTACGCGGAGATCACCTGTGAGCAGTCTGGAGACGGCGATGAATGACAGACCATCGGGAAGCGCTCCCAAGGCGCTGCTGAGTGCCGCTCTCGGCCTCGTCGGCGTGGCGCTGTTTGCGGTGGCCCTGGTGTACGCCTACTCCGCGGGCGTCGCGGCGGACGAGAGCGACGGCGATAACACCATCACCGCTTTGGAAGCCATCGGCTTCCTCGGCGGCGTCGGCGTGGGGCTGGCCCTCATCTGCGTATCCATCGTCGTCCTGCTGCGCACGCGCTCGAAGCGTAGCTGAACGATCGGGAGCCCGGTCCCGCCAGCTGGGGTCGGCGCGGTCGAGGTGGATGGTCGGGTCGTCCGAGAGGCAGCCGACTTACTAGTCCTTGCCGCGGATGGAGTAGCGGATGATCGAACCGAGGAACTCCAGGAAGCGCTCCTCCGGGTCTCCAAATGGGTTGTCGTGGACCATGTAGGTCCAGGTGGAGGTCGGCCGGTTCAGGCCCGCCGCGTCGGTGTCCAGGCCGTCGGCGATGATCTTGGCCTTGTCGAATGTCGCGGCGGCGCGTTCGCGGACGTCGTCGAAGAACGGTCGGAACTGCGCGACGGCTTCGCGGTGGAAGGCGTTCAAGGGGCTCTCGCGTCCGAGTGCGCGCAGATGGATGCCCTCGCGCATGGCACTGAGGTAGTCGAGGTGTTCCGACCAGCGCTGATCGAGGTGGAACAGGAAGATCACCCGCGATGCCTTGTCCAGGACCACCTCCCCGACCTCGTCCACGAGGCTCGAGAAGCGCTCCGCGCGCAGCTCGGCGAGCTGGTTCGCCGCAGCCGGGCCGAGCATGATCTCGTCGCGGTGGGCGAGGACCTCGTCCCGCTGGATCTGTAGGAGCTGGTTGTAGCGCCACGTCGTGCGATGGATGTCCAGGTGCGCGCCCTCGGCCACCCGCTGAGCGTGCTCGGCGGTGAACTTCGTGCGGCGGTCGTCCAGTCGGCCGTTGGCGGCACTGCGCGGCGGGCGCCGCAGGTCCGGGACGTTGCGCGTGATCAGCTCGTCGTCGAGGCTGAGGAAGAACACCGAGCTCCCGGGGTCCCCCTGACGGCCCGCCCTGCCCCGGAGCTGATCGTCAAGGCGGCGTGTGTAGTAGCGGCTCGACCCGACCACGTGCAGGCCGCCCACTCCCGCTACCCGGTCATGGTCGGCTCCGTCGGCTCCGCCAAGTCGGATGTCCGTGCCCCGACCCGCCATCTGGGTGGAGACCGTGACAGCGCCGAACGTTCCGGCCTCGGCGATGATGCGCGCTTCCTCCGCGTCGTTCTTTGCGTTGAGCACGGTCGGGCGTATCCCCTCCCTACGGAGCAGGGCGGCCAGGCGCTCCGACTCGGCGATGTCCATCGTGCCGATCAGAACGGGACGGCCGCTCGCGTGGACCTCGGCCACGTGCTCGACGAGTGCTTCTTCCTTGTCGGTGGTGGTGGCGTAAACGCGGTCGGGCTGGTCATCGCGTATGCAGGGCCGGTTGGTCGGCACCTTGCCGACCTCCAGTCGGTAGAACTCGCGCAGCTGCTCGCACGCGGCCATCGCCGTCCCCGACATCCCACAGACCCGCTCGTAGCGCCCGACGAGGGCCTGGATCAGCATCCAGTCAAGGACCTCGGCCCCGCCAGTCGAGGCGACCCGCTCTTTGGCCTCGACGGCAGCGTGGAGGCCGTCGGGCCAGCGCTGGCGCAGCGCCACCCGCCCCCGTGACGCACTGACCAGCTGGACAGCCCCGTCACGGACGATGTAGTCGACGTCGGGGCGGAGTAGGGCGTGGGCGTAGAGGGCGACGTTGACGCGGGACAGGGTGTCGGCGTGGGCGTCCGTGTACAAGTCGAGGTCGCCCAGCTCCTCCTCTACGCGCTCCAGGCCTGCGTCGGTCAGGTTCACCACCACGCCGTCCTCGCCGACCTCGTAGTGCAGGTCGGGGGTGAGGCCAGCGACGATACGGGCGATCAGGGTGTCGCCGTCGTCCTCCTCGCCAGCGGCACCGGCCAGGACCAGCGGTACGCGGGCCTCGTCGACGAGCACGGCATCGGCTTCGTCGACGATGGCCACGTCGGGCCGCGGCTGGACGATCTGCGCCGTGTCCTCGCGCAGCCGGTCACGCAGTACGTCGAAGCCGAACTCGCTCACCGATCCGTAGACGACGTCGCGCGAGTAGGCATCGCGGCGCTCGGACCATGAGGAGTCCTGGGCAACCCAGGAGACCGAGACCCCCAGGATCTCGAAAACCGGACGCATCCATTCGGCGTCGCGCCGGGCGAGGTAGTCGTTGACCGACATCACGTGTACGCGGTGGCCGCGCAGCGCGTATCCGGCCGCGGTCATCGCCCCGACGAGGGTTTTGCCCTCGCCGGTGGCCATCTCCACGACGTGCCCGGAGAGCATCCCCAGGGCACCGAGGAGCTGCACATCAAATGCCCGCTCGCCGAGCGCGCGCCGGGCCGCTTCGCGTCCCAGGGCGCATAGTTCCGTAGGGTCGGGATCGGTCCCGTCGAGCGAGGCCGCACGGATCACCTCGGCACGGCGCCGGAGCTCGTCGTCGCGCAACTCCCGCATCCGCGGTTCGAGACCACTCGCGGCCTTGACGACGTGCTGGAACCGGCCCATGTCGACGTGACCAGGCCGGTCCAATAGCCGCATCACGCGCTCGTGTAGGTCGAAAAAGGCCACCACATCCTCCACCAGCAGAAAGCAGGACGACTGGGTGAAACCCAGGCGGGAGGAACTCGGCTCCTCATGCTAGAGGGACGCTCCTGGCCCTTTCAGTTGGGGATCGCGAACTACCGCACGGTCGCTTATCCCCAACTGAAAGGGCCAGGAGCGTCTTGCTGCTGACAGCCCTTTGCACCTCCCAGACTTTGGGCGGGGGTGCAGGCCCGGCCTTGTAGGCCGTGTCCTGCGGGAACGGGTGCCCGGCCCCCTCCACCGGGCCCCCGCTGTGTGCCGCGTCCCGGTAGGCCCCTCTCCTTCCAGGACGCGGCGTTCCTCATTGGTTTATGCGGGGAAGCGGAGAGCCCACCGCTGGGGTGCCATCTGGTCTCTCGCTCCAACAGTGTCCGGAAGCGTCCATGTGCCTTCCGGTATGGCCGTCAGGCCGGATGCACATGAGTGGCTGCCGTGGCGCGAGCCCCAGCCGCTGACGGGGGTGCACGTCTGCAGGGAGACTCTGCTCGCAGGCGTCGCCGAGCCAGTCGGTGGCCCGGGCGAGGATCGCGAGCGAGGTGTCACGGGCAGCGGAGAACCAATAGGAGCGGTCCTGCGTCGCCTCGACAATCCGGTCAGCGAGTTCCCGCAGGCAGCGGGCCTCATCAGGGGTGAGCTCGAGCACGGGGCGCACCCCCTGATGCGCGGCTTCGTACAGCGGGATCCGCGTCGGGGCTGCGACTGGGGGAGCGGTTACAGTTCATGACGTGACCTCGTTTCGTCAGAGTTCGGGGTTGCTGTTGCTCTGTCGGGTGTGGGCGCACCCGGCAGAGCCCTCGATGTCATGCCGCAGCTGCGGCCATCCGAGATCCGCGCGGCCGAGGGCGCCGCGAGAAGAGTTCTCTTACGTCCCTCTTGGCGTCTTCGATAAGCAAGTGGGCGACACTCGCGGGGCTGTCTACGGGAATCGGGTTCCGGTCGCCAGCGATGAACCACCACCTGTCCAGGAGCCGCATGGCCACGATTGCCACGCGCGTGCCGTCAGGTCGGGGGGCGTAGAGCACGGGGTAGTCGGTGTTGCCGAGCGCAACGAGTGCGGGTCTTCCCAAGCAGTGGATCTCAGCCTGGAGCTGAGAGAGAAGTGAGCTGCGGATCTGGCCGAGGGATGTCGGTACGGACATCGATGCCTCCTGAAGTCCGTCTTTGGGACAAGACGAACCAGCTAGTGGAGAGGGTGTTGAACTTCCCGACACCTTCTAAGCTAGATGCAGGGCAGGCAATTTGCAAGGCCTGTAAAAAACAAGGCATGCAATCTACAGAGATGTCTATTTTGTGTGCGGTGAGAAGATGTCTCAAGCCAGCAGCACTGAAGGCGAAGGCAAGGCAGAGAAGGAGACGGCGGTGGCCCAGGGCTCTCCGGTGCGTCGGCACTATCTCGTAAGCCAGCTCAAGCGGCTTCGTTCTCAGGCGAAGCTGTCTCAGGAGCAGGTCGCTAAGGAGATGGGCTGGGACATCAGCAAGATGTACCGGATCGAGAACGGGAGATTCGTGCGGCTCAGCACTGAGGCCGTAGCCGCGCTCTGCCGTCTCTACGGTGCTAGCGAAGGCCTACGCGAGGAGCTCGTCGAGATCGCCAAGGCGGCCCGTAAGCAGAAGCCATGGTGGTTCCAGTACGAAGACGTCGCGGGGAATGCCTTCTACGGCCTTGAGAACGAGGCCTCCAAGATCCATGAGTACGCTGTGGGGCTACTCCCGGGCCTGCTTCAGCACCCCGACTACATCGCTGCGATGATGTCACGTGGTCTTGTCGACGACCCCCAGGAACGACAGCGGCGGACCGATGCGCGGATCGAACGGCGCATCAACGTCTTAGATCGAGAAAACCCACCCACGTGTGGTCGGTCATCGATGAATCAGCCCTGCGATGCGCTGTCGGTGGACCGAGAGTCATGCAGGCACAGCTGAACCACCTCGTCGAAATGAGCGAACGCCCCAACCTAGATCTTCAGGTCCTGCCATTGGCCCGAGGTATGTCCATGCCTTACGGGATCACCCTCCTCCACCTCGGAGCATCCGATCGGGTCGGCTTCATCGATGTTCCTCCGAACGGACACTTCTTCGAGGGGGCGGACGAACTCGCCCACCATGAGCGGACGTTTGAATACTTTCAAGCTGCCGCTCTTCCGGTGAAAGAATCCCGCGACTACATCCATCAACTCGCGACTGACCTGGAAAAGCACTGATGTTGACGAGATATCTCACAGAGGCTGTCTCCCCAGCAGCCCGTGAGTGGCACACATCCACCTACACCCAGGAAAAGGGAACCTGCGTGGAAGTCACAGAAGGGCCTGTCACGGGTCTGCGCGACAGCATGAATCGCCATCTTGGTGCTCTCTTCTTCGCTTCCGCGGAGTGGCACTCCTTTATCGCCGGAGTCAAGAACGACGAGCTATGATCTGATTCGGTGGGTGCGGGAGCCAATCTTTGGTTTCCGATCTCTGGAAGTCACCCCCCATTAGCCAGGAGTTTCCTATGCACTCATTCGACGTGCGTGCTCTTGACGGAGTGCGGCTTGACGCGTCCATGCACACAGCAGATACAAGCAGGGCACGAGGGACAGTCGTCCAGGCGCACGGCATCACTGTTGACAAAGACGAGGGAGGGATGTTCGTCCGGTTGGCGGAACGGCTTGCCAAGGCTGGATTCACTGTCATCCGATTTTCATTCCGTGGGCACGGCAAGAGCGACGGCGCTCCAGAAGGGGTGACGATCGCCGGAGAGATGCTGGATCTCCAAGCCGTCGTAAAGCATGCAATGGAAGTGGCCCCTGGGCCGCTTGCTGTGATCGCTGCCAGTTTCGGGGCCGTGCCGACCGCACTGCTGCTCCCGACCTTAGAGATGCAGCTCCACCGCCTGGTCCTCTGGAATCCCGTGCTCGACCTCGACCACACCTTCCTCCACCCTGAGCTCCCTTGGGGAACAAAGAACTTCGGACCAGGGCCACAGCGCCAGCTGCACGAGCAGGGCCGTCTGCTGATCGATGACGAGTTCCCGATCGGACAGGTGCTGTGGCAAGAACTCGCTCGCTACGACCCATTGAAGGAATTTAGCCGCTCCCAGGTCCCTGCCCTGGTTATCCACGGTGACCACGACAGCTACGTCTCCTACGACATCGCCCGGGCAGCCGCTGAAGAGCGGAACCACACCGAATTTCGAACGATCGAAGGATCCGATCATGGCTTTGATTCCCGCGACCGCGAGGACGAGGCCATCGGCCACACATTGACGTGGCTAACTGCGGGCGATGCCGCGTGAGTGGGGCACACCTATATGGCCCGGTGGATGTTGCTGATAACGCCCTGATCGGAGAGCACTGCACGCTGGGCTGTCCCAAAGAAGCGCGGCTGCGCGATTATCAGAGCGGAGGCGTCCCCTCTGCCCCCGGGGCACGGGTGCGCATTGGGAACGGATGCATCCTGATGAACCAGGTCATCCTCTATGAAGGCGTGTCACTCGGCGATGACTGCTTGGTCGAAGACCGTGTGCGTATCGGTTACGACACTGTTGTAGGTGCCCGGAGTCGTCTCGTTTACGGTGCTTATGTGTGTGACCGCGTCACGATCGGTCCTGAGTCCCGCGTGGCTGGGTTCGTGTGCGACGCCACCTTCATCGGTGAGCGCTGCACCGTCATGGGTGACCTCGTGCATGAGTACACCCGCCCTCACCAGGGATGGTGGGAAGTTGACGAGCCCGCACCGACCATCGTCGACGATAGCGTCGTGGGTTACGGGGCGCACGTCATTGGTGGGGTGACGATCGGCCCACGTAGCTACGTCGCTGCTGGCGCGACCGTCACCCGTGACGTTCCGCCAGAGAGTGTCGTGGTGGGCGTCAACAACCATACACCAGTCCGTGACTGGCCCGGCGAACGGCTGAGCGGACTCATCTCTCAATGGACGACTGCGCGGCGTAGATGAGTGATCAGAGATCACGAAACGTTTTCGACGAACGGAGAGTCCTCGGTGTCGCTGCCTGCTAGATCCTTCGGTAACTGGGTCACGAGGGGCGGGGAGAAGGCAAAGGCGTTCAGACATCGTGGAAAGCGGCGTCGTACATCAGGACGAGGATGATCAATGTAGAGGGCCGGAAGGAACTCGTCCACAGGCAAAATGGAATCGCCAAGGCGCGCCTTCAAGACCTTCTTGAGCCCTGAGCGGGTCAGTAGGTAGCCGAAGGTGCAGTGACTGTAGCCGGGCCGGACGAAGCCCTGGATGGGTGCAGGTGTATCGGCCGTGAGCGGATAGCGGCCGAGATAGACGAGGTCGACCTCCTCATTCAGGCATCCCAGCCGTTGGAGACCGGACAATAGGCTGTCCAGGAAGCACGGTGCGAGTTCAGCATCATCTTCCAAGACCATCGTGAATGGTTCTTGCCGTGTGTCGGCGTGCTGCCAGCAGGAAAGGTGAGCCAGCGAGCAGCCGATCTCGCCGTACTTCAGCGGGCGATTCCACCAGGGGTTGTCGGAGTCGATCCGCCATTCGAAGAGCCTGTAGCCCAACGCCTCGATGTCCGATCGCTTCAGCGAGACGCCGTCAAATGGGCCTTGCCAGTATGAGGTCAGTAGAGGGGGCAGGTCCAATGGGAGCTGCCTCAGTATGCGCTGACGTCGGTCGGGGCGACGCTTGAGGTTGATGACATATGTGCCAACGTCGGCCGGGGCGACAGACGGACACTTGTGCTCGTTGTCGGTCATCGTCTGCTACCTCGGTAGCGCTCGGTGTTGTCGGTAAGCACAGTGAAGGGGGCGTTGCCTGCTCTGGACATCAGCAGTAGCGGCCCAGAGTCTCCCAGGACAGCGGTGTCGGTTATACCTCCGAGCCGCCGTGTCTCACAAACCAGAACGAAGTCGTCCTCACCAATTCGTTCCTGGGCATAGCTGACGTTGGGCACTCCTCGGCGGCTGTCAAGGCAGAGCTTGGCTGCCCCTAACACGCCCAGTGTCAGGCAACCGCCCAGCAGGTACACGGTGGTGCCTTGAGCCAAGGCGAGCCGAGTCAGAATTGCAACGTCCTCCAGCAGGCTACGGTCGGGGCTCCAAACGGGACCCAGAGACAGGCCGTTCAGCGCGGGCACGATCAGAGGGTCGTCCTCACCCAGCTCATGAGGCTCAAAGTAATAAGGCAGCTGCGGCAGGAACTCTCGGTATTTGGAGTTCCACGGAGGCCCACCAATCACGATCAGGGTGTCGGCGTTGGCGTCGTGATACTCCGAGGGGGCAAAGTCACGAACCGTTGCCTGGGGGCAGATCTGCGCAATCCTGGTCTTGACGTAGATGAGTGTATCCAGGTCAGCGAATTTCGCGTACCTGAGGTAGTTTCGATCGGCCGGCGACGCGAAATAAGGCCGTTCTTCTTCCGGAATCTCCGAGCAGACGATGTCGAGGCGTGTTGCAGGTGATACGTTCCAAAACCTTGCCAGCAGTTCCGCCTCGCCACCCACCAGGCTTCCCTGCTCCCCGCACCCGTATCGAGCTGGAGACGGACTGCTCTCAGCGGGCGGACTAAGCAAGTGCAGGGCGAGAGCTTCGAAGGCCTTATCCGAACGTCGCCGAACGGTCTTGGACGCGCATCCGAGATCTGCAGCTAGGGATTCCTGGCGCTCAGTCAAGGTGCGACAGGAATGTGCTGGCGATAGGCCGAGGTCGACCTGAACGTAGAGGCGCTGCTGGACATCCAGCGTATCTACTGCATGACGGAAGCGGCGTACAAGATCGACGATCTGTTCGGCGGGTTCCACCGCTCCGGCGTCACGATCGAGCAGGTACGTGCGGAGTGCTGGGTCGAGCTCCATGACTATCGGTGGCAGAGCTAGCCCGTTTCCCCGCCTCAATTTCTTCAACTGATGAGCGACGAAATCAATGGGCAGCCTGTGGGGGTTGGACAACACTTGTCCAGTATATGTCCACCGCCGCTTTTGGTGTCCAGGGATTGGGTGGCATATGGGCTAGTCGCTGATTCCACCGGGGGCGATCATGTGTGCTCCAGCAGCTTCGACTCCCTCTCACCTTCTGGTCCGTGTATGCAAGACATCTCCGATTCCTATTCTCAACTTGAAGGATTTTCAGTGAGAACCAACGGCGACGACATTCCCACCTACGTTTCCCCTGATACCACGCTCAGAGCCAAGATCCTGGACGCATGTGGAATGACCTGTACGTTCTGCCACAACGAGGGAACACCCGTACTCACCGACAACCGAAGACGTACCAGAGGTGGGTTCATCTCAGCGGGCGCCTCGGGACGCGTATCCATCTACGCGGCGACGAACGGTGCGCGCTTCCTTCCCGCCCCTATGAAGCCTGACCAGGCATTCGTCGACGCTCTCGCACGCCTGCGTGACAGTCTTGAGCTCAACGAGCTCCATCTGACCGGCGGCGAACCCACCCTCCACCCCCGCCTACCCGAGATCATCGGGGCTGCCCGCGACGTCGGTTACAACGTCTGCATGACCTCCAACGGCGAAAATGGAGCGCGCCAGATCACCGCGTGCGCGGGCGCTGGCCTCACTCGGGTGAACTTCTCGATCTTCGGCACCACCGCAGCCGAGCTCGCGCAAGTCCAGCACGCGCGCTTCCGCGACGTCGGCCGTGCCAAAGCCAAGATCACCGCTCTTCGCGAATCTATAGCCGCCTGTGTGGACAACGGCATCAAGGCGAGCGCGAACATCGTCGTCGTGGACAAGAGCCATGTCGAGCGAGTCCACCGACTCCTCGACACCTACACACCCGAGTTATCGGTTCGGCTCCTCAACTCCCTCGATCACGGACAAGCGTCCCTGGATGCCATCGATCAGGTACTAGCCAACCGTGGTGCCACCCCCGAAGCCCGATACCTCACGGCGGGCGCCTCAGGAGCACGTACCGCCTACCGTCTTGACGACGGCCGACGGGTCTACGTCAAATGGATCCGGCCCGTACGACTTCCCACCACGTGTGCCTCGTGCCGATTCAACAACGACACCGACTGCCAGGAAGGGTTCTACGGACTGCGCCTGTACTACTCCCAAGAGCAGGAATACCTCATCGGCGTGTGTCTGCAACGCATGGACCTGTGCCTGAGAGCTGGCGACTTCCTTAGGCACCCACTAGCTCACGAAGTCCGCAGACTCCGCGAGGCGGACTATGACAGGCTGATACGTGTCTCTAGCCCTGACGCGATCTCGTAACGACCGAAGGTTTATGACAACGGTGAGCCAGACCGCCATCGAATACGAAGCCAAGATCCTCGACATCGACCCCCAGCAAGTGGCAGCCCGGATCCTTGACCAGGGCGGAGTCAAGGTGGGTGAGGCCCTGCAGCGACGCTATGTCTACGACATCGAAGTCGGTGACGCCTCTCGCTGGATTCGCCTGCGCGACACAGGTTCCCAAACCACGCTGACCATCAAGGAGATCAACTCCGACGAGATCGGCGGCACCGTGGAGACCGAAGTCATCGTCTCCGACTTCGAGACCACCAACCTCCTCCTAGCCAAGCTCGGCTACCAGCCCAAGGCCTACCAGGAGAACCACCGCCGCAGCTTCGCCCTAGATGGGGCACAACTGGAGATCGACTCCTGGCCGCTCATCCCGCCTTACCTCGAAATCGAGGGTGCGGACCGCGATGAGGTGATCCGTATCGCTGTTCAATTGGGCTACAACGAAGAGCAACTGACAGGCGAGAACACCACCAAGGTCTACTCCCGTTACGGCATCGACCTGGCCACCATTACAGACCTTCGCTTCCGCACCGAAGTAGCGGACCTGTCCGGTATCCGCGAACATTGAGGCATTTTCCTCCTGAACTCGCAGGTCACGCTTTGGCGACGGCTGCTTGATACACCCCACGACACGAAGAAGTCCTTGGCAGATGGTCCGTCAACAACGATCGGCCACCGCACATGGGACTCCGATGCTGTGCTACCGCGTCGCGCTGCCGTTGTCACGCCGGACTCTGAACTACACCGCTGGCCTCATCCGGATCCACCGCAGTCGCATCATGTCGCCTTGGCGGGCTCTGACCCCGGCTCACCAGGCCCTGCTCGTCCTGGTCTACCTGAGGAAAAGCGCGCCCACCACCCTGGCGCTCGGCTTCGGAGACGCCACGACCACCGCCTGGCGGTACGTGTGCAAGGCAGCCGCCCTGCCCGACGCGCTGCGGTGGCCCCGGCGAGCGGACCAGCGCCGTGCTGAAGAACTGGCATGTCCTGCGGAATCTCCGCTGCTGCCCGCTACGCGCCGGGCAGGTCGCCCCAGCGGTTCTTGTGCTTCAGGTCCGCGAGACCGGATGAAAAAGCGTCAGTAGACGCTTGCCATTCCGTTCGTTCTCATCCCACTGTTCTGAGACTCAGCGCACACCAACCAGGGCGGATGGCAATACGTCGAACATGAACGGGTGTCACACGCCGTCTCTATGCTTCTTTCGAGGTGAAACCCAAGTAAAGGGAGAAGCAGTGCAACTGGAGGACCTCAAGGCCGGGGTTCGAGTCGGTGGCATCGTACCTGGCGAGTCGGTCGCGGTGATCGCTGCGGCTTGGCACGGCACCGACGCGGTGGAGCTGACCTACAAGCGGCGGGACGGTGCACTCGCACAGCAGCTGCTGTATCGCTCGGACGAGGCAGCACTATCCCTGGTAGCTGGCTCGGGGAGACCGTTCGACGCCGACGCACGCGATTTCAAGCTCGTCTCGGAGGCCCAGCGCATCAGGCTCGCCGGGCTGTTCGATCCGATGCTCGCGGTCGCGACCAGCGACGTACAACCGCTGCCGCACCAGATCCGCGCGGTCTACGGCGAGCTGCTACCTCGCACCCCCTTGAGGTTTCTGCTGGCCGACGATCCGGGGGCCGGCAAGACCATCATGGCGGGTCTATACATCAAGGAGCTGATGCTCCGCGACGATGTGCACCGCTGTCTGGTGGTGGCGCCTGGCGGGCTGGTGGAGCAGTGGCAGGATGAGCTGCGCTTCAAGTTCGGACTGCGCTTTGAAATCCTCACCTCGCAATTGGTCGACGCCGACGTCGACGCCTCGGTGTTCGATCACCACCCGTTGCTGATTGCCAGGATGGACCAGCTCGCCCGCAATCGAAACCTGCTGGACCAGCTGCGGGACGGCGAGTGGGACCTGGTCGTTGTAGACGAGGCTCACCGTATGGGTGCGCACTACTTTGGCGGCAAGCTCGAGAAGACTAAGCGCTTCCAACTGGGAGAGCTGCTCGGTGAGCGCACCCGCCACCTCTTGCTGATGACCGCTACCCCGCACTCAGGTAAAGAGGAGGACTTCCAGCTATTCCTCACCCTGCTGGACCGGGACCGTTTTGCTGGGCGGTTCAGGCATGGCGTACACAGCGCCGACACCGATGGCGTCATGCGGCGCATGGTCAAAGAGGAGCTGTGCACCTTCGACGGCAAGCCCCTCTTTCCCGAACGGATCGCGCAGACCGTCCCCTACGAGCTCACATCGCTGGAAAGCCGTCTCTACGAACAGGTCACCTCCTACGTGCGCCAGGGCATGAACCGCGCCGATCACCTGGATGGCAAACGCCGGACCACCGTGGGCTTCGCCCTCACCGTCTTGCAGCGCCGACTGGCTTCCAGCCCCCAAGCGATCTACCGCTCGTTGCGCCGTCGCGCAGATCGGTTGGAGCGCCGCCTGAACGACGTGCTGGTCGGCCGCTCGGTTGCCGATCCCGAGCCAGAGCTGGATCTAGATGCCCTGGACAACCCTGAAGAGCACAATGCCGCCGAGATCGAGCAGGCCGAGGAGGAGCTCCTGGACTCCGCTACCGCGGCGCAGACGGCGAACGAGCTGCGCACTGAGCTTGGGGAGCTGGCGGACCTGATCGCCTTGGCCAAGCAGGTGCGCGACAGTGGCACCGACCGCAAGTGGGCCGAGCTACGCACCATCCTGGAGGACAACGCGCTGGCCCACCACTCTGACGGCGCCCCGCGCAAGCTCATTATCTTCACCGAGCACCGGGACACATTGGACTATCTCAGCACCCGGATCCGTACCCTGCTGGGCAGGCCTAACGCGGTGCAAGCCATTCATGGCGGTGTGCGCCGTGCCGAGCGGCGGCGTATCACCACCGAGTTCACTAACAACACCGCCTGCCATGTACTACTGGCCACCGACGCCGCTGGCGAAGGCCTGAACCTGCAGGCCGCACACCTGATGGTGAATTACGACCTGCCATGGAACCCGAACCGCATCGAGCAGCGCTTTGGCCGGATCCACCGCATCGGACAGACCGAGGTGTGCAGGCTGTGGAACTTGGTGGCCGCCAACACTCGAGAGGGCGCGGTGTTCACCCGGCTGCTGGACAAGGTTGAAGAGCAGCGCGCCGCTTACGGTGGCAAGGTCTTCGATGTGCTGGGGGCGGCGTTCGAGGAGACCCCGCTGCGCGGATTGCTGGTGGAGGCGATCCGCTACGGCGAGCGTCCTGAGGTCCGCGCGAAGATGAACCGTGTGATCGATGACAGGGTCGCTGAAGGGCTCAAGGATCTTCTGGAGGAGCAAGCACTCGCCCATGACACTCTGGCCGAGGCCGACCTGGAGGCGCTGCGTCGCCAGATGGACGAGGCTCGCACGCGCCGTCTGCAACCCCACTACATCGAATGGGCCTTCCGCCACGCCTTCGACCGGCTGGGCGGGCGGATGGCGCGGCGGGAGAAGGGCCGCTACGAGATTAGTAACGTCCCTGTCCCCGTGCGGCATGCCGCACGCAACCGGTCGGTGTCCACTAAGTACCACCGCGTCACCTTCGACATTGAGCGCACCGAATTTGACGGCGGTGCCCGCGCCGACCTGCTGGCCCCCGGCCATCCGCTTCACGACGCGGTGGCCGATCTGACCATTGAGCAGTTGTCCGACGCGCTAGAGCGGGGCACTGTGCTGGTGTCGCCGAAGGTTGACCGTCCAGCACTCCTCGTGGGGGTCTTGGAGGAGGTGGCCGACGCTACCGGTGCCTGTGTGGCGCGTCGTCTCGGCTACGCCTATGTGGGTGATGACGGGACCGTTACTCCCGCCGGTCCCGCCCCTTACCTGGATTGCCTGCCAGCACCTGATGTGGAGGCCGTGCAGCAGGCCCGCGCACTGCCGTGGCTGGGCGACGCGGAAGAGAAGGCCACGAGCTGGATGGTTGAGCATCGGCTCCCGGACTACCTGGAGGAAGTGCGGCAGCGGCGGGCCCGAGAGATCCAGCGCACCCGCGAGCAGGTGGTACAACGGCTCACTCAGGAGATCAATCGTCTGGACAGCGAGGCTGCCGCTGCGAAGGTAGAGGAGACGGCCGGTAAGAAGCCCAAGGAGTCGTCCGAGGGCCTGGAGCGTAAAGCCGCCGAGCTGGCTGCGCGCCTTGTGCGGCGAGGGGAGCAGTTGGACCGACAGGAGCAGATGTCCACCAAGCCACCGCAGCTGGTGACTTCGGCTCTGGTCATCCCGGTGAGCATGGTCGAGCCGGATCTCCCAGCCGATGCGCCTGTGCACGCGGTGGAAACCAAGGAGGTGGAGCGTCGTGGCGTGACTGCCGTGTTGGCGCGGGAGCGCGCGCTCGGACGTACCCCGGTGGAACAGGCCTTCAACAACCCCGGCTACGACGTGCTGTCGGACGCCCCCGGTGGAGACCCTATCCGTATCGAGGTGAAGGCGCGCCTGGCCGGAGCGGGGCACTTCTTCGTCACCCACAACGAGGTGATCGTCAGCAAGAACGCCGCGCCGCGGTACCGGCTGGCGCTGGTGCGGGTTGATCCTCGTGGTTCGGAACACGACGAGGTGCGGTACCTGGCTGACCCGTTCAACGCAGTGGAGCTAGGTGGGCGGGAAATCACTGGCATCCGCGCGGACTGGGCTCGCTACTGGGACAAGGGGAGGGCACCCTTCTGACGAGGCGCCTAGTATTGGTGGGTTGTGATAGCAGGATTCCGACCTGCGATGACTCGGGAGCGTGACCGATCATCACCGCGTGCTATGGGTCGGATCCGTTACGGTATGTGAGGATAGCGGATTAGTCCCGTCTTGCTTGGGGCCAATCCGCAGGGGGGATCGGAATCCGGTGTACTGGGCGGGAAGGGCAAGTTCTTCGGTGGGCAAACCGAAACTGATCGAGGTGGCGCTGCCGCTTGAGGCGATCAACAAGGAATCAGCGCGGGAGAAGTCGATTCGTCACGGTCATCCCTCCACCCTGCATCTCTGGTGGGCGCGCCGCCCGCTGGCCGCAGCACGGGCAGTGCTCTTTGCGCAGCTTGTAGATGATCCCTCGGCGCATCCCGATAAATTTCCTACCGAGGAACTGCAGCGCAAGGAGCGTGACCGGCTGCATGGCATTATCGAGCGGCTGGTCAAATGGAAGAACGTGCGCGACGAGAAGCTGCTGGCCGAGGCGCGTGAGGAGATCATGTCCTCCACCGGTGGCAATCCGCCTCCCATCCTTGACCCCTTCGCTGGCGGCGGCACTATCCCCTTGGAAGCCCAGCGGCTTGGCCTGGAGGCGCACGCCTCCGACCTCAACCCGGTGGCAGTGCTGATCAACAAGGCGTTGATCGAGATCCCGCCGAAGTTCCGCGACCAGCCGCCGGTCTCCCCCGGCCTGGCCGAGTCCCAGATTCGCGAGTGGAAAGGTGCCGAAGGGCTGGCCGCCGATGTGCGCGCCTATGGCGAGTGGATGCGCGACGAGGCGGAGAAGCGCATCGGGCACCTGTACCCGAAAGCCACGCTGCCGGACGGGTCCGAGGCGATGGTGATCGCCTGGATCTGGGCACGCACCGTGACCTGCCCGAATCCGGCCTGCGGTATCGAGATGCCCCTGGTGAGGTCGTGGTGGCTGGGGAAGAAGAAGGGGAAAGAAGCTTACGTCGTACCGACAGTTGTGCCGGACACATCGCACCCGAGTGGAAAGCGAGTGAAGTTCGAGATCGGGCATGACACGGCGGGGGCACCGACCAATAACCAAGACGGGACGATGTCGGGGCGCCATGGTGCTGTTTGCGTCGCCTGTGATGGCGTGGTGAGTAAAGACACCATTAAGGCCGAGGGCATTGCGGGCAGGATGGGCGCCGTCCTCATGTCCATCGTGGCCGAAGGGCGCCGTCGTAGGAACTACCTTCCTCCGACGCCAGAGCATGAGGAGGAAGCGAGGACGCAGAGGCCGGAAAACGTCCCGGACCAAGAACTTGGCTATGATCCCCGTAATCTCTGGACACCACTATACGGATTGACACGGTTCTCTGGCCTGTTCACCAATCGCCAGCTTCTCGTGCTGACCACTTTGAGCGACCTCGTGGCGGAGGTTCGAGATCGAGTGCTTGAGGACGGCGGAACTCCTGCCTATGGGGACGCTGTCGCTACATATCTTGGATTTGCTGTCAGTCGTCTTTCGGACTATGGCTCAAGTATCTCGACGTGGATGCCGGACCCTAAGAACGAGGGGGTGCGGAACACTTTTGCGCGACAGGCCATTCCAATGGTGTGGGACTTCGCAGAAGTTAATCCTTTCTCTGAATCATCCGGAAATTTTTCCTTCATGGTGAGAGGGGTTGTCCGAGTTCTAGACGCGCTCGAACCAGTTGGGAGTGCAAGCGCCCACCAGGCGGATGCAGCCTCAAAGATAGGCGGGAAAGAGGGGTTGATCAGCACCGACCCTCCCTATTATGACAACATTGGATATTCCGACCTGTCGGACTACTTCTACATCTGGCTAAGACGCGCTCTTCGCAGCGTTTACCCTGATTTGCTGGCGACGATGCTCGTTCCAAAGTCAGAAGAGCTTGTTGCTAATCCCTACCGTCACGGCGGAAAGGATGGGGCTAAGGAGTTCTTCGAGGGTGGATTTCGTTCGTTTTTTGCCAAAGCGCGGAAGTCTGCCCGATCTGACTTCCCTATCACCGTCTATTACGCCTTTAAACAATCGGAATCCGACGACGGTGGTGAGGTGTCCACAGGTTGGGAAACTCTGCTGGACGGAATGATTCAGTCGGGTTGGGAGATTACCTCCACATGGCCGAACCGTAGCGAGCGCAGCGGCCGGATGATTTCTGTGGGCGCCAATGCCCTGGCCTCGGCGATCGTTCTTTCCCTCCGCCCCCGCCCTGAAACAGCCCCCATCACTGACAGGCGGGGCTTCATCGGCGCGTTGGAGGATGAGCTTCCGGACGCGCTGCGGAAACTGCGGCAGGGTCGGATTTCCCCTGTGGACCTGCCCCAGGCCGCTATTGGTCCTGGGATGGCGGTGTTTAGCCGGTACGCAAAGGTCATCGAGCCTGACGGTAAAAATATGACCGTACGCAGCGCACTGGCGCGTATCAACGAAATCCTGGACCAAGTGGTCAGCGAGCAGGAGGGCGACTTCGACGCTGGTACTCGGTTCGCGCTGGCGTGGTATCGCCAGCACGGCTATGAGGCTGGCAAGTTCGGCGACGCCGACAACCTGGCCCGGGCCCGCAACACGAGTGTGGCCGTCATGGACCGGGAGGGCATACTCATCAGCCGCGCTGGCAAGGTGCAGCTGATTCATCCCGCTGACCTTCCTGCGGACTACAACGTGCTCAGCGACCGGCACGTGGGGACATGGGAGGTGCTGCACCACCTCATCCGGATCCTGGAATCTGACGGCGTCACCCCCGCCGGGGTGTTCCTGAGCGCCGCGCAGTCGCGGGACGACGCCGCCGACCCTGACCTCATCACGGAACTCGGCCACCTGTTGTTTCGCATTGCTGAGGACACCAAGCGGCCTAAGGATGCCCTCGCCTTTAACACACTGGTCACCAGCTGGCCGGAGATCTTGGAGGCCGCACGCTCGGAGCCCAAGGAGCCGACTGCCGTCCAGAGCGCGATCGACTTCAGCGAGGAGACCGACGAGGAGACCTGATAGCGCCCCCTGCCACAAACCCCTGAGTCCGATCCCCTGGCCCCACACGCCGAGTTCCGCTCTCACCTGGAAGGTCTGACCGTGGCCCAGAGCAACCGCGACCGGATCAACAAGATGTTCGAGATCCTTGCCCCGCCGCTGGACGATTACATTTCCGCGGCGATCGGTAAAAGAACCCAGACCGGGGCGGAATGGACCAAGCTGGTCGAGGACAAAGATGCCAAGAACGGCGCATCTGGCAAGCAGTACGACCCGCTCGACCCCCAGGTGCAGCTGCGGATGCTGACGGAGAGCACCATTACCGCGAACGTGAGGCAGGGTTGGTACCCCTTCCGCGAGCGGTTGGGCCACGCCGGCCTGTCCTTCGCCTCCGAGCTGCGGGACGTGCGCAACAAATGGGCGCACAACGGTTCCTTCAGCGACGACGACGCCTATCGAGCCCTGGACACCGGCGAACGATTGCTACAGCTGGTCAACGCCCCCGACGCGGCCGATCAGGTTAAGGCTATCCGGCATAACCTGCGCCGGGTCACCGCTGACAAGGACGACAGGCGTACCCTGAAGTCTGCAGTCACCAGCACCGAATCCACCGGCCTGCGCCCCTGGCGCGAGGTGCTGCGCCCGCACCAGGATGTGGCTACAGGTAACTTCCACGCCTCGGAGTTCGCTGCTGACCTGTACAAGGTGGCCGTCGGCGCCCAGGATCAAGGTCGGGAATACGCCGACCCGGTGGAGTTTTTCCACCGCACCTATCTCACCGAAGGGCTGCGCGACCTGATCGAGCGCGCTGCGCGGCGTCTGAATGGTGACGACAATGCCTCCCCGGTGATCAATCTGCAGACCAACTTCGGCGGCGGTAAAACCCATTCCATGCTGTCGCTGTGGCACCTGGCTGGCGAGACCGAGCTGAGCGACTACCCGCAGGCGCTCCAAGACCTGCTTTCCGGCGCCAAATACACACCGAAGAAGATCCGCCGGGTAGCCATCGTCGGCAACCACTTCAGCCCGTCCGGGGAGGAGAAACCGGACGGGACCCGCGTCAGGACGGTCTGGGGGGAGCTGGCCTGGCAGCTAGGAGGCGCCGAAGGCTACCAGTTGGTGGCTGAGGCTGACCTAAAGTCAACACCTCCCGGCAAAGCGCTGCACACGCTGCTGGAGCGGTACTCCCCGGCGGTGATCCTGATCGACGAGTGGGTGGCCTATGCCCGCAGTCTGGTCGGCCGCGACGATCTGCCCGGCGGCACCTTCGACGACCAGTTCACTTTCGCCCAGGCGTTGACCGAGGCAGTTAAGGGCACCAGCGGGGTACTATTGGCGATCTCCATCCCCGCCTCGGAGACCGGCGACGATGCTGAGCCTGTCGGCAGCGCCGAGGAAGTCGGCGGCGAGAACGGGCTTCGGGCACTGAAGCGGCTGCAAAACGTGGTCCGCAGGGTGGCCGACCAGTGGCGGCCAGCATCCTCCGACGAGGCTTACCACATTGTCCGACAGCGGCTATTCATTGAACCCGACGGTGAGGCTCTAGCGGCGATCGGTGCCACCGCCCGCGCCTTCGGCGAGCTGTACCGCGGCAAGGAATCCGACAATTTTCCGCGGGAGTCCCGGGACCTGCGCTACGAGGAACGCATCAGGCACACTTATCCTGTCCATCCCGAGCTCTTCGACCGGTTGTACGAAGACTGGTCAGGCCTGGACCGCTTCCAGCGCACCCGTGGTGTGCTGCGCTTGATGAACACGGTGATCCACGCGCTGTGGGTTGGCGATGACGGATCCCCCCTGATCATGCCGGGCTCCATTCCCCTCAGTGTTGCCGCGGTGAACTCGGAACTCACGCAGTACCTGCAGGACTCCTGGAAGGCGATCATCGACGCTGACGTCGATGGTCCCAACTCCGAGCCCGCCAAGATCGATACCGAAAAGCCGGTGCTGGGACAGCGATCACTGACTAAGCGTCTCGCCCGCACCGTGTTCTTCGGGGCTGTGCCTACCATCGGTTCCGCCCACAAGGGCCTCGAAACTCGGCGGGTATTCCTGGGTACAGCTGTGCCGGGGGATGTACTCGGCAACTTCCACACCGCGCTGACCCAGCTCGGTGACCGGGCCACCTACTTTTACTCCGGCCAAGGCAAGTACTGGTATGACCTGCACGCCAACATCACCCGTCGTGCCCGGGACCAAGCTGAGCGCCTGCCGAAGGAAGAAGTATGGGCCGAAGTCGTGCGGCGCCTGCAGACTCAGAGTGACCAGAGTGGCGCCTTCGCTGGTGTGCACGTCTGCCCCGAGGACAGCTCGGACATCCCCGACCTCGATGAGGCGCGCCTGGTCATTCTGCACCCCCGGCTGTCGCACAGCCGCAAGGACACGGCCTCCACGGCCATGGACTTCGCGCAGAAAGCCACGGAGAACAAGGGCACCGCCCACCGCGCTTTCCGCAATATGGTGGTCTACCTGGCCTGCGATACCGACCGACTTGGCGAACTAGAGACAGGGGTCCGCGAGTACCTTGCCTGGGATATGGTGCTGTCCTCCAACGATCTGGACCTCACTCAGAACCAGCTCAACCAGGCAGAGGAGAAGAAGGCCACTGCCGACGACACGGTCAGACGGCGGCTGCTCACCGCCTACCAGTGGGCACTGGTCCCCGAGGCCGAACCCGGTAGACCGTTTACGGTTGCAGCCACCAAAGTTGAAGGCCAGTCTCCGAAGCTCGCTGAGCGGGTTTCCAAGCGACTTGGCAACGATGGGGAGTTGTATACCCAGCAGGCGGCTTCGCTCATCCGGATGCAGATCGACGCCCTCCCATCGCTGTGGTCGGATGGGCACGTACAGGTGGGCGACCTATGGAAGGTTTATGCCTCCTATGTCTACATGCCGCGGCTGCGCAATCAATCAGTGCTCAACGCCGGGCTTACCGAACAACCGCTGCTGTGGGAGCGGGAAGGGTTTGCCTTGGCCCAGAGCTATGACGACAACATCGGCCGCTACCAGGGCCTGTGGCTGCCCAGTGACGGCGGACCGGTTGCCGTCACTAACGCGCTACTGATTGTCCACCCAGAACAGGCCAATGCCCAGCGTTCGGCTGAGACGCTGGAGGCGCAGGAAGCCGAAGAGGGCGAAGAATCTACATCGGGGACGCCGCAGGATTCCGCCTCCACAACGGAAAATAGAGGAGCAGCGGAGGGTCCTCACACAGGACCCGAGTCTTCTCCGTCAGCCTCGGGCGGGCCAACGAAGTTGACTCGGTTTTTCGGAACCAAGGAACTTGACCCTCAGCGCTATGCGCAAGACTTCAAGTACATCTCCGATGAGATCCTCGCCCACCTGGCTGGCGCGGCCGACACTGACTTGGTCGTCCGCATCGAGATCGAGGCTACCAACGGCCACGGTTTCGACGAGTCCAAGATTCGCACGGTCTCCGAGAATGCCCGAACCCTTAAGTTCGGTCAGTCGGGATTTGAGGAGGAGTAGAGGCGGACACGGGAGACAACTGGCCGCAACCACGCTGCCTCCTCTCCAATCGATACTGGGGAGGAGGTCGGCGCCGTACCGCGGGGTGAGGAGGGTACTTTCCATCGGGGATGGCGCCCCTGAGATCCTTGGAGAACGTGACGAGTTCGCAGAAGGGATGGCTACTGATCTTTAATTGGTGATGACGGTGTGTTCCTGCTCGATGAGCTGGAGGCCGGTCTGGGCCAGCAGGCCCTCCAGGACGGTGGGGCGGCGCTGCAGACGACGCAGGGATCTTCGGACCGTCCGGGCGAGGTGGTCGATGCCGGTCACGGCCAAGTTGGCCAGCTCCCCGCGCTTGACCAGCGACCACAGTCCCTCCACCGGGTTGAGGTCGGGAGCATAGGCAGGCAGGTGGACGACGGTGAGCCAGTCGCTGTCCTCGATGAACCGTCGCATCGCCACGCTCTTGTGCGAGTTGAGGTTGTTCCAGACCAGGACGATCGGGGCATCGAGCGCCGCGTGCGCCGCGCGGAGAAGGTCGCGGTAGTCGGTCCAGTCAAAGCCCCGCCGCCGGGGCCTGCGCGCCTTGGTGCGGGTCTGGTCGCGGGTGCGAAACATCATCCGGGGCTCGTGGCCGGGGCGGTAGGCCACCAGGCCGGCCACCGCGATGCGCCCGGAGCCCGCCTGGTTGACGGCGATGACGGGGATGGTTCCGCGCGGTGACCAGGTGCGTGCGGTGGGCGGCCTCGGGTTGTGCCCGACTTCGTCCTCGAAGACGATCCAGGCGCCCTGGGCCGCCGCGGTCTGTTTGCGGTCGGCCAGACGTCCTTCTTCCAGACCTCTACGGCTTCTTCGCTGCGTTCGATCGCGCGGTGTGCAGGCCTCTGGCAGGACCAGCCCAGGCGGCGCAGGAGGTACCACACGCCCGGGACGGTGTAGTCGATACCGAAGTCCTTGCTGATCAGGGCGCGGATTCGGGCCAGGGTCCAGCGCTGGTCGTCCCATCCGTGGGCGAGAGGGCCGCGGCCGAGCTGCAGTTCCAGCCGCTGGGTCTGCTCGTGGTCGAGGCGGGGGCGGGCCGGCGGCCCCGCCGAGGCCAGGGCCAGGGCTCTGCCCTGTTGCCAAGCTCTGTGCCAGCGCTGGACGGAGCGCGGGCTCACCCGCAGTTCGGTGGCGATCTGCGCGTTGGGGGTGCCTTGGGAGAAGCGGTCAGCATGCGGATCTTGTGGCGTCGCTCTCGCTCGGCGTCGCTCATGCCGCCGCCCTGGGGGTACCTCATGCTCTCGGTTATCCGTCATGAGCTGGGTCCTGTCACCTGTCCCCAAAGCGACAACACTGTTTAAGCGTCAGTAGGTGCGACTGGAGTATTACCTGCCCCCTTGGGCCAGAGCGGACCTGTCATAGGCTCCGGCTTCTCCTCCCAAAAGATCCCGTCGACAGCACGATTACCAACCTGCGCCTTCGTGAGGTATGAATACTTCTAGCGCCGTCATCTGGCATTAGCTATGCTTAGCTATTCGATGAAATGATCTGGATCAGGCGCGCTGCATGGCCTTGCGTCGGCCCTCCTCCATACGTGATCCGGCCTCCCGACGAGCCATGCGGTTGAGGAAGAACGTGGCGACCACGAACCCGGCGATTGCCCATACCGAGAGCACGCCCGCCGTCTCCAGATGCCGCCAGGACTCTCCGAGCTCAACGGGCAACATCGTGTCCGGGAGGAAGACCGAACGCATTCCCAGGCCGACCCAGTAGAGGGGGAACACCTGCGCGATCCACTGCAACCACACGGGAAATCCGCTGACCTGGTAGATAATTCCGGAGATACCCAGCAGCGCCATGGACGGAATCATCATTACCGCCGTCGCGGTGCGGGGGTTGGAGATCATCGACCCGATGACGGCCCCTACGGGCGCGGTCGAGAGCAGGCCCAGCGGAAGCACCCAGGCAAAAGTCAGCCACGCCCCGAGGCCGTCCGCGCCGAACCCGTCGAAGATGAAATGTGAGGGGGCCAATATGATGATGGAGGTCGTCAGCGAGATGAGGAAAATGTGGACCGATCTTCCCACCAGATAGCCGACCATTCCTTTGGGAGCCGCTTTGGCTCGCAGTAGCGTTCCGTCCTCGCGGTCAGAGGCCAAGATCTGGGCGACCGAGACCAGGCCGCTGGTGGCCACCAGAAATCCGAGGAGTCCCGAGATCCACATAGCCGCGATTGGCACGTCCGTGTCGCCGACGTTCTGCCCGCGCATGAACAAAGATAGGCCCAGGAAGAACCCTACTGGCCCAAAATAGCCAAGCACGTCCTGGGGGGTGGTGAAGGACTGGCGAAACTCGAGCCATCCGCGGAATATTCCGGCGCGAACGGCGACCATTGTTGCGTTCATTTCTCTATTCCTCTCTAGCCTACACTTTCGGTCCCCAGCGCACCACGGCGGCGTGCCGCCGTGTTCACCGCATTATCTCTTTGGGAAGTCCGATCCCGATCATGTCCCCGTTGAGGTCCGCTTGCCCGTTCTCGTGGAGGTGGACCATGCGCAGGTAGATGTCCTCCAGATCGGCCTGGTGCACCTCCAAATTGGTTACTTCGTCCCCATGCTGAGCGAGCAGGTCGCGGATGAAGGCGGTGGAGTTGTCCGTCTCCTGGACGAACCGCTGGGTGCCGCGGCGCCACTTCACCTCTGCGGTGCTCTGTACCCGTGCTGCGAGCTCTTCAGCGGTGCCGTCTGCGATGACCCGTCCGCCCGCCAGAATCAGGATGCGGTCAGCGATCTTTTCAGCTTCGTCCAGGTCATGCGTGGTGAGAAGGATCGTCGTGTCCTCCTCGCGCGCCAATCTGTGCACCAGCTCGTGAAAGTTCCTGCGCGCTTCTGGATCGAAGCCGGCGGTGGGCTCATCCAGGAATAGCAGTTCGGGCCGACCCACGATGCCGACCGCAAGATCAAGACGCCGCCGTTGACCTCCGGAAAGCGACGCGATCTTTTTTTTCCTGTCCTCGCTCAGACCGACGAGTTCCAGAAGCTGGTCGACGTCGCGCGGCCGGCTGCGGTGGGGCTCTGAATATGGCGCGTAGAACCTGGCCTGGTAGCTGAGCAGGTCGCGGACTTTCCATCTGCCGTGATCCCGCCAGGACTGCAAGACCACCCCGACCCGCGAGCGCCAATGCTCGTCTCCTCTGACGGGGTCCCTGCCCAGGACGCTTACCGTCCCCGACGAGCGGGCCCGGAACCCTTCCAGAATTTCGACAGTGGTGGTCTTACCGGCGCCGTTGGGCCCGAGAAAGGCGAGCACCTCCCCTTTGCGTACGGTGAAATCCACAGACTTGAGAACATCGACGTCGCGGTATTTCATCGCCAAGTCGCGAACTTCCACCGCGATTTCATTATCGAATGTTTCGTGATTTCCGAATGCCGTATTTAACTCGTTCGCTTTCGTCATATTCGAAGAGTCCATTCAGTGGCTTGCTTGCGCTTTAGGGGCGTAGTGACAATACCAATAGCGCCGCTATAGATGTGGGCGCCGCCTCTCGTTGGCCCGACCTGCCGTCAAGTCGGCAGGAGAAGGGGCTGCGTGCCGGGGACGGTTTGTTGTATCAGGACCCTCCCGAGAGCTTCGAATCAAGGGTAGGGGAGCCGAGGTTGCGATGGGGAGCAAGCGGGTCGATTCCCGCTCTCCGCAGCGCAGCGGAAACGGATACCTCGCGTTCGCGGAACCGACTCTCCTCGTGCCTCGCATGATCAATCAGTCCTTCGGCGACCGCCAGTGCTCGGTGCTCACCAAAGCTCAGCCCTTTCATGCCGGGACGTTTGTCGTAGGGCTCCCAAGCAGTGGCGACCCCAGGGGCTAGCTGGTCGGTGAAAACTGAGCCCTCATGGCCGATCCCGTTTTCCTCTGATTCGGCAACCGCGTCGCGTACGGTCTCGACCGCGTGCCAAGCACCTGGACGGAGATACACAACGATTCCGTCGCGGCGAGGGAAGAGGCCCCTAGCGGAGAGGATCTTGGCGCGGTACGGCGCACCGAGATCTTCTAGGCGCTCCAGGATGAGCCGCCACACCCTCGGCGCCGCCTCGGAGTGCAGAAGGTGCACGTACACGCGCAGCGTGGGGCCGCCCTTGCCGTCCCGGCGGCCGCGGGAGCGATCGGTGAAGAAGAAGCCTGGCGAAAGGGCGGCACGCACCGCGTCCAACCGCAGCGTGACCGGCTTTTCCCCGCCGGTCCACGCCCTGCTGGCTACGCGTTCGGCGGGAACTCGGACCCGGACCCCCTCGATCTCGGTGAGGAGCTGACCGTTCCCGTCCTCTTCCGTGAGCGCCCGAACGGCGATCTCTGTGTGTTCGAACGGCGTTGCCGCTAGGAGCAGCTCCTCCAGGTCGGGGTCGCGAAGCGTGCGCGAGGGCGGCTCGTCTTCGACGGGGCGGCCAATGTGCCAGCGGGTGTAGAGTTCGCGGGCGATGATGTGGCGAAGTTGGCCGGTGTCATCCGCCCCCAGTTCCTTCTCGTTGATCACGGCGCTGCGCGCATCATCGGAGACGGATACCTCTTGCAGCGCTTTTCGGAGTTCCTCAGCCAGCATTAGCTGCCTCCTCGCTCTCGTCGCGAAATCCCAATACGCCGGTGAATTCATTCGGAGAAACAAGCGCTGATCTCCCGATTCCGGCCATAGCTCGTTCTAGCCCGCTCAAGCGTGGACGTTCCACGGCCGCTGCGAGCAGTCGGTCGATCAAGTGCCATCCGGCAAAGGCCGTCGCACGCTGGGCCAACTCGGGGTCCTCGGCTGCCACCCGTTCCCGCGCTTGCCGGTAACCGTTCCAGAAAGCTGTGATGTTCGGCCGGAGACGCTCGAATTCCCGAACTCCGTTCGCCATGATCTCGTCATGGGCGGTGGGGAACTGCCCCGTTGCTAGGCGCTCGGCCCCCTCCTCCCCAGGAACGGAGCCCAGGATGGCGCGGTAGAGCCACTCCCCGGCGAATCCTCCGAGGTCACGTGCCGGATCCGCCTGCCGGAATTCCTCCCAATCAATCAAGTAGAGATCGCCATCGTCCATGAGAAACTGATCGAGCCGCAGATCGCCGTGCACCGGACGGTGCTCCGCTCGCTGTTCACTGGTCCGTAACGTCTCCAGAGCCTCGATGAGCTGCTCGTCGCCCTGGAGAAGGCGCCACGCCTCAAGCTCGGCGGCGCACGCCCGCATGAAGGCGGACAGCGAGAGAGCCTGGAAATTCCGCGTCGGGGGAAGGGGATGCGGGGAATTATCGATCCACTCCCCATTTCCGACCTTGGCCTCATGGAGTTGGCCGATCATCCGGCCGGCGATGGCTGCATCCCTGAAACTGTCAGCCGCCGCCATTTCAGCGCCGGTTTCGGCGTCCTCCAGCCACTCGAACGCCACCAGCCTGGAGGACTCATCCCAACCCAGGCACCGCGGTCGCGCCACGCCCACGGCGAAATCGTTACCGACGAGACGCTCACAGGCGAGGATCCGTCGGAAACGCTGCAGGGACTCCAGCGAGGACTCTCGCCCTCCGCCACCCACGCATTTGACGAACACCCTATCGCCGTTGGTTGTCCTCCCCGCCCAATTGTCGTTGCGGCCCCGGTAGGCCATGAGCCCGTCCGGCTCGAACTTTCCCAAGCCGAGACGTTCGAGCAAGGCCCCCACCTCCGGCCTGCGCTCCAGATCTGCGGGGCGCAGGTGCCGGATTCGAGCCTCCGGCTGCACTTTCTCATTCACCGTCGGGGTTTGCATGGTTAATGACCTCGATTCGTCCAGTTGCGGTTCGCCCCGCCGAGTTGAATGTCGCCACCGTTCGCAACGATGATGATCACGTCCGAAATAAGCGTTGCAATTTGCCATTCGGCAATAATTCACGCGCGCCATTTCGCTTCGAGGGTTCATGGAATGCATTTACGGTTTACAGCCCGAATGCGTCGCGGGTCCTTCCCCCATCTCCGTCAATCAACTCGGCGAGAATTTCCACGTAGCCCTCCAGGTCTTCGTGCCACCCGACATATGCCGCGTAGTCGTGAACGTGCGTCAGTACGCGCAGAGCGGCGGATCGGTCGAGGACAAGCGGCTCGGGCAGTTCGCCGTAGCCGTTCGTGAAGGCCCGGGCCGCCTTGCCGTAGTCGAGTCTTCGAGCCGTGCCGAGCCCTTGGGCGGCCGCGAGGTCGAGCTCGACGAGCTCCCCGATCAACCAGCCCAAGTCGAACGCGGCCGGCCCTCGGGTGAACTCGTTTTCTACGAGCATGCCGCCCGAGGCGGGTGTCTCCGCGAGCACGAGCCGTCCCAGGCTCGGTTCTCCGTGAAGGAAGCTGAGCACTGAATCGGGCGTGCCGACGCACTCGCACCACTGCCTCACCCGCTCCAGCCGTGCGCTCCCGAGTCGCCGACGCGCGCGGCTGCGCAGCCTGATCGCAGCGGTCGGCCGCTCGGCACCGTCGAGCCAAGCGGCCAGTCGCCGCAACCCCGGAGGAACGGTCGCCGCCCGCGGCGGCGGTGCTCTGCGATGCAGGCGTCGCAGGGTTATTCCCGTCGCCCGCAACCCTTCGACCACAGCGGACAAGGCCCGCTCGTCTGTGCTGTGCAGGTGGCGTGCGCTCGAGAAGGGGGCTGGGAGAATGTACCGGAGTGAACCGTTGCGGCGTTCCGGCAGCACGAGGCTGACTCCTGCGTCATCGGTGTCGTGCGCCGCCTCGCGCGCAGCGGGGGAAAGCGGGGTTCCTCCCGCAGGGTTGGCTGGCCCTGGAGTGCGCGACCAGGCGAACGCTCCGCCTCCGAGTTCGGTGACCTGTGTGTGCATGAAGGCCGTGCCGTACTCCGCGATGACACGTGTCATGTCACGGTTTCTCTACCGGTTCGCCGGGCGCCTGCCGCAGCCGCTCAATGTGCTGCAGCAGTTCCGACAATGGAGCGGGAGCAACGGACTCCTCGACGCGCCGGGTCGTCGCGCTCCTCGTCGCGTGTGGAGGCAGGACCACGACGTTGGGGTGCTCCTGGAGCATCGCAACGTGGGAACGGTAGTTGGAGAAGCGTTCCGCGTTCGGAGGAAGCGCCGGGGCGAGGCCGATTGGCACTTGGGTGCATTGCAAGGCCAAGAGCGTCGGTGTGTCAGCTAGACCCAGCGCGAATCGGGAGACGAAGTGCAGGGTGGCCGGGTAGATCGCGATCGCCTCGGCCCATTCAGCCAGCTCCACGTGGCGCGCGCTGGGCGTGGGCTCGTCTGGCCAGGTGTCGAGTTGAACGGTTCGGCCGCTGATCGCCGTCAGCGCCTCGCGGCTGACGAACCGTTCGGCACTACGTGTGATGACCAGCCGGAGTTTCAGGGCTGGGTACGTTATACGCAGCCAGTTCAGCCAGAACGGAAGCGAGGAGACCACAAGCGCTCCGGTGCCGACGAGGAGGAGGCGCTGGGCGCCGAACTCGGGGGGAGCCTGCTGAGAGGCAGGGGGAGCGTCGGCCTCAGTCATCGAGACCTCCCGCCGCGGCGAGGATCTCTGCAAGATCGACTAGGCTGGCCTCCAGGCCCTCGGTGAACAGTACCCCGGCGGGGTTCACGATCACCTCGTCTACGCCGGACCTGCGGTACCGGGCTAACTCGTTGGCGATCTCCTCGGGAGAGCCGGTGACGAACACGCCATGCCGGAGAATCTCCCTGGCGCCCGCTTCCGGGTCGTCCGCATACGCCATCACCCCGGCCTGTCGCAGCATGTCCGTGTAATGTTCGGCCCGTAGGTGTCTCCACGCGGCGGTGTGTGCCATGTCCTCCAGGTTTCGCCCCGGACGGTCGACCGCGGCGTGGACGACCGTGGCGACGCGGGGTGGGGGATGCTTCCCGGCAGCACCTGCTTTCAGGGCGGGAACCAGGATGTCGCGCACGTAGTCCGGAGGGGTCATCCAGGTGATGGCGACATCGGCGACCTCCCCAGCGGTACGCGCCATGCCCGGCCGCAAGACCCCCGCTCCGATCTCGACGGGGGGATGCTCCAGAGGGTGTACCGGCATCGAGGAGAGCACGTGGTACTCGCCCCTGCGATCGGGTGTACGGCCTTCCACCACGTCGCGCACGATGGAGAGGTATTCGCGGGCAGCGGTGCGCGGTGACGAGTAGGGCTCGCCCCGCATGGCCCGCACGAAAGCCGGCGTGCTAGCCCCGAATCCCGCGACGGTGGGCTGTCCGGTGAGCGCCGCGACCGAGCGCGCCTGAATGCCGGCCTCGTATGGATGGCGCAGCGGCATCAGGGTCACGCTTGTACCAACTGGAACGTCAAGCCCCGCGCCGGCCAGATAGGCGAGCATCTGGTGGGTTTCGACGCGCAACGACTGGCCCAGCCACAGGCGCCTGGCTCGGGTGTTCTTCACGAGTTCGGCGAAGGCGCACACATAGTTAGGGGAAAGAGGCTGGTCGGGAAACAGCACCGACAGATCACTCAGCGAAGATGTCATCACTAGTCCCAAACTTGTTGAAGTCGAACAACGAGGACATCGCCATGTATCCGGATACCAGCGCGACGAAGCTTTGGCGCGGAGCAATGTCGCCGATGGAGGCGCGCATGGAGTGAGCGAGTTCGAAATAGTCCTCGCGATCCCTGTCGGAGTCGTAGAAGAATCGGACATAGTCGGCCGACTCAGTAAGGAAGATCCGGGCCCCCTGCTCATATTCCTGAAATATATCGGCCTCTTGTTCAGGCCTATTCAGCGCCATCCCGCATGCATAGGCCAGCGCCCCCGAGCACAGCATCCCCAGGCAGACGCCGGTGGATAGAAGGGGATCGATGAAACAGGCAGCATCGCCGACCGCAACCCACCCGGGCCCGTGGAACCGTTTACTGATATACGACCAGTCCCTGCAGGTGCGGAAGTCGCCGACCGGTACGGCACCCGCCATGAGTCCTCTGAGCTCCCGCGTTCGGTCGACGTTCTCCCAGAACATGTCGGGGGTCGGCTTCTTGGCGGAACGGATGTCTTCGGTGGGGGCGACGTAGCCGACGCTAGTGATCTCGCCAGCGAGAGGGATCGACCAGAACCAGCCGTTACGGTCCCGGACCTTCTCGACAAGAATATTTCCCTGCTGCTCCTCGGGCAGGGAACCGCAGCCCTTGAAATACGACCAGATCGCGAGATTCTGCAGGTCCTCGTGCCACGTTACATCGGTGAGATGGCGGCTGATCGTACGGGCCTCTCCCGAGGCGTCGATTACCAGGGAGGAGCGCACCTCACGGTCCTCCGCGCCGGGAGAGGAGTACCTGACCCCGGCGACGCGCTCCCCCTCGAAGATCGGCTCCTTTACGGTGGCGCGCTCGACCACGTGGGCGCCGAGCTCGCGCGCCCGTGTTAGCAGGAGCTGGTCGAAGTCAGCACGTGTGACGTGGTAGGAATACTCGTGAGGGCCACCTTCTTTGAACTTGACGTCCCACAGGGTGCGGTCCTTCCCCCACACCAGGCTGAGTCCATATTTGCGCGGAAAGCCCATGCGGTCGAGCCGCTCGGTCAGGTCGAGCTGGTCGAGGATACTCACGATTCCGGTGATCATCGATTCGCCCACGTGGTACCGCGGGAAGCTTTCCCGTTCAAGAACCAAGACGCGGTGTCCCCGCTTTGCCAGCAGTCCGGCGGTGCACGCGCCGGCGGGGCCGCCTCCCACGACGATCACGCTGTAGTGGTCAGAGATCCCTGCCATTGGGAATCAGTCCTCTCCTGAGCCATATTGAGCCGTAGTTCTCTTCTTGGGGCGAATTGCACCGTCAGGCCAGCTGGAAATCTCCGGTCAGTTGCTGGCTTTTCGCCAGCCGTCGGTAGTCTGCGCTCTTAGCGATGAGCTCTTCGTGGGTACCGATGACACTGACCGCGCCGTCGTCGACGAGGACGATCTGGGAAGCGTGCTGGATCGTCGATATACGGTGGGCGACAATCACCACCGCCCGGGTGCGCGCCAAGGTGTGGACCAGGTCCCGGAGCCGCTCTTCATTGATGCTGTCCAACTGAGAGGTCGGTTCGTCGAGGAGGACGACCTCAGCGTCGCTCAACATAGCCCGGGCGAGGGCGAGCCGCTGGCGCTGGCCCCCGGATAGGTCGGTCTCACGTCCGATAACCGTGTTGAGACCGTCAGGCAGCTCCTGGACGGCGTCGCGAAGTCCGACCTCATCCAGGGTCGCGAGCAGGTCTGTGTCGTCGATGCTAGTTTCTCGGCCGAGAAGCAGGTTACGGCGGACCGTGCCCTCCACGAGGGTGAAATTCTGGTCGACGTAGACCAGGCAGCGGCGCAGGTCGTGGAGCGGCCATTGGCGGACGTCGTGGCCGAGGACGCGGACTAGCCCTGCGGCGGGCGTATTGAACCGCTCGATCAGCCCGAGGATGGTGCTCTTGCCAGCACCTGAGAGACCGACGATTGCGGTCACCCCCGTCCGGGCGGCGGTGAACGCTACGCCGCGGAGGACGGTGCGCTCCTCGTAGGCGAAGCTGACTCCGTTGAACTCGACGGCGGGCGCGGAGTCCTCCACCTGAGGAGCAGAATGGGCTGTGTCCGGCTCCTCGGGCGAGCCGAGAATGTGCTCGATGCGGTTGCGTGCGGCAAGTCCGATCTGCATTCGGCTGATTCCGGTGGCGACGCCGGTGATCGGCGCGATCATCTGCAGTAGGTAGAGGAGGAAGGCCGCGAACTCCGGCAGCGTCAGGGATCCGGAGGCTAGCCGGGCGCCGCTGCCTGCGACGATGCCGACCAGGGCGATCTGCGTACCCAGCTCGACGAGAGGGGAGACCAGCGCCTGGAGACGTGAGGCTGACACGGCGGCTTGCTTGGCGTGGTTGGCGCTTTGGGCGATGTCGTCCGTGATCTGAGTGTTGGCCCGATGGGCTTTGATGATGGGTAGGGCTGCCAGCGCGGCCACGTACTTCTGGGCGAGCTGGGAGATCGCTTCCTGCTGAGCCGAGGTGCTCCGGCGAATACCAACCACGAGGCAGGCGAGGGTGATCCCGACCAGCCCGAACGCGGCCGCGGTGATAAGGAACATGGCCCAGTCGATGAGCGCCATGATGGTGAGGCCGCCCAGCACCATCAGCGCTGAAGCGGGGATCTGGGTGACTCCGACGTCTATCACCGAGCGCAGCTGGGCAGTGTCAGAGGTCATCCGAGCGACGAGGTTCCCCTGGCCGTACCTGCGCACCGTGTCCGAGGGAAGGCGCAGGACGTGGGCCGCCATGCGGGTGCGCAGCCCTAGGATCGCCGCCTCTCCCACACGGGAGAGCAGATAGGTCGCGAGCCCGCTGGACACTGCGCTGCTCAGTGCAAGTGCGGTGATGAGAGCGATAGCACCAAGGATCGGTTCGCCGTTCTCCATGGTGCTGATAAGCCGATAAACCGCCAGGGGGACGGAAAGACTGGCCGTTGTCGCGACCAAGGAAAGCAGCAATCCGGATACCACCGGAATTCTGCGCCCCTCAAGGAACTCGCGGCGGAGGCGCAGCCGCGCCTCAGGAGGGACGGTCGGTTCGCCGGGCATTGGGCTCCTGCCTAAGGCTGGTCGTTCAGACATGGGGGCTGTGCTTTTCGGTATGTCCCATGATCGAAGGCTGTGCTTTGGCTCTGAAATCGTCGGATGGGGCGTCGTTGCGGGGCGGAGACTCTTAGGAGTTTCCCGAAAAACCGGGAAAGTCATCCGTCGGTTGTCGGACGGTATCCAAGAAAGAATTAACCGAGGAGCGTCCTCAGGTGGGGAAGCGAGATTTATCCCCGAAGATTCGAGCGCGTCCCTGCTCTATACCGAGGATGCAGCCGCCAGTTGCGGGGAGTCCCAGCGGCTGCACCCACAGATATCCGCTTCTGCGCGGAAATCTTAGCAGCCGTGCTCGATCGTGTTATTGACCGAGGCAGAGGCGGCGGAAGCGGCGACACTCGCGGCCACGGATGCGACGACTTCGCTGACACCCATGCTCGCAGGCGGGGCGACAGTAGAGCTCGCTGCTACCTCCTCGGCGGTGGCGTAGGAGGCGTAGCCACTGATCAGATCCTCGGTGCTCATAATCGTATCTCCTATAAGAGGGAGGTTCAGCGCCCTCGCCGCGAGGAGCGCTTTCTGGCGTCCAATACCCAACTCGACAGACAGTCGACGAAGCAACGCGGGAGTGATTTTTGTTAGTTGCACGTTATCTTTGTTGTTTTCAAAAGGGGAAAATAATACTTTGCTCATTCCGTCTATTCGAAATTTTCTATTTTGGGGAGTGGGGAAAGCCCCTGGTCACCGTGCCGGGCGGCTTCCTCGGCTTTGGCGGAACCTCCCTCGCTCCCTTGTTTTGTCGTTTGGGAGTATCCGAATAATAGAAATTGAGTTCCGGGTTCTCTGTGCTCTTCCATGGAGGATCCAGAGAAGCCGCGGGGCTGCGTTCGCCGGTGGGGCATCTCTCTCCTGCTCTGGCCCCACTTAGCGCACGAAGCTGTGAGCTCGGTAGTTCTGTGTTTCCATAAAAATGGATATATAACACATAGGAAACGAACGCCTTTTGTGGTTGACTTTGGGCTTCGTGTCGAGTTCCACTCTCAGTGGGCGTCCCCGCCGCGGTAGGGGCGCTTAGTCTGTAATCACACCGGATCTATTTCTGGGGAGAGGTACGTATGAGCACCGAAGATCTAATCAGCGGCTATGCCTCCTACGCCACCGCAGAGGAGGTGGCAGCGAGCTCCATCGCCGACCCGCCGGCGAGCGCCGGCGTCAGCGTCGCCGTCTCTGTCGCGGTGTCGGGCGCTGTGTCTGGTGCCTCCGTGGCTGCCTCGATCGACTCGACGTTTGACAACACCTGTTGAGAAGGAGCGATGGTCGGCAGGGGCCGCTTGGTGCGAGAGAAGTGGTTGCCCGGCAGTAGCCGGTGTCTGAATCCGAGCCTGCGGCCTGCTGAAGGCTAGGCAATCGATAGAGGGCACCAGGACCGGACTCGAAGAATTCAGAAGCTATGCTCCGGTTCTGGTGGAACGGTATCGATTGACACATTCCCATGAAGGTGCGCAACGAAGCCCTCGTATGTCCTGTGGAGCTGCGTCAGCGGAAGACCGGACGGCTGAGGCCGAGGCCTCACGCCAGGGCTTCGTTGCCCCATAAGCGCGGATTTATCTTCCGCGCGCTGTGTTGGGAATAGCCCGTGGTTCCGCGGTTGGTTTTTGGATTGGGATTGGCAGGTTTGCGCCATGGAGTACATAGTTGTTGCCGCCGGAGTCATGGCAGGAATGATCGTACTTATTCTCTGCCGGAAAAAGGGAAAATAGTGACTCCACCTCCGCAGCTTCATCGTATGAACCCTGAATCGGACGCTGGTATGAGAAGCAGCATAAACGAGAGTACATATTCGGGCGAGCTTCGGCTGCACCGGTCGCTTCTCCCTAACGGACTGCGAATTCTGCTTGCTCCGGACGGTACGGCCCCCGTCGTGGGCGTCAGTGTTCACTACGGTGTCGGATTCCGCTCGGAACCGCAGGGGCGTTCCGGTTTTGCACATCTATTCGAGCACCTGATGTTCCAGGGAAGCGAGAGTCTGAAAAAGCTATCGCATTCTCGATATGTGCAAGGTGCCGGGGGTAAGTTCAATGGAATCACCCATCAGGACTATACCAGCTTTTTCGAGGTGCTTCCCTCGGTTGCGTTGGAGCGAGCGCTCTTTCTCGAAGCCGACCGGATGCGGGCGCCGCGGATTACTGAAAAGAACATCCGGACGCAGGTGGCAGTGGTGAGGGAGGAAATACTCAATAACATCGATAGTAAACCGTACGGAGGTATTCCATGGATTCACCTGCCTCCGGTGATGTACCAGGATTTCTCCAATTCTCACAACGGGTACGGAGAGCTCGAGGATTTAGCGGGAATCACTGTTGACGAATGCGTTGATTTCTTCTCATTGTATTATTCCCCGGCCAACGCTGTTCTGACCGTTGTCGGTGATCTGGATGTCGATAGAACTCTTGAGATGATCCATCATCACTTCGCCGACATCTCGGAGCGGCCACCGCCCTCTCCGCCCTTGTCTGCCGAGCAGCCTCTCTGCCGGGAAAGGTACGGCTGGCGTGCTGACGCACTCGCACCGGCCCCCGCGCTCGCCGCCGGTTACCGGCTGCCTGATCCATTGGACAGCTTCCGTTTTTATTCGGCGCATCTGGCGATCTCCCACATTCTCTGTGGAAGGCCGACATCGCGGTTCAGGGAACGACTGGTCCAGGAGGGCTCCGCCATCGCCGCCGAGTCGGCTTGCGGGCTTTTCGGAAAGCCCTTCGACGCCAGAGACCCTGACACCCTTACGGTCGTGGTTACCCATCCCTCCGCCGTCGGCCATCGTAAGGTGACCACCGCACTGGACCAGGAGCTTGAACGCCTCGCCACGGTCGGACCGACCCCCGGCGAGCTCGCGAGCTTTAAGGCACTGTGGCGGGCCAGGTTGTATCGCGAGCACGACGACCCCAGTTCTCGCATGCTCAGGCTAGGAGCGTTCGAGTTGCTGTATGGAAGAGCGAATGCGGCGGTTGAACTGCCGCATCACATCAACGGCGTCACCGCTGACGATGTCGCCTCAGCGGCGCGCGGGATGCGGCCCGAGACGCGTGGCGTGCTCCTCGTGGAACCGCGCCCACGATCGACTGGCAACGGCTGAACGGACTCCCCAGGACGGCATGACACAACTGAGCTATCGACCCGACGACGCCATGTCCCTCTCCCGCTTGGGGTCACCTCAGCCCGGGGTTAAGGAGGCGGCCCGAGTCCCCCAGCGCGGTGCCACTCGGCTCGTGCCTCCGCTCGGGTGTCGGAGAGCGCCTCGGCGCCCGCCGAAGTCAGAGGCGGTACTCGACAACGGGCTCCGGGTGACTGCCGTACGGCTTCCCTCTGTGCCCATGGTGGAGTTCCGTCTGCACATCCCCTTCGCGGGGGACAGCACTTTCTTCGCGGCCTGTGCCCAGGTGCTCGCCTCGACACTCCTCAGTGGCACCCAGCGGCTCAGAGGCGTGGCGCTGGACGACGAGTTGGCTCGTTCGGGTGCGCGTGTGTCCACCAGTCTCACCCCTGAGCGGCTCAGCCTCCACGGAAACGTACTCTCCGAGAACCTTCTCACGCTGCTCGACATCCTCGCAGACGTCCTCACCGGCGCTTTGCACGATGATGGCCCGGTAGCCGCGGAACGAGAGAAGCGACTGCGAAACGCTCCGCTGCTTGCCAGTAGCCCAGCGGTATTCGCGGCCCAGGCCCTGCGTCGGCACTGCTACCCGGATCCCCCTTACACTTCCGATCCGCCGCAGGAAAGCGACTTCCTCGAGCTCGCAGGGGAGGACGTCCGCCTGCTCCACCGCAACGCGATTGTCCCTCGTGGATCATGCCTGGTGCTCGTCGGGGATCTCGATCCGGATCGCGCGGTGGACGACACCTCCGCCGTATTGTCCGGCTGGCCAGACAGAGAGAGCTCAACAGTGCCCACGGCGCTGCCGCTGTTGTCCGGAGGCGAGCTGAAGGTCGTCGACCGTCCCGGTTCTGCGCAGTCGCAGATCAGGATCTGCGCCCAGGCGGTACCCCGATCGGACCCTCGCTACCCGGCGCTTCATATAGCCAACACCGTGTTCGGTGGATACTTCTCTTCGAGACTGGTAGAGAACATCCGAGAGGACAAGGGCTACGCATACTCGATCGACTCTGGATTCAGCTCCACATTTGAGGGGTCTACCCTCTTCCTGGCGATGGATGTGGCGAACGGAAACACGGCACCGGCATTGCTGGAGACCATGTACGAAGCGGGCCGGATCTCACTCATTCCCCCGGAGGAATCAGAGGTGGAGGCAGCACGCCATTACGCCAGCGGCTCTCTGAATACTTGGATGGGGGTGCAGAGTTACCTTGCCACTTCCCTATCCAACATATCCTTTCTTGGCCTGGATATCCACTGGCTGTACGAGCTCCAGCGGCGACTCGGCGAGGTTGCGCTCGACGAGGTGGCAGAAGCTGCGAGCCAATATCTCGCTCCTCCGCGCTTTACCGGTGTCGTGGTCGGGGAAGCCGATAGGATAACTCCCCTGCTGCGCAGATTGAGTGATTTTCGAGTCACGGGCGCGAGCGGATAGTGTCTCGGGATTCTGTCTGAAAAGGCGAGATTCCCTTCTCTTCGAAGTGGTAATGCAGCCTGGCTGCAGGAGGGTTGCTGGTGGGTTTGCGCTCCTCCCCGTATCGTTATTCCGACCCACTTGCAGGTGGCGGAAGCCCACTTACCATAACAGTTTTTGCAGCGCATAACCTCCCTCTTGGTATGCTAATCCGTGCAGTTCTTCTAAGAGGTCCTCAAATATGGATGTGTCGATACGGTAACGGATTGTCGTCCCCTGGCGCTCGCCGATGACGAGTCCGGCATTTTTCAGAATCCCAAGATGTCCGGAGAGTGTGGGCTTTGGGATGTCTAGCGTCTCGGCGATCTCGCCCGGAGTGGCGTGATCACCGTCTCGTAGTAAGCGCAGAATTTCTCGGCGCGTGGGGTATGCCAAAGCCTCATAGATTTTGTCATTCAACAATGCGTACACCTCACAGTTTGCATCCCAATGAAAAACGAGGCCCATTGGTGCGAATCTTGCATCTTCATGGTCCCCCTACTGGTCGCCGATCCTGAGATCGGAAATTGCAGCGCCGCACTTTAGCGGCGTTCCCTGCATGGGGCGATCCCTTGCTCCTGCCCAGGTCGAGGTTGAAGACATATCGAGAGCATCAGGGGTATTTATAATATTGCCGATAATGTAAGACCCCCAGGATGTGAACTTGCATCCGCTGAAAGCTCTCATCGCCGCCCGCGCCCTGCGTGGCGTCATTCAGAGAGGGTAAGAAAAAGAGTTTCCGGCTCAGGCCCGCCATCCCCGCCGACGGCCACCACCGGGCCGACGCCTTCGCTTCTCCCTGGTACTTACCGAGCGAGCACCTCACCATGGAGCTTTGCCGTCGGCGAGGAGCCCCTGTGCGTACAGGACGGAGATCAGCAGTGCGCGGTCCTGGCAGCCGAGCTTGCGCAGCAAGTTCTAAAGGTGGAACTTAACAGTGCTGATCTCTGCATGCAGCGAGTTGGAGATCTCGGAGTTCGTGGCTCCTCGGACCCCTCGTCGTCCTACCCCCGTGTTCGCGAGCGGTCAGCTTCCGGGCACCTGGAAAGAGAGTGCGGAGTTCGGCAGCCGTTGTCGCGAGGCCGGGAGCGTACGGTGTACCAGAGCTGGTGAAACCCACACGTTTCCGCCTGCGGCCTCGGCCGCAGAACCGACTCTTACGTTGTCGGGACCATCGCGATCGATAATTCCGATCACCTCCTTGAGGAACGGCGCGTTCCAGAAGATATCCCTGTATCTGCTTCAGCATCACAATGTTGCGAGCAGTCAGGTAAGCGTTTTAAGGGCACTGAGGAGAGAGGTTGCTCCGGAGGTGCCGGACACACAATGGGGAACCCGCTGCTGCGCCGGTTCTCTTTCGCTTCGGGCGCGTGAGTCGCTTCGTCTGATGCTGCCCGCCTCCGCGTCAAGCTGTCGTCTTGGTCTCCTCTCCTGGCCAGTCCGGGACTGGGCGCTGGTCACCCTGCTCGATCACAGGCTCCAGGATCCTCAAACACTAATAAATATAGGTAAATAATATTTTATTATGACAAAGGCATACATTTCCCCATGCCGGGTCGGACTATACCATGGGCGAATGGCGGCGAGAGTCCCTCAGTTGGAGAGCATCGACACCGCAGTAGTTCGCTGACCTCCGATACGGGGTAACTGCGGTGTATGCAGGCGCAATTGCTTGACCCCCCTCGCCCAGGGCTGTTGCAAAGTCGGATAGGGGAAACGTCTTTGCTGATCACGGGATTCTCAACAGCTCGAGCGGGCGGGCGAAGGTCTCGTAGGGCACCCAGCGGACGGCCTCGGGGATGCTGGCTGCTCCCACCTTCGCCAGCAGCGGGATGGCCAGGTTGCGCAGCATCGCCATGTTCTGCGGACCGTGCCCGCTGCGGACCCGGGAGGCGTCCTCGCTGAAGGTACTGCGTGCGCTCGCTGAGTATCTGAATGTGGAATGGTCCTGGTTGGTGGGCAGAAGCGCCAAGGTCAGCGCCTATGGGATCGCGGGATCACTCGTCCGATCAAGCCGACTTCTCAGCACCACCGGAATCGACCGCGCCTGCGGATTCCTCGGAAAGGCGCGCCCGGCTAAGCGTTAGGCTGCCCCGCACAGGCACCGGCGTGGAAGGGAGCGGTATGCACACCGGAGTTCCTCACCGCCGAGTGGCGGTCTATGGGATGGGTGGCACCATCGCGATGGCTGGGGCGGGCGGTGTCGTCCCTGCGTTGTCCGTGTCCCAGCTCATCGATGCCGTTCCCGGGCTCGGCGGCACCGGTATCGACATCGAGGTCAACGACTTTCGGCGCCTCCCGGGTGCATCGCTGGGCTTCGCCGACCTGACGGCCCTGGCCGCCGAGATCGAGAAGCGGCTGGAGGCTGGTGACGTCGATGGCGCCGTTGTCACCCAGGGCACCGACACGATCGAGGAGACCAGCTACCTGCTCGATCTGTTCCACACCGCGCCTCAGCCCGTCATTGTCACCGGTGCCATGCGCAACCCGACCCTTGCCGGAGCTGACGGCCCTGCGAACGTGCTGGCGGCTGTGCAGACCGCCGCACACCCGGACGCGAGGAACCATGGCGTGCTTGTAGTGCTCGGAGACGAGATCCATGCCGCGCGCCATGTCCGGAAGACGCACGCCACCAGCTGTTCCACTTTCCAGTCCCCGAACGCCGGCCCACTGGGGCACCTCGTCGAGGGCGTGCCGAAGCTCCTGAATCGTCTTCCTGCTGCCCGCTTCACCCTGGACCTGGCCGCGGTCAACTCCCATCCCCGCGTAGGTCTGGTGACCGTTACCTTTGGCGACGACGGCGCTTTCCTCCGAGACATGTCCGAGCGGGCGGACGGCTTGGTCGTCGCGGCCTTCGGCGTCGGCCACGTCCCGGAAGGCTTCGTCCCGATTCTCAGCGAGATCGCCGCACGAATCCCCGTGGTGCTCGCTTCGCGCACCGGCTCCGGTCCCGGCCTGTCCTCCACGTATTGATTCCCCGGGTCCGAACGCGACCTGCTGGAGCGGGGGCTGATTCGTGCCGGGTTCCTCGACCCGCTGAAGTCGCGCATCCTGCTCTGGTCGCTCCTGGCCACCGGCCAGCCCGATGAATCAATCGCCGAGGCGTTCAGCGCCGCAGGGTCCTACGGCAAGGGCTGACCCCTCGACCGCCGTCTCCCCACCTTGAAAGGAACGGGCAACGACGTGCGCAGTCATGAACTGACCCCGGGCCGCACTTTCGGCGTCGTCTTCGACCACGGTGAGGACTTCTTCGAGACTCTGCGAGCGTTCTGCCGGACCAATGGCGTCCGTCAGGGCTACATTCCGATGTTCATCGCAGGCTTCGCGCACGTGGACATCGTCGGTACATGCGAACAGCTCACCGACCCATCCGCGCCGGTCTGGTCAAAGGTCCATCTATCCAACGTCGAAGCCGTGGGCGGCGGCACCATCGCCTACGACGAGGCCGACGACACGATCTCACCCCATGTCCACGTCTCCGTCGGCCTCAAGGAACACAGTGCCACCGGGCACACCAGCCACCTGCTGGCCGCCGAGGTCCAGTTCCTCACCGAGATGGTCCTCGTCGAGATCGCATCACCCCAGATGCGGAGGACACCGCACCCTGAGCTGTATGACGTGCCTCTACTCCACCTTGCGCGCGAGGACTGAATCGGTAGCGCAAGAGCGCTCCCGGCCTTATTCGATGCACTCCGCCGAGATCGATGGAGGATCCGCTGGCATCGTCGGCGCGGGGTTAGGAGGCGGGCCAGGTCCGCAGCGCCGCCCGGGCGAAGGCGGGGCCGTGGGGGAGCGGGCGGAGTTCGACAGGCCATCTCGACGTCGTGGCGGCGCTGATTCGGGTCAGCACGTCGATGGTGTCTCGGGAGACTCTGAACGCGTCGCCGGAGGTCAGCGGGTCGTAGCCGTCGAGGCGCCAGCCGATCCCGTTGAGGATGTCGGCGATGGCGGGGAGTCCGTCCGTGGTCTCAGCGGCGACAGCGAGCAGTGCGAGCAGCCCGGCCTGCCGCTCGCACTCGTTCTTGGGCTTGATCGGTAGCCGTTCGGCCAAGTGGTGCCAGAGGGCCTGTGGGTCGCCGTGGACCTTCCTGCCCGCCGGGGCGAGCAGGAGCTTGCCCTTGTATTTGCGCAGCAGGCCCATGGCCTGGGCTGATTCGCGCAGGAGAAGCACCGGGAGGGTCTGGGCCTCGCGGTTTAACTTGCCGATCCATTCCTTTCCGAGGTCGAGTTCGGCCGCGACGGCCTCGACGCTGGCGGGCGGAAGGTATCCGGCGCCGGTGAGCTTGATTCCCTCGGTCCCGACATGGTCCAGCAGCAAGGCATAAGGACGCACCATCCGTGCCGCCTCGGCCGGGTCGATCTCGGTGGGCTCCGACAACCCGGCCTGGCCGATCAGCTGGTGGAGCCGACGCTTGGTCGCGGGGTCGCGCGCGGCGGCCACCAGGTCGGCGACCGGCTGGGGGAGGTGTTCGGGAAGCTTGGCGAACAGCGCGTTGAGGGCGGCGTTGGTCGCGTCCATGTCGAACTGGGTGGGCGCGAACCCGCGGGGGTCGGACTCCTCGCCGTAGGCGTCGCGGCATTCGGCGAGTGCCTCTGCGTGGTGGGGGTGGTCGGGGTCGGTGGCGGCGACCAGGAACTCATAGCCCCACACCCCGCCGCAGTCCTCAGCGGGGGCGGGCCGCTTGCCCGCCGTGCACACCGCTCGCGGCGCTTCCTCGGCGCGGGGAAGCACGGCCTGCAGGGTCAGGACGTGCTCCCAGTGGTCACCGAAGTCGTAGACGTAGAACAGGCGGTCGCCCACCCCGGACAGGACCTCGTCCAGCCGCACCTGGTCTTCGGGAACGCCGACCTCACCCTCGTCAACCTCGAACGGGCAGAGGTAGCACTCGTCATCGCCGCCGAAGTAGCCCGGCCCGCTGGCGAACCGGTGCAGGTGGTAGTCCTGCCATCCGAAGACGGTCTGCAGGATGTCGTGCACCTCGTTCAGGAACAGGTCCGACGCCAGTTCGAGGCGCCGCCACAGCGGCGGCTTCGTCCCCGAGATCTCCACCCGCACCCGGTAGGTCACCACATCGTCGCGGCGGGGCCGCCGTCGCGACGCGGGCGCGGACCGATCCACCGGGTCGAGGCCGCGCAGCGCGCCGATCAGGCCGCTCAGCGGCTCTCGGCCGCTGTCGAATCCGAACGCGCGCATGGCCTCTGAACGGCGCCGTTCGGCGTCGGAGGCGTCAGAAGTAGAGTCGTTGCCGTCACCCACCATGGGTCCAGCCTAGGCACCTCATCAGCGTTGATCAGCTCTCTAGGAGGTCGACGTGGCAGGGAGGTCGGCCCGGTCGAGGCGGGCGATGAGACTGGGCTTGCGGAGATGCCGCTGGCGGAGTCGCGTGAATCGCTCGGCGAACCTCTCGGCATCGCCGCCCCGTGAGGCGACCGCCTGCAAGTCTTGGAGGATCTCGACGGCCACGTCGTAGTCGCTCGGTCTACGGGAGTCGATCAGCGCGTCGACGCGTGCCCATGACGTCTCCGGGTCACGGGCCACGGTGTCCAGCCGCTTCTCGCGGGCGAGCGCGCGCTCTTGCGCACGGCGCTCCTCCTGCTCGGCACGAACGGCTGCGGCCTGCCGCTGGCGTTGCTGCCGGATGTCCGCGGCGGCGTCCAGCAGCTCGGCCACGGTGCGGCGGGGGCGATCGTCCCTGCTGATGTCGGGTTCGCCGCGGAAACGGCGCAGTAATTCCATCTGGACCCGGGCACCGTGGCCCTGCGCGACCTGGACGAGGAGCTTCTCCTTGTCGCCGGAGGGGAGCTCCTTGATCCATCGGGCCAGTTCACGGGGATCGTCCCTGGACGCTGCCACGGGTGGGCTCGCCTGGGCCGCGACCGTGAGCAGGTCCGCGTCAAGACGGAGGAAATCCGCAAGGGCCCGCTGCGGCGCGGTGAGAGAGCCGAGTCCGGCGGGGACCGGCGGTTCGAATTCGTCCTCGTCGTCGTAGTCGAAGGCGTCCTCGTCACGCTCCCACGTCCCGTAGCCGGCCAGCCAGGCCAGGTAGAGGGCCCGTAGATCACCGGCGGCAAGTTCGGCGCGCACACCGATGATGGCCGACAGGGAATCCTCGTCGCCCTCTACCCACTCCCACGCTTCGTCCTCGCTGAAAAGGTTGAGAATGAGATGTTCCCCGGAGGTCCAGGCGATCACGTGCGGGTCGATGCAGTACGGATCGACGGTCTCCAGGTCGAGAAGGGCGCGGGGCAGGCGGAGCATCAGGTGGCGGGTGCCCCAGTTGGCGAAGTAGAGGTGAGCGTCGTAGTAGCGCTCCATCATCCTGCGCGGATCGCCGCGGAAGTCGCCCCAGTGGTACTCGTTGGTGAAGCTGGTGGCGGTGACCCTGGCGCGGGTGGACAGGGCGCGGACCTCGGCCTGTTGCCGCTCGTCCAGGGGGCGGTCGACGGCCAGGAACTCGTAGTACTGGTACTCGCTCATCGTCGTTGTGTCCTCAGCGGGCCCAATGCCGGTATGCCTCGATCTACTCGGCACCGGTCGGGGGCGGGGTGGGAAAGTCCAGGATGCCGACCGCCCGAATGTGCTTTTCGCGGGTGCAGATCGCGACGATGCCACTGCCGGGCAGCAGGTCGATTTTCGTAACGGTCGCTTCGACGCCCAGGATGGTGGTCTGGAATGGAACAATGAGATGGTCCTCGATCACGGCGTGGAATGCCGAGAGCTGCTCGTATTCGTTGTAGGCGTCGACGACGGCTTGTTGGGCCAAGGTGTCCAGTTCCGACGTGCTCAGCATTGCCACGGTCCGCAGCCTACCGAGGCGTGGGTGGAGAGACATCGCTGCTGTGAAAATCGGAAGCTCCTCGGTGGGAAGAGCACCGGTGGATCATCAGCCTGCAGGGTGCGAGGAGAGGGCGAGAACCTTCTCGGGTTCACACGAAGAAGCAGAAAACGTTGATCATGGGCGGACGATTCCGGTGGGCCTTCTCACTCAGATTTGGGATGTTATGGGATGACCTTCGGTAGCCGCAGTCGGTGGCGTGAGTGGGAGGCGGAAGGGAGCCGATTCGGTGAGCTCGGGAAAAGGCCGGGACGTGGACGAGCATTGGGCGAGGTCCGCGTGGGCGAAGCTGGGCAATGGGGATGTCTCTCACGCTCTGATCTGCCACGCGATTGACACGGCCGTGGTCGCGGAGGCGCTGTATGACGTGGTTCTCGGCCCGCATGTGCGTGCGGAGATTGAGCGGGGGCTCGCGCCGCTCGGTTCCGGGGGTGATCAGCGCGCGTGGGTCGCTGTGTTGTGCGGTCTGCACGACATCGGGAAGCTGACACCGGCGTTTCAGACTATCCGCAGCGACCAGGCCGAGCAGCTCCTCGGGCAGTGTGCCCATCGAGCCCTGCGGGCTGCCCAGCCTGACCTATTGATTGGTCGGCACGACATCCACCACGGCATCCTCGGCGCCGTACACATGCATGGGTGGTTCACCGATCGGAAGGCTCCGAGGTCCGTATGCTCCGCACTCGTTGACCTGGTCGCCGGACACCACGGATGGGTCCCAGACCCCGGCCAGATCACGGCGGCCAAGCGGGCCCGGCGCCAGCTCGGTGGTCTGGATTGGGCCCGTGCTCGGAACAGGCTGGCCGACGAGATCGCTCGGCTGTGGGGCCTCGATCCCGACGACCAGGCGTGGAGCCAGACTTCACTCTCTCCGGCGGCGGCCGTCGGCCTGGCCGGGCTTACCATCCTGAGCGACTGGACCGCTTCCAGCCGCCCGCGTCGCGACAACGTGCCCCAACCTGGCGACCCTGTCGGCTACCGGAGGACCGAGATGTGGCGCTGGCGCCGGACGCTGGACCGCGTTAACTGGACGCCCTGGACCCCTCCCCACGACGCCGCGCACACCACGCTCTTCCCCCGGGACCATCGGCCGAGGCCGATCCAGGAGGAGGTCCAAAGGTTGCTGGCGGACGTCGACCGCCCGGGCATCCTGGTGGTCGAGGCGCCCACGGGAGAAGGCAAGACCAAGGCCGGATTGCAGGCGTGCGCCGCCCTGGTCGCTCGGCTCGGCCTGGGTGGCATGTACGTGGCGACGCCCACCCGGGCCACCGCCGGTCCCGTGCACGCGGAGGTGAATCGGGTCCTGGCGGCCACCGGGTCACCCCTGCGTGCCAATCTGCTGTACTCCGGGGCCGCCGACGACCTGAAGCGGCAGGCGGACGAGCGGAGGCAAGCGGGGAACCAGGACTTGGATGAGCTGTCCTTAGTGTTGCCGGAGGACGTCGGATGCGACTGCCCGGAGGCGATTACCGAGGCGCGGCAGAGCTTTACGCGGAAGCGCGCGCTCACCTTCCCGATCGGTGTGGGGACGGTGGACCAGCTGCTGATGGCGGCGGCGCGTACCGGGCACATCGTCATGCGGTTGGCGTCGCTCAGCAACAAGGTGCTGATGATCGACGAGATCCATTCCTACGACGCCCACATGTCCCGGCAGCTGGACCGCCTGCTGTGGTGGTGCGGGTTCCTCGGTGTCCCGGTCGTCATGATGTCGGCGACCCTTGCGGCTTCCCGGCGCGAAGAGCTCATCGCCGCGTCGCAGGCGGGCGCGACCGCTACGCCGCCCGCCCGCACCGAGGTTCGTCCGGTTGCCGGAACGTGGGGCCTCACATGGGCCGATGCCAGCGATCGCAGATCGGTCCCGGCGCCGTTGTCCGCCGACAACCCGGTACGCCGCATGTCCATCCAGCGCATCGCCGATGACCACGACGTGATCGCCGACGAGGTGATCGAGCGGATCCGCGAAGGCGGGTGCGCCGCGGTCATCCACAACACCACCAGGAGAGCGGGCGTCAGCCATGACCGCATTGCGCGGCGCTTGGACCGTCTGGATCCGCGGCCAGAGCTGCTGTACCTCGATGGCAAGACCGATCCCGAACAGCGTCGGGGGCTGGAGCGGCAGCTGGATCTCCTGTGTGGTCCGGCGTCGTCAGGGACGCGTGGGGCGATCGTGGTCGGAACGCAGGTGCTGGAGCACGGCATCGACGCTGACTTCGATCTTGTCGTCACCGACCCCTGTCCGGTTGACCTGCTAGTGCAGCGGGCCGGCCGACTGCACCGGCACGTCCGCCCCGAGCGTCCCGCAGCGGTCGCCGAGCCCTGCCTCCTGGTTGTGCGGTCGGAACAAGAGTTCGGATTCCCGCCGTACACCGCATCCATCTATGCCGAGAGCCACCTGCTGGCGACCGAGTACGAGCTGTCCCTGCGGGACGAGATCTCGCTCCCGCACGACATCCCCGCTCTGGTCCACGCGGTCTACGTGGACCAGGACCGCATCCCGCCGGGGCGCCTGCGCACCCGCTGGGAAACGGCACGGGACAAGCGCGGCATCCGCGAGGCGATGGACCGCTTCACGGGTGGCACCCAGTGCATCCCCATGCTCTGGGAAGGTAGCGGACTGCTCCAACTCACCAAGCGTTCTGTCCAGCCGCGCATCCGTAAGAACACCGGGAAACAGCAGACGGAACGTCGCGGGGAGACGCGGGATGATCGATGAGGACGACTGCGTCCCCGCACCCTACGACCCGGGCATCACACTCGTTCCGCTCTGGGCGGCCGCAGAGGGCCCGCTCACGACCCGAGGCGGAACCTCCGTCGACCTGTCTGCGGACGAGCTTCCCACCGTGACCGTGGCCGAGCTCGCCGACTCCGCCGTCACCCTCACCTACCCCATCGACCTTGAGGCGCACCAGCTGGACGCCCTCCTCGACCGGCTGACCGTCCCCCCCGCCTTCGACCGCTCCGGCTGGCTTGTCGATCACCATCCCCTGGTCCTGCACGACGGCCGTCGGGACTTCGACGAGTTCAGCATCGTCCACCATCCGCAGCGGGGCCTGGAGATACATGGTTGATCACGTTATGGGCGGTCAAGAGCATGTCGGGCTCAACCGAAGTAGACGAGGATGAAGATCACCAGAGGCCAGAGCACCATAGATGAGCTGATCGAGATCTGGAGCTTGAGGCTGGCAGACGATGAGGACGAGTCCTCAGGCGGCGGCTGTGCGGGCATCACGACGCTCCTTCAGAGGGGGGTCACCGTGGCAGTCACGGTATTCCAAAGTGGTGCGGATAAATAAGGCGCCCAGCAACCCACTTCCACTACGGTAAGGTCCAATCAGATCCCCGAACGCGTGACCCGCAGACTCGGGGGTGTGCCCTGGTGCGGATACAAGTGGGTTTCCCTACTGGGCCCCTTTCCCGCTACGCGGGAGTGCTGCTCTCGGAGGCGCAGGTGACCGCGCCTCCGAGAGCACAGATCCGCGCAGCTACGGCTGTGCTGTGCCTGCGTCAAGCTCGAACGTGGAGGAAGCGGTGGCTTACGACCTACTTCAAGCACCCTGGCTATCCACGATCGACTTGGAGGGGCGGCAGAGATGCCTGGGGTTGATCGAGGCGCTGCGGCACGCGCACGAGGTGCGCTGCATCGACGCTGAGGCGCCGGTCGTCACGTCCGCGCTGTATCGGCTGCTGCTGGCGCTCGCTCACCGTGTATACGGCCCGGGCGACGAAGACGAATGGGAGAAGCTCTGGGAGGCTCCTGGCTTCCCTACCGCGCCGTTAGAGCAGTACGTAAGCGACTTTGGTGACAGGTTCCACCTGTTCGGGGAGAGGCCGTTCTTCCAGACCCCGGATATCCCCGACGCGAAGATCGGTTCGGCGGCGCAGCTCACCATGTACCGGGCCACGGGCAACAACGCGACCCTCTTCGACCACACCGTCGCGGGACAGCCCCTGGACCTGCACCCGGCCGAGGCCGCCCGCTGGCTCATCACGGTGCAGGCCTATGACACCGGCGGGATGAAGACCCCCTTCGAGAAGGACAAATCCTCCGAACGCGGCCTCTGCAACCATTTCGCGACCCTGCTCGTGGAAGGGGGCACATTGAAGGAGACGCTGCTCCTCAACATGCCCGTGTACAACCCCGCGTGGGAGCGCCCGCACAACACCTTTCCCGAGGACAGGCCGGTGTGGGAGCTGGATGTTCCTCCCGCTGCGAAACCTGTGAAGGAGGGGCCGCCGCCGACCGGTTGGACCGAGCTGCTCACCTGGCCTTCCCGCCGCATTCGCCTCCGTCCGGTGCAGCGGCACGGAGAGACCCGCGTCGACGGGGTCGCGATCTTGCCCGGAACGCGGCTGCGGGTGCCACTGCACGACGTCGAGAACATGGCCGCTTTCGAGCGGCAGAAGCGCTACAGAAGGGGATCGCGAGGTAGGCGGACCTTCAGTCTGGGCGAGCCCCGCCCCCTTGTGCTGGAGGACCTGCGCGGCATCTGGCGGCACAGCCGGGAGCTGCTGATTCCCACCCCCGAGATGGGCGAGCGGATTCGGCCGCGAAACATCGACCACATCGCTGAAATGGCGGGGCACGGCCTCATCCCGTCGTCGACCGTCTACACCTTGCGGGTGTTCGGTCAGAGACTCGACCCGCAGGGCGGTTCGGTGCACGCCTGGCTACAGGAGGACCTGCCGGCACCGGTCGCTCTGCTGCGTTCCAACGAACACGTCCCACAGCTGGAACAGATGCTCGGTCACGCCGTCGAATTGGCCGATGGCGTTGGGGAGCAGCTGGACCTCTTGGAGCGCGACTACGCCAAGGCGCTAGGGGAGCGCCTGCCGACGCGCGCCGAAGAGAAGCGGAAGATGCTCAGCCAGTGGTACTGGCCTGAGTTAGCGGCCCCGTTCGGCATGCTGCTGCGGGATGTAGCGGCGCTGCTCGACGCCCGGCCCCTCGCGGAGCCGCCGGAGGAGACTCAGTCCCGACTTGCCGCGACCATCATCGGGCTGTTCGACGGCTGGGCCGACCGGGTCCGGCGCACCGCGGCCGGGGTCCGGCACCGCTGGGTCGAACTCTCGCCGCGCAAGCCCGGGCGGGATGTGATGGTGCTCGCCGAGTACGACGGCGCGTTCAAGGCCGAGACCGATCGCCTGTACCGCGAGTACGAGCTCAATATTCGCGACTATTGGCCGCTCGGCCCTGAGGAGGATGAGTGAACCGGTGACGCAGACCGCGCGTGACACGCAACCACGCACATACAAGGAACGCCGGTCGGGCTACGTCAACCGCCTCTACGAATTGGGCAGAGAGGTGGAGTTGCAGACGCCGTACCGGGTGGCGGCCGCTCGCCGGACACTCGCCAGGTTGCGCCGCAGCCTGGTCGATGACCGGTTCCTGCCCGACGCCATGGCCATCGCCGTCGAATTCGACCCGCCCCAGGGCGGGCGCCGGGACGAGACAGAGCCATGGCTCCTCGTGGCCGGGCTCTACGCACTGCACCCGCGCCAGCCCCTGCGAGGTGAACAGAGACTCGGGCTGGGAGGGGCTCTGAGCACCTACAGCACGCGCGACTCCGTCGAGGCACGCATGCGGCAGCTGCTCTCGGCCGACTGGCCGACCCTGCGCTACCGGCTGCGCCAAGCCGTACAAATGCTCAGCGGCTCCGACATCGCGCTCGACTACCACGCGCTCCTCGCCGATCTGGTCGAGCTCCACCACGCGCCGGCCGGCGGGGCCAAGGCACACGGCGTGCACCTGCGCTGGGCCAGTGACTTCCAGCGCGCCGCGCACGCTAACCGGTCAAACGACGACGGCGACGACCGATCCGACGACACCAATGACGAAGCCGGAGCCTCCTCGTGATCATCGAATTGCACCTGTTGCAGTCTTTTCCTACGAGCAACCTCAACCGTGACGATGTCGGCCAGCCCAAGACCGTCACCTTTGGCGGTGTCACCCGGGGGCGGATCTCCAGCCAGTGCCTCAAACGCTCGGCACGCACCCAGTTCACCCGGTTCGGGCTGGGGGAGGACGAAACCGGAGTGCGTACTAAACGGCTGCTCCTCGCGACGGCCCGCATCCTCGACGGGAGGACAGAGGGAGAGCCCGCAGCGGAGACCAAGGAGATCGTTCGCGAGGGCCTGAGGCGACTCGGGTTCAAGGTCGCGGAGAAGGACCTCACCCAGTACCTGTTCTTCCTCGGCCGCGAGGCCGCCGAGCACCTTGCCGACTACTGCCGCAGGCACCGGGACGCGTTGGAGAAGGCCGCCGCCGCGCGGCGGGATGAGGAGAAGAAGAAGCGCAAGGGATCCAAGGAGAAAGACTCCAGTCCTGATGCCGCCGCTGTCGAAGAGGCCCGGCGTATCCTCAGCGCCGGGCGCGCGGCCGACATCGCCCTGTTCGGGCGGATGATCGCCAACAACCGTGACTTCAACGTCGACGCCGCCTCCCAAGTCGCGCACGCGATATCGACCCACGCCGTAGCTACGGAGTTCGACTACTACACGGCGGTCGACGACCTCAAGGCGGCGGAGGCCGACGAGGACGCCGGGGCGGACATGATCGGCACCGTCGACTTCAACGCGGCCTGCTACTACCGCTACGCCAACGTCGACCTCGGCCAGCTGGAGCGCAACCTCGATATCCGAGCCGATGACGACGACGTGGTCGAACGCGCCGCCAAGGCGTGGATCAAGGCGTTCGCCGTGGCCACTCCCAGCGGAAAACAGAACTCGATGGCCGCCCACACCCGCCCTGAGGCACTGCTCGCCGTCGTTCGTGACCACGGTGCCTGGAACCTCGCCAACGCGTTTCTCAAGCCGGTTGAGGGGACCGACATCATGGGTGAGTCCACCGAGCGCATGCTCGCGCACTTTTCCGACCTGAACGCTTTTTACGGCAGTGGGGAGATCAAGGCGGTCGTCGGAGCATCCCCGACTGGAGCCCTGCCATTGGATGGGGCGGACTCCGTCGCGTCCCTCGACGCGTTCACCGACCGTACCGTGGCCGCCGCCCTGGAGAAGCGGTGACGACGGCGACTCTCGCGCTGCGCATCGACGCGCCCATGCAGTCATGGGGAGTCAGGTCGCGGTTCATCAACCGCTACACAGCCATGGAGCCGACCAAGTCGGGGCTTGTCGGGCTGCTCGGCGCCGCGTGCGGCGTGGAGCGAGGCAACGACGTGCGGATCCAGGAGCTGGCCGCGCTGCGTATAGGCGTGCGCGTCGACCGCGAAGGGCTGCTCGAACGTGACTTCCACGTGACTCAGGACGTGCCCAACACCGAAGGGCGAATGCACCGCACCGTGGTGAGCGACCGCTATTACCTCGCGGATGCCCTCTTCCTGGCGGTGATCGAGGGCACCGCCGACACGCTGGAGCGGTTGGAACAGGCGGTACTCAGCCCCCACTGGCCGCTGTTCTTCGGTAGGAAATCCTTCGTCCCCGGGGCTCCCCTCATCGAAACAGACCAGTGGCGCCGCCGCCGGTGGGGAACCGGTGTTCGGGACAAAAGCCTGGAGGAGACGCTCAAGCGGCATCCATGGCTGGAGAACCGGGACGAGCAGCGAACTGAGGTCAGCAAGATCGATGGTGATGTCTGGCTGCGGACCGTCGTTGACGCCCCCGCCTCCGACCACGGGACTGAGCTCCGTCACGACTATCCGGAGTCGTTCGGTGAGGGTGACCGCAGATTTCGGTCCCGCACGGTGCGAAGCGGGCATGTCCGCCTTGACGAAGCGATGATCAATGGAGTCGACCCGTGTTCCTGAGCAAGATTCCGCTGAACGTCATGTCGCGGACCGTCCGACGCGACCACGCCGACGTCCACGAGATGCATCGCACTTTGATGTCGGCGTTCGACGAGGTGGACGGCGAGGGGGCGCCGCGTCGGCACAATGGGCTGCTGTGGCGGCTCGAAGGCGACGGGCGGAGCCGGGCCCTCCTCGTGCAGAGCTGTGAGCGGCCGGACTGGACGCGCCTTCCAGCCGGGTACGCGGCGGGACGGGTACAAGTCAAATGCCTCCAGCCCGCGCTAGCAGCGATCCACGCCGGTCGCCGACTGGCGTTCCGCCTGGTCGCCAACCCGACGCGGAGTACACCCCCTCCCGGTGACGAGACCGGGAAGCGGGGGCGGGGCAAGCGTAAGCCGATCCATGATCCGGAGCAGCAGGTGAACTGGCTGATTCGGCAGGGCGAGCGGCACGGCTTCGCCATCCCTGCGGCCACCGATGGCGGGCCCGATGTCATGGCGTCCCCTATGCCCCCCTACATCGGTCGCAAATCCGACCACCGTCCCACCGCGCGACCTGACGCGCGCCTGAAAATCACCGTTCTGCCGGTGTCCTATGACGGGCGCCTCATCGTTACTGACCCGGAGGCGTTCACCGCCGCATTCAAGGACGGTATCGGGCGCGCCAAGGCTTACGGCTGCGGCCTCCTCAGCCTGGCCCCCGACCGCCGTTCACCTGCAGGGGACTGACACGCGGGAGGGGCAATAGCAACCATCGCGTGGGCCACGTCCCCTGCGATCCGAAGCCGCGCTGATGCGTTCCAACTCGTCGATAGTGTCGCGGGCGACGCTGATCTGCGTCGCCATTCTCTCCTACCCACGATGGCGGAGCTGCGTCAGCCCGTGTCGCCGTGAGGATGGGCCCACGGCCTGGCGACTAGAACTGGTGCAGCCAGCGGCGTACCTGGGGATCCTCAACCTTTACGCGGTCACGCAGAGCATGCTTGGACCGGCAGTGTTCTAGACGGTCGAATGCTGGGGCTGGCTTGCCGTCGCGGCCGTGGTCCTGGTGGCCGGGGCTCTGATGTCGTCCGCGGTGTACTCTGCCGTCTCGTTCCGTCAGCGGACCGCGACAAACTAAAGGTGTGGCATGGCCTTCACGCGACTGATCACGACTGACGACGCACCGGCTCTGGCCAAGCGGCTGACGGAGAACCGCGACTTTCTCGCCCCGTGGGACCCGGTGCGTGGCGAGGACTTCTTCAGCGTGGAGAAGCAGCTGGACATCGTGCGGCGTGATCTGGAGGCGCACGCCGAAGGCAGCATGCTTCCTTTGGCCATTGTCGCCGACGGTGAGCTGGTGGGCCGGATCAACATCAACGGGATCACCCGGGGCGCGTTCCAGTCGGCCGTTATCGGCTACTGGGTCAGTGAGTCCCACAACGGGCGGGGGATTGCGACCGACGCTGGGGCGGAGGCCAAGGAGAGGGCCTTTGCCGACCTTGGTCTGCACCGCCTCCAGGCGGAGACGCTGATCAGGAACACGGCCTCGCAGAGGGTCCTGGAACGCAACGGGTTCACCCCCTTCGGGATCGCCCCGAAGTTCCTGAAGATCGCGGGCCGCTGGCAGGATCACGTTCTCTACCAGGTCCTGAACCCCGACGAGAGCTGATGACTTGACGTGGCCGTATGAGGCATCGCGCAGGAAATGAGCCTGGCAGTGCTGCCGGGCCGCTCCGATGAACACCGCTCACCCTCGTCGTCCAGCTCAGAGCAGATCCGCGGAGCCTCGGACTTGGAGGTGCCGGTGTCGGCCCCATGGCTTTGACCTGGTCGTCCTCCGCCCGGTTGGACGCTCCATGGGCGTATGTCCCTCGTGATCACGGCGAACAGGGCCTCTTCGATTCACCGGGTGGCGCCGGCGTGGTGTCAATTAGGGGCAGATTCGGCTTGACATGATGTCGGAGTGACGTCATAGTGAAGTCATGGATCTGATGCCGTATGTGGACAACCTCCGCCGCCAGCTTGTGGTGGCTGCCGAAGCTGGAAGCGAGGAGGCCCGGGTGGTCGCTGAGCGCCTGGCCGCGGCGCTGGAGCCGGCTGCGCGGCTGGCTTTGCTGGATGCGCTTTCCGAGGCCGCCGACGAGATCACCCGCGATTTCGCCCCGGGGTCGGTCGAGGTTCGGCTACGTGGGGGTCAGACTGACTTCATTGTGACGTCACCGCTGACGGACGAACCGGTCGACGGCCCCCCAGGCGGGGGCTCCGGGGTGGAGGACGGGCCCGTCGTGGAGCCGGTCCCACTCGACGCCGAGGACGGCGGCACGTCGCGGGTCACCCTGCGCCTGCCCGTCCACCTCAAGCCGCAGGTCGAGGAGGCCGCTCGCCGCGAGGGGCTGTCGGTCAACGCCTGGCTGGTGCGTGCGGTTGCCGCTGGGCTCGACGCCGGTGCCCGGCCGTCCGGCCGAGGCGCGGGCCGCCAGGTCGGACGAAACTACACCGGCTGGGTCCGCTAGCCGCCCCCTCCCCATTTCCACTACGTCTCCCACCAGCGGAGACGCCCACCACCGCCATGACCGGGAGACAGCCATGCCAACTTTCGCCACATCCGAACCGATCACCGCTGAGGTCGACCTCCTCGCCGGAGCCGTCCAGATCAACGCGGGCGACCGCTCCGACACCACCGTCGAGGTCCGCCCCCGCGACGCCGCCAAGGACGCCGACGTGCGGGCCGCCGAACAGATCCAGATCGAGTACGCCGGAGGCCGCCTGCTCGTAAAGGACCCCGGAAACACCGTGTTGGGCTCGATGCTGCGCAAAGGCATGGCGGACGTGACCGTCGATCTGCCGCGCGGATCGCTGCTCCACGCTCATGCCAGGCACGCCAACATCCGATGCGAAGGCGACCTCGGCGCCGCCGAGATCACCACTTCCAGTGGCAACATCGCACTGGACCGGCTGACCGGGAACGCCGAACTCACCGCCTCGGACGGCTGGGTGCGTGCCCACGAGATCGACGGCCGCGCCGTAATCAAGACGTCCAGTGGCGCCATCACCCTCGGCACGGTGAGCGGCAAACTGCGGATGAACACCGCCCACGGGCACATCAGCGCCCAGCGCGCCTTGGAGTCCGTTCACGCGAGGGCCACCCACGGAAGCGCCCGGATCGGCGAGGTGGTCCGCGGCCGCGTGGACATCGAAACCTCCTACGGGGAAATCGAAGTCGGCGTCCGCGAAGGCACTGCGGCCTGGCTGGACGCGGCCTCCAAGCACGGCGCTTTGAGTAGCTCCCTGGAAGCGGCCGAGGGCCCGGGCACCGCCGAGGAGACCGTCGAGGTGCGAGCCCGCAGCGTCTACGGCGACATCGTGGTCCGCCGCGCCTGAGCCCCTTTGCCCCCTTGGTGTCCGCGAGCCTCTGCGGGCTCTGCGTGAGCATGCGGAGCGCGATCGCGGCGAACGAGAAACGAGGCAGACATGACCCGACACACGCCACCAGCGGCCGTCACGGCCACCGGGCTGCGCAAGTCCTACGGCGACCACGTCGTGCTGGACGGCATCGACCTGGACATCCCCGCAGGGACGATCTTCTCGCTGCTGGGACCCAACGGTGCCGGCAAGACCACCATGGTGAAGATCCTGTCGACACTGATCGCAGCCGACAGCGGCCACGCGCGGATCTGCGGCCACGATCTGGCCCAGGAACCCGACGCGGTGCGCGCCGCGATCGGCGTCACCGGCCAATATTCGGCGGTCGACGGCCTCCTCACCGGAGAGGAGAACCTGCTGCTGATGGCGAACCTGCACCGCCTGGGCCGCCGCCGCGCCCGGCGGCGCGCCGCCGAGCTGCTGGAGCAGTTCGACCTGGTCGACGCCGCCGGGAAGCCCGTCTCCACCTACTCCGGGGGTATGCGCCGCCGACTTGACCTCGCGATGACCCTGGTCGGCGAGCCCCGCCTCATCTTCCTCGACGAGCCCACCACCGGCCTGGACCCGCGCAGCCGCCGCGGCATGTGGGAGATCATCCGCGATCTCGTGGCCGGCGGGGTCACGGTCTTTCTCACCACGCAGTACCTGGAGGAGGCCGACCAGCTCGCCGACCGCATCGCGGTCCTCGACCACGGCACCCTCGTGGCCGAGGGCACGGCGGCGGAGCTCAAGCGCCGCATCCCCGGCGGTCACATCCGCCTGCATTTCGCCGCGGCCGACCATCTGGAGGCGGCGGCCCGCACGCTCGGCGGGTCGCGTGACGACGATGCACTGGCGCTCGATGTCACCGGAGACGGCGGCATCGGGTCGCTGCGCACGCTCCTCGACCGCATCGACGGAGCGTCGCTCCAGGTCAGGGAATTGTCGGTGCACACCCCCGACCTCGACGACGTCTTTCTTTCCCTCACCGGCCATTCCAGAACGGACGACAACGCACGGAAGGCGGCCTGACGATGACCACGGCCCTCACGCGCGCCACCAGTGACTCGGCCACCATGCTGGGCCGCCAACTGCGGCACCTGGTGCGCTATCCCTCCTTGACGCTGCTGCTCACCGGAATGCCGATCATCCTCCTGCTGCTGTTCGTCTACGTCTTCGGCGGAACCATGGGGGCGGGGCTCAGCGGGACCTCCGGTGGCCGCGCCGAGTACCTCGACTACATCGCCCCCGGGATCATGCTGATGACCGTGGCCTCCGCGGCCCAGGGAGCGGCCATGTCGGTGGCCATGGACATGACCGAAGGCATCATCGCCCGCTTCCGCACCATGGACATCGCCCGGGTGTCGGTGCTGACCGGCCACGTTCTGGGGACCCTTATCCAGACGCTGCTCAGCGTCGCGGTCGTCACTGGCGTGGCGCTGCTCATCGGATTCCGTCCCAGTGCCGGACCCGTCGGGTGGATCGCGGCCATCGGCCTGCTCTCGATGGCGACTCTCGCCCTCACCTGGCTGGCGGTGGCGCTCGGCCTGGTCTCCGACAGCGCCGAGACCGCGAGCAACCTCCCGATGCCCCTGGTTTTCCTGCCTTTCCTCGGCAGCGGCTTCGTGCCCACCGACACCATGCCGGCCGGGATGCGGTGGTTCGCCGAGTACCAGCCTTTCACCCCCATCATCGAGACCCTCCGCGGACTGTTGACAGGCACTGAGATCGGCAACAACGCGGTGATCGCGGTCGCCTGGTGCGTCGGCATCGCACTGGCCGCCTACGTCTGGGCGAAGAAGCTCTACAACCGCGCCTCGACGCGGTAGCCCGACCATGCTCCGGCAGGGGGCCGTTGGGGCGCCGCCGCTTCCTCGCCCAGTGTGAGAAGGGGCGGCGCCCTCGCGGCGCCGCGGTCCGGTGCCGCTACCCGCGTGGGCGGAGGTGGAGGTCGGGGCCGCCGGCGGCCGCTGTTTCGACGTTGGGGAGCAGGCGCATGTCGTGGTCGTAGTCGCCGCCGTCGAGTGTTCGGAAGGGGATCGGGTCGTCGGTGAAGAGGCGGTCGAGGCGGTGGGCGTACTCCAGCTTCGTGGGCTCGAAGCCGTCCTCCGGGGCCTCGTTGACGTCGTACATCGCGAACGGTTCGAGTGGAGCCAGGCCGGTGAACCAGAACAGGCCGTGGTGGAGCGGGAACAGGACATCGTTCAGCCGCCCGTGGGCGCCCCGGTCGGAGAACGCCGGTTCCTGGGCGCCGAGCGTCGCCGAGGCCAGGGCCCGCCGGGGTGCGAGACCGCCGTTGCTGTAGGGCGGGGGCATTCCGGGGCCGTGGGCGAAGCCGTAGGTGAAGACGCGGTCGATCCAGCCCTTGAGGATGCCGGGCACGGAGAACCACCACATGGGGAACTGCAGGATCACCGCGTCCGACCACAGCAGCTTCTCCTGCTCGGCGGCGATGTCCGGGGAGAGCCGCCCTTCGGCCGTGGCCCGCTCTGCGGCGTCGAGCACGTGCAGGCGCTGGCCGGCCGGGTGGTCGGGGTAGTCGTCGGCGTCCAGCGTCGCCTTCCACTTCATCGCGTACAGATCGGATGTCCGCACCTGGTGTCCTGCCGCGCGGAGGTGCTCGGCCGCGAAGTCGGCCAGGGCGGCGTTGAGCGAGCGGGGCTCGGGGTGGGCGGTGACGATGAGGACGTTCTTCTGCGTCGGCTGTGCGCTTTCGGTCATGGCAGCCACCTTCGCCCGAACGCGGGAGGGTAACCACTACCCCCTTTGTCCGGAGGCAGGCTGGTCCTGGTACTGGGAGGGCCACCCATACTGGAGCGCATGGACAGCGTGGACCGCATGATTGGACACCGCCACGACGACGGGAGAGGGGACCGCATCGACGGGATCGGCGACCCGCGCCGGGCGCTCGGCGCCTTCCTGCGTGCCCGGCGCGGGCGGGTCGCGCCGGAGGACGTCGGGATCACGGCGAGCCGCCGGCGTCGGGTGCGCGGGTTGCGCCGTGAGGAGCTGGCCCAGCTCGCGGGCATAAGCGTGGACTACTACGTGCGACTCGAACAGGGGCGTGCCGTCCAGCCGTCCGCAGAGGTGCTCGACGCGCTGGCGCGGGCACTCGGCTTGGACGCGGCCGAGCGCAGGCACCTGCGGACCCTGGCAGGTGCCGCGGGCGGCCCCGCGCCCCGGCTCCAGGTCAGCCCTCTGCTGCAGCGGGCCCTGGACGCCATGGCCGGTCTTCCTGCCTACGTGACGAACCACTGCCTGGACGTGGTGGCCTGGAACGTGCTGGGTGGCGAGCTGCTGGGCGGCCTGGGGCGCCCTGGACGCCGCGACCCGAACAACGCCAGGTTCCTCTTCCTCGACCCCGCGTCGCGCGACGTCCTGCCTGACTGGCAGGAGCGGGCGGCCGAGGCGGTGGGCCTGCTGCGCGTCGCCGCGGGCCGCTACCCCGAGGATGGCTGCCTGGCCGCGCTCATCGTGGAGCTGTCGGAGCGCAGCGAGGAGTTCCGCCGCATATGGGACACCGGCGAGGTGGTGATGTGCGGCGCGGGACGCAAGCGGCTGCGGCACCCGGCGATCGGGGAGATCGCTCTGGAGTGCGAGACCCTGCACGTCCCGGAGGCACCCGGCGAGACGGGCCTCGTGGTGCACGTGTTCAGCGCGGAGGAGGGGAGCTGGGAGGCTGAGGCTCTGACCCGACTGGCGGCGGAGGCCACCGTGACGTGTGCCGGATGAGCTGCCGGTAGAACCGGTTGGCGGGGCCGGGGAGCTGGGTGCGGAGCCGGGGAGGCCAACCCGGAGGTGGACGGCGTCGAGGCGGCGCGGCAGCTCGGCGGTGCAGCGGGCGACACGTGCGCGTCGTGGGACGGGCAGGATCGTGGGCCGGTGCTTGCGCGCTGGACCCGCGGTCCGGGGAATTCCCTCTTCGAAGTGCTTGCGGGCATGGCGCGGCGCTTTTTTCGGGGCACCGTTGTCCAGCCGATCCTCCGTGCGGACGCGACCATGGAAGCGCGCATGCACGGGGGCGGATCGGCGAGCGCCGGGCGGGGATGGTGTCGCTCGATCGGTGGGGATAGCGTCGGGTTGTGTACGGCCACGCGGGAGAAAGGAGGCGCACCATGGCACGGCTCGCGCGGCTGCTCGGTGCGGCCACGGCGGTGTTCGGCGCGGCCACCGCGGCCTGTCCGGAGATCATCGCGCGTCCACTCGGCCTGGCCGAGGAAGACGGCACGGTGTCGCCGCGGACGCGTCTGCTGATCGAGCTCATCGGGTTCCGCGACGTCGCCGTGGGGATGGGTATGGTCGTCGCGCCGCGTGGTGCTCCGCTGCGGTGTCTGATCGCCGCCCGCGCCGTGTCGGACGCGGGCGACGCGTTCGTCCTGGGCCGGTCCCTGCCGAGCCCCGCGTCCCGGGTGTTGGGCGTGGGGATGGCGGGCGGCTGGGCCGTGCTGTGCGCCGCCAGCGCCGCCACCGCGGGCCGCCCCGAAGCGCCGTTCCGGCGTCCGCGCCGACCCGGTTCCGCTCCGGGCTGATGACACGACGGCGGTGCGCGTACGGTTCTGGAACGGTGATGGGCCTTTTCTCCTCGGCCAGCCCCGAAGCTGGCCGACGAGCGCGCCAGATGCCAGGCGACCCGTGATGCTTCCACGGGGGTTGTTCAGGCCAGGTCTTTCTCGGATCCGGCCTGGGGCGCTGCAGCCGGGCCGTCCGTAGAACCGGTGGGCGCCGGGCTGGGTGGTGCTGCGGGAGCCGGATGATCGTGCGACCGCGCGAGCGCGCCTCGCCTCCCGCGTAACCCCATGAACCGACCTCCCCGTCCGCTGTTCCTCTCGTCCATGCGCACCCGGACGCCGTCGCCCCGAGCCCGAGCCGCGGCGTGGCGTGGCGTGGCGGGGCGGGGGGAGTCCGGCGATGAATGCCAGCTGGAGCGTGCTGGAGGTCGCGTCGTCTCGCGCGGCGGCGGCCAGGGAGCGGGGGTGCTTCGGCCGCTCACGCGTTCCGATGCCAGGACACGAGATAGCCCGGCCCCGGCCGGTTGGCCGGGGCCGGGCCCAACGCGGCACCGAGGGGTCCTCCCCCAAGATCCCCAAGGGTGCCGCTTTCCAGGGTGGCTTCGTGTGTCGGTCAGGCCAGTCGATGTCTCGGGTGGCGGGGCGGGGCGGCCATGGAGAGCCGAACCACTGTTGGCAGGCGGTCGAGCTCCAGGGCGGTGCGCATGTCGCGCAGCGCCTCGGCGCGGACGCGCCGCCACACGTTCGCGACGTCGGCGTCCTCGTCCACCGTGACGTCGAGGCGCAGGTGCGGCCGCTGGGCCGACTCCGTCGCGGCGGCGTGGGCGCGGCGCACGCCCGGGATGTCGAGGACCTGTCGTTCCAAGGCCGTCCGCGCCGCCTTCGAGCTGAGCTCGGTGCGGCCGCGGGCGTCGCCGTCACCGAGCACGATCCGCCCGACCGTGTCGGTGCGCAGCTGAACCAGCAGCCAGCGCAATGCCAGCAGCGCCACCAGGACCAGCAGGGCGGCGGCCGCCCACGGCAGCCAGGCCCCGGGGCGGCCGATGAGCTCCGGCGTACCGGCGATCTCCGCCTCGGCGACCCGTCCCCCGAACAGCCCCAGGCCCGCGGCGAGTGCCGCCGTCCCGCCGCCGAGCAGCAGCACGCCCAGGAGCGCCAGCCCCCACCGGTTGCCGCGCGCCGAGCGGCGCGCCCTGTTCCTCTCGCCCACTGCCCTCGCCTTCTTCACCCCTCTGCGCCTTCATCCCAGCGCGCGTTCATCGCTTCCCCCGCCGTACGGTGGTGGTCACTTTGTAGGAGTGCAGTGGAGCGATGTCCGCCAGGCGCTCCTCTACCGCGGCGGTGACCGCCGCCCGGAGTTCCGCGGTCTCGGCCAGTTCGGTGCGCACGCGCACCCGGATCCGTCGGCGCCGCACCGCCACCTTGGCCGAATCGACCCCGCCGGTGCCCAGCGCCGCCGCGGTCAGGGTCCGTCGGAGGGCGGGCCGGGACAGGCCGACGATCAGATCGGGGTCGTCGGTGCGCAGTGCGGCCCACCGGCCCTCGCCGGGCAGCAGCGCCACCGCGATCAAAAGCAGGCCGATCAGCGCCAGGGCCGCCGAGGCGACCTGCACCTCCGGGGCGTTCCATTGGGCGCCGCCGACTCGCTGGGCCGCCGCGCCGACGAACGGGATGCCCAGCGGCACACCGGCCAGCGCGGAGATCACCTCGGCCGCCGCCGTGACCGCCACGGCGAGCAGCAGCACGGCCGCGATCACCGTCGGCCATATCCGGTGCGGCCGAAAGGCGCGCACCGCCACCCGGCGGGCCCGCTCGGCCGTACCCGGGTCCGGCGCGCTCCACTCGGCGTCCGCCGTCGTCATCGGTGGCTCCTTCCCAGTTCCGCGCGGCGTCCGCTCTCCTGGTTCCGATCCGCGTCGGTGCGGGACGCTTCCGCTCATCTCGGCTCCGCTCGGCCTCCGGCCGCGTCTGCGCGGGGCAGCTCGACGATCTCGATGTCGACTCGACCCACGCGGATCCCGGTGAGCCGCTCGACCGTGTCCGCGACGTGCTCCCGCACGTGTTGGGCGGTCGTCGCGGCGGGGCGCGGATAGGGCACGGCGATGCCCAGCCTGATGGTCGCCGTGCGCTCCGCTTCCCGGCCGCTGAGGCGGACGGTGACCCGGGTGGGCCCGTGTCCGGCTCCGAGCAGCCGACCGAGGCCGCCGCCGACCTCGCCGACACCCGGGACCTCCGCCGCCGCGTGGGCGGCGATCTTGGTGACGACCCGCTCGGGGATCGTCGTGCTGCCGTGCTCGGGCGCCGCGTCACCCGCCCTCCGCGGCGTCGGGTTCCGCGCCGCCACTGTCGCCGACATGCCACCGCCCCCTTCTCAGACCCGGACCGTTTCCCGGAGTTCCGGCTTTCCCCCGGTGCGTCCCGCGTTCCCGGGGGCGCTACCGGCGCCGGAGGAACAGCTCGGACAGGTCGATTTCGCCCTCATAGGCGCGGCCGGCCAGGAAGCCGACCATGCCCAGGACGAGCACCAGCGCGAACGCCCCGAAACCGCCGAACGCGGCCGCCAGTGCCAGTACCGTGCCGTAGGCCAGTCCCACGATGGGCCACATGGCCACCCTCCTCGCTTTTTCATCGCAGCCGCCGCGCCCGCTCGCGGCGGGCCGCCCGGCGGCGCAGCGCGCGTAGCACCCATCCGGCGGGCCCCCTCGGCGCCCGGAACGCCCGGATTTCGCCGGGTGCCCGGCCTTCCCCCGACGGCCGGGCAGCCGGTCCGCCCAGGGATTGGCGCCACCGCGCCAGGCCCTCGGCGAAGGCCCGCGGATCACCGCCCCGGTCGGGATGGTTCTCATGGACCCAGGCCCGGTAGGCCCCGCGCTGGTCGCGCGGCCGCCCGCGCACCGGATCACCCCCCGACCGCGGCGTCGGCGACCACGTCCTCGACGGACACGTCCACGCGCCGTCCCGGCACCATCGGTGCGACCAGTGCGCGGATCTCCGCGGCGACCTCCGGGATCGGGCGGCCGCAGCGCAGCACGACCCCGATCGCGACGGCGTCCTCGCGCACCGACACCCCCTCGATCCGGTCTCCCGGGGCGAACGTGGCGGTGGTGCGGAAGGCACCCGCCGACAGGTCGATGACCTCAAAGAGGCCGCGCACCCGGTCGGCGATCTCCCGCGCGATCCGCGCGCTGCGGTCCGCACCGCCCGCTTCGGTCGCCGAGTCCGTGCCTCCCGCCCGCTCTCCGGGGCGGGAGGCACGGGACTCACTGGACGCGCGGCTCGGATCCACCGTCGTCGGCCTCGTCGTCGGGCAGGTAGATGTCGTCAATGGTGATGTTGACCTCGGTGACCTCCAGGCCCGTCATCCGCTCCACCGCGGTGATGACGTTGCGGCGCACCGCCGCTGCCAGGTCGGGGATGGACACCCCGTACTCGATCACCAGATCGATGTCGGCCGCCGCCTGACGCTCGCCCACCTCCACGGACACTCCGCGTGCGGCGGTGCCGGAGGTCGTGGCGCCGGGAATCCGGTCGCGCATGGCCCCGAAAGCCCGGGCGGCGCCGCTGCCCATGCTGTGCACGCCACCGACTTCCCGTGCGGCCATACCCGCGATCTTCGCGACGACGTGGTCGGCGATCGAGGTCGTGCCCTTCGCCGTTACCAGCTCACGGGCGTCGGCGCCGCCGGCCCCGGAGGTGTTCTTCTCGCGTGCTTCAGGCACCTTGGGCTCTGCTTTCGAATCGGTCACTGTTCCATCCCCCCGTGCGGTGCATGGCGGTTCAGCGCTTGAAGACGTTCTTGATCTTCTCGGCGGCCTCTCCGGCCTTCTCCTTGACGTCCTCCGCGGCGTCCTCGATGCGGGCCTCGGCCTGATCGAGCTTGCCCTCGGTCTCCAGCTCGGAGTTCCCCATCGCCTTGCCGGCGGTCTCCTTGGCCTTGCCCTTGGCGTTCTCGAACTCGTTGTCGATGTTTCCCACCGTGTGTTCCTCCCCCTGTTGGTTCGTGCCGCGCTTCTTCTCGCTCCGCGCCGTCGGTGCCGGGCGGAGCGATCGCTGTTGCCGTGTTACCGGAAGTAGCGCGCACCACTAAGGACACGCGTGCCCCACGCATCGTCACGCGGAAGCGCGTGTGATCTGGGACACATGCGAGACGCGCTACGCCCCCGTGCGGATATCACTGATCGTGTATAAAAGAATGCTATGCGTAATATGGCCGGGTGACTGCGGACGCGGGCGGATGAATGGCAAACACTTCGCATCGTGACGACACGGCGCTGGTCAAGCGCGCCCGCGACGGCGACGCCGCGGCATTCGAGATGCTGGTCCGGCGGCACCAGGACACCGTGTACCGGATCGCCTTGCGCATCCTGAACGATTCGGCCGACGCCGCGGACACGTCGCAGGAGGCGCTGGTCGCGGCCTGGCGCGCCCTTCCCGACCTGGACGACCCCGAGACATTCCGGGCGTGGCTCTATCGCATCGTCACGCGCCGCGCCCTGAACGCCGCTCGTGCGCGCACCCCCGAGTCACCGACCGACCTCCTGGAGGGCGAGCGCCCCGGGCGCGGCCCCGGACCCGAACATCACACGGTCGCTAGCGGCCTGCGCGATGCCCTCGCCCAGGCCCTCCTCGACCTCCCGCCGCAGCAGCGTGTCTGCTGGATCCTGTACGAGATGGAGCAGATGACCTACGGCGAGATCGCTGAGACCGTCGGTGTGACGACGGGCGCCGTACGCGGCCGCATCCACCGTGCCCGAGCCCACCTCGTGGAGGCGCTGAAGCCATGGCGATAGACCACACCGACCACGAACGGCTGCCGTGCGGCTCCGACATCGACGAGGTTCTGGCGCACGAGCGCGACGGGGCGCCGACCGATCACGAACTGCGGTGCCCGCACTGCCGTGCGGCGGTCGAGGAGCACAGCGTGCTGCTCGCCGCCCGGTCCGAGCTCGCCGCGGAGCGCGTGGTGGCCCCGCCGCACCTGCTCGACGACGTGATGCGGCTGGTGCGCGCCGACCCGAGGTCGCGCCGAGCCCTGCGCGTGCCCGGGGAGGAGGAGGGGGTCACCCGGGTCAGGCGCTCGGCCGCGGCCGCCGTGCTGCGAACAGCGGCCGAGGGTGTGCCTGGTGTGGCCGACGCCCGCGTCGCGGAGCTCACCGAGGGCGAGGACGGGATCGACATCGAGTTGCGCGTACGGCTCCACGCGGGCACGACCGTTCCGCGGGCGGACGCCGCTCTGCGCACCCGGCTGGCCGAGGTCGCCCGCGACCAGCTCGGCTGGAAGGCCGCCCGGTTGGACATCTCCGTCCTCGACATCGAAGACGGACGCTGACGGGCATCCGGTACACGCGCGGCCCTTCCGGCGCTCGGAAGCGTGCGCGCCGCTGGGGTCGGTGTCGATGCCCCGACCGAGCGCCGCGCCTATGCCGAATGGGCCGCAGAGGCGGGCGAACGTGCCCCCCGCGATCACCGGCCCGGCCGTAGTGATCGTGGGCATCGGTCACGGCGGCTCTCCTACCGCTCCCTCTCCTGCCGCTCGGCCTTCGCGCGCAGCTTGGTGCGGGGTGGCGCGGTGTTGGCGGAGGTGGGCGCGTTCGTTCTCACGCAGATCGGTGGCGGGAGCGGCGAGGCGTGGTCGGCCCTGGCGGCATTGGTCATCGGATTCGGTTTGGGTGCTGTGGGGGCGCCGACCATGGGATCGCTGTACCGGACGCTGCCGGCCGAGAAGGTGCCGCAGGGCAGTTCTGTGCTCTACAAACTCCATGCTCTACAAACTCCGTCAGCTCGGCGTCGCCTGCGTCGCTCTGATCCTCGCTGCCGCAGGGACGGGCGGGGCATCCGGCGGGATCGGCGGCTTCCAGCAGGGTTACAAGGAACCTCATCCGGTTGCCTTACAGCGGAGTCGGCGGGCTCAGCCGCGCTCTGCGCTGAGCTTGCTCTCCTGGCCCGCCCCTAAGCCGGCGGCCCCGCCGCCCTGCTCGTCGTTGTCCTCCCCCGCAGGGGCACTGGACTTCAGGGACAGCACGGTCAGCACGGCGAGCAGCAGCACTGTGCCCGCGCTGGCCCAGCCCACAGTGGAAAGCCCCGTAAGGAAAGCGTTCTCGGCAGCGGCAATGAGGTCGTCGGCCACATTGGAGGGCAGGTTCTCGGCCGCTGCCATGGCTCTGGGCAGGCTGTCCCCTGCCGCCGCGGCCGCCTCGCCTGCGACCCCCTCCGGCAGGGAGCCGGGGATGACGGTGCGGTAGACGGCGGTGCCCACCGCGCCCAGCGTCGCCACGCCCATCGCCATGCCCATCTCCGAGCAGGTCTCCGACATCGAGGACGCCGATCCACTGCGCTCCTTGGGAGCAGAGGCGATCACCAGGTCGATGACCAGCACCATGAGCGGACTCAGCCCGAAGGTGATGAGCATGCTCGCGATCACGCCCAGAGCCAGTCCGGACTCCGCGCCGACCTGGGTGAACAGGGCGAAACCGGCCGCGGCCACGACCAGGCCCAGGGCGATGGTGCGGCTGGCCGACAGCTTGGCAGCCACCGCCGGGGCGATCATGGCGCCGACGATGTTAGTGATCGCATAGGGCGCCATCCACAGCCCGGCCTGCAGCGGCGGCAATCCCTGGACCATCTGCAGGTACTGCGCGAACAGCAGCACGAACGCGCCAAGGGTCAGTGTGCCCAACAGCAGGCTGCCCAGCCCCACAGAGAAGGCCCGGAACCGGAAGAGACCGATGTCCATCAACGGGTCGGACAGGACGCGCTGCCTGCGAACGAACACCCAGCCGAACAGCACACCTACGAGCAGTACAGCCACCAGGAGCACGCTCCAGCCGCCCTTCGCGGCTTCCTTGACCGAATAGATGATCGGCAGGATCGCGGCCAGCGACAGGGCCACGCTGAACAGGTCGAGCCGACCCGGCTCGGGGCTGCGGTACTCCGGAAGCAGCAGCGGGGCCGCGATGAGCAACAGCAGCATCACCGGGACACCCATGAGGAAGACCGAACCCCACCAGAACCACTCCAGCAGCGCGCCGCCGATCAGCGGGCCGACGGCGCCGCCGGCGGAGAAGCAGCTTAGCCACACCGCCACTGCCAGGCCACGCTGCTTTGGGTCGTGGAACATGTTGCTGATCAGCGCCAGAGTCGAGGGCATCAATGTGGCGCCGGCGATGCCCAAAAGAGCGCGGGCGGCGATCAGCATCTCGGCGCTCGGCGCATAAGCGGCGAGCACCGAGGCGGCACCGAAGCAAGCTGCCCCGATCATCAGCAGCCTGCGGCGGCCGATGCGGTCGCCCAGGGTGCCCATCGTGATCAGGAACCCGGCGATCATGAAGCCGTAAATGTCGAGGATCCACAGCTGTTGCGTACTGCTGGGGCGCAGCTCGACGGCCAGGTGCGGAAGTGCGAGGTGCAGGACCGTGAAATCCAGTGCGAGCAGGATGGTCGGCAGGGCCAGCACGGCCAGTCCGATCCACTCCCGCGCGCCGGCCTTGGGGCCGGTGGGGGTTTCGGTGTCGGACGACATGAAGGGTCTCCTATCTCGAGGCCTCCGGGGGAGTTATGTACGGGAGGCAGTGGTCAGGATTCATAGGGGTGCAGGTCCCGGTAGCCGCTGAGTGCCCGGCCCCACCAGGTGAGGCGGTCGAGTACTCGCGCCGCCGCGGAGTCGCAGCCCCGCGGGGCCGCGGGCCGGCCCTGATCGTCGTACCGACGCTGGTGGTCGGAGATGCTGACGATGTCGCGCACGGTCACCGCCTCCACCTCGGTGAAGACCAGGCGCAGCTGCGCGACGGCGTGCCGCCCGCCGCTCTCGCCGCCATAGGCGACAAACGCCACCGGCTTAGCCCGCCACTCGTCGTTGAACCAGTCGATGGCGTTCTTCAACGCCCCGGGGAAGCTCTGGTTGTACTCCGGAGTGACGACCACGAAGGCGTCCGCCTCGGTGAGCCAGGGAGAAAGCTGGGACACGGCGGTCGGGCGGGGGTCGCCGTCCTCGGCCAGCACCTCGGGCAGGCCCGTTCGCGCGAGGTCGATGACGTCGACCTCCAGGTCTTCCCGTCGACGGGCCAGCGAGGCGAACCAGGTGGCGGCCGTTGGGGCGAAGCGCCCCTTGCGCGTACTGCCGATGATGACCGCGACGCGGAGCCGCCGATCGGCTGTCCGGGTCTCCTCCACGGCCGCCTCCCCTCATCTCGAAACCGTCGGTCCACCGCCGTGCGCCCACTCTCGCCGCCGAAGGGTCCGGAAAGGCTCCGGTCCGGTTCCGACGGGGCGCCGGCATGGCTGCACTACGGTGATGGCATGCGATTCGGGGTGCTGGGGGCACTGGAGGTCTGGCGCGCTGATGGCGAACCGGTGCGAGTTCCCGAGGCCAAGGTGCGCATGCTGCTGGCCGCACTATTGGTGCGCGAGGGGCGCCCCGTCGCTCCCGAGCGCCTCATCGACGAGCTGTGGGGAGAGGACCTTCCGGCCAACCCGTCCCGTGTGCTCCGGGCGAAGCTGTCGCAGCTGCGCGGCGTACTCGAGCGGGCCGAGGAGGGCGGACGCGGCCGGGTTCTTCACGGCCCGGCCGGCTACCGGCTGGAGGCCGACCCTGACGAGGTCGACGCCGGGAGGTTCCGCTCGCTGGTCGAGCGCGCTCGCCGGGCGGCCGGGCCCCGGGAGTCGGCCTCCCTCTACGCCGAGGCGCTGGCGCAGTGGCGCGGCCCCCCTTACGCCGACTTCCACGACGACTCCTTCGCCGCGGCGCCGGCGGCCCGCCTGATCGACGAACGGCTGAGCGCGGTAGAGGAGCAGGCCGAGGTTCGGCTGGCGCTGGGGGAACACCGACTGCTCGCCGACGAATTGGTCGACCTGGTCGAAGAGCATCCGCTGCGCGAACGGCTGCTGGCGTCGCTGATGCGGGCGCTGTACCGCTCCGGACGCCAGGCCGAGGCGCTCAACGCCTTCGACCGGCTACGCCGACGGCTGGCCGAGGAGCTGGGAGCCGACCCCGCCCCCGAGACCGCCGCTCTGCATCAAGAAATCCTGCGCCAGGTCCCCGACCTGAACACCGGAACCGGACCCGCGGCGCCGCTGCGCTCCCGCACCAACCTTCCCGCCCCCCTCACCTCCATCATCGGCCGTGAACGGGAGGTTGCGGAGGTCCGCGCGCTGCTTGCCGACGAGCGCCTGGTGACCCTGGCCGGTCCTGGGGGAGTAGGCAAGACGCGTCTTGCCCTGGAGGCGGCGTCCGGGCTCATGGATGAGGCCGTCGGCGGGGTGTGGCTGGTGGAGTTGGGTGGGCTGCGCCCCGCCACCGGCATGGCCCCGGGTGAGCGGGTCGCCGAGGCGGTCGCGGCGGCGCTCGGTATACGCCATGACGCACCCGAGCACACCGGCGGCTCCGCCACCCGCTTGGCCGAAGCGCTGCGCGACACCGCGGGGCTGCTGGTGCTGGACAACTGCGAGCATGTGGTGGAACCGGTCGTCGGCTTCGTGCGCGACTTACTGGGCGTTGCGGGGAGCCTGCGGTGCTTGGCGACGAGCCGCGAGCCCCTGGGGCTCACCGGCGAGCGGGTCTATGAGGTCGCTCCATTGCAGATCCCCGACACCGACCTCCGTCTGGATGCCGAGTCTGGCCTACCCAGTGCCGTGAGGCTCTTCGTTGCCCGTGCGGCGGCGGTCGCGCCCGGCTTCGTGCTCGACGCGCGCAGTGCGCCGGCCGTAGCCGCGATCTGTCGGCGTCTGGACGGGCTGCCCCTGGCTCTGGAGCTTGCCGCCAACCGGGTCCGTGCGCTGGGTGCCGTTGAACTCGCCGACCGCCTGGACGACCGCTTCGGTGTGCTCGCCGCCGGCGGCCGTGCGGCACCGCGGCGCCAGCAGACACTGCGTGCGGTCTTCGACTGGAGCTGGGACCTGCTCTCCGACGCTGAGCGGACGGTACTGCGACGGCTGTCGGTCCACACCGAAGGTTGCGCGCTGTCGGCGGTCGAGGCGGTCTGCGCCGAGTCCCCGGCCCAGGCGGGCGGCGTCGTGGAACCGCTGTCTCGGCTCGTGGAGCGCTCCCTGGTCGTCGCGGCGGACGGGACCGACGGGGTGCGCTACCGGCTGCTCGAATCGGTCGGCGCCTACGCCGCCGAGCGCTTGGAGGAGGCCGACGAGGCCAGTGCAGTCCGCGAGCGGCACATGCGCTACTACGCCGATCTTGCCGAGCGCGCCGACCCCTTGTTGCGCGGCCATGATCAGCAGCGGTGGCTGCGGCGGCTGGACCTGGAGAGCGCCAATCTCCGGACCGCGTTCGACACCGCTGTGCGGATCGGCGACGCCGACGCCGCGCTCCGCTTGGCCGTGGCGCCGTTCTGGTATCGCTACCTTCGCGGCAGGTTCAGAGAGGCGCACCGCCTGCTCACCCGTGCGACGGCTCTGGAAGGGGGAGCGCCGGAGATGGTCGCGGCGGCGCGCGCGTGGCGGGCCGCGGCCGAACTCCTGGTCGCCGCGCCCGAGGACCCCGTCGCCGTGGCGCGGGCGGGGCTGGCCGGGTTCGACTCCGGGCCCGGCCGCAGCGAGGACGAGCGGGCGCGTGTGGGATGGTTCCTCGGCTCCGTCCTGCTGGAGTTCGGCGAGGCGGCCGCCGGTGAGGAACTGGTGGAAGATGCACTTCCGGTGCTGCGCTCCCGCGGCGACCGCTGGGGGACCGCGGCGGCACTGAACGCACGTGCCTGGATCGCCCAGGCGAGGGGACGCCTCGCGGAATTCGAGACCGATGGGCGAAGCGCGCTGGAGCTGTTCCGCGAGATCGGCGACCGCTGGGGGCAACTGCAGGCGATGCCGGTGCTCAGTCAGCGGGCGAAGGCTGTGGGCGAGTACGCCGCGGCCTTCCGCATCGACCGGGAGGGCCTGCGCATCGCCGAGGACCTGGGCCTGTGGACGGAGGTCTCCTACCGGATGTCGGAACTGGGCCGGTTGTCTCTGCTCAAAGGCGACTACCGCGGCGCGGAAGAGTTCCACCGCCAGGCCGCCGACCTTGCCAGGGAGCAGGGCGACCGGTTCGGGGAGCGATTCGCCGAGCTCGGCCTGGCTATGGGCGACCGCCGAGAGGGCCGGCTCGACCGTGCAGCGGCCCGCCTCGACGACTGGCTCACCCGGCATCGCGAGTCCCAGGGGCCCTCGGCCCTGGCCCTGGTCTTGGCGGAGCTGGGGTTTGTGGCCGAGCAGCGAGGCGATTCCGAGGAGGCGCTGCGGCTCCACACCGAGGGTCTAGTGGCCGCACACGCCACGGGATCGCCGCTGGCGGTCGCGCTTGCGTTGGAAGGCCTGGCCGGTGCCTGGACGCTGGCGGGCGACGCCGCCCAAGGCGCGCGACTGCTGGGGGCGGCCGCCGTGACACGCGAGGCAGTGGGCGTTCCACTCCCACCGGCCGAGCGGGGCGACGTCGACCGGGTGTCGGTGGCCGCGCGCGAGGCACTGGGCGAGGCGGCCTTCGCTGCTGAGACCGCGGCCGGACGCGCGGCGGGTCCTGAGGCTGTCGATGCTTTGTCGGGCTTTCCAGGTGACGCTACCAGTGCGCGTTGGAGCCATAGTCGGTAGGGAGATCGAGGTGGGCTCCGGCGGATGCGAGGAATCAGGCGCTGGTGAAGAACGTAGACCCTCGCCTGCCCTACGCTTTCCGGCGTGCGGTACTACCGGAGCAGCCGATAACGCACATCCGACCTTCGGCCCCATGCCTGAGACGCCCGTGCATGTCGCAGATACCGAGGGTGTGGCCCGGGGCTTCGCCCTGGGGGTGAGCGGTCGGAGATCAGGTCTCCCACATGTCGCGCAGCGAGTCCCGCAGGGGTATGGTGGGCCGCCATCCCAGCAGGCGCTCGGCCGCCCCGATGTCGGCAAGCGACCACGTTCCTCCTAGCCCGGCCGCCGGTACTCCGCGCTCAGTGACCCTTCTGCGCGGTACACCGGAGACCTCCGCCATCAGCGCGACGAGATCGGTGATCGCCATGACCCGTCCGCTCCCGATGTTCATGACCTGCCCGCGCGCCTGTGCCCGATCACCGGCCGCCACGACCGCCGCGGCGACGTCGCGCACGTCGACGAAGTCGCGCCGCGCGTCAGCGATGGAGAGCGAAGCCGACCGTCCGGCCGCCGCATCGCGGAACACGCGCAGCAGCAGACCGGGAAACGACGCTGGTGAAGGATACGGGCCGCACACGTTGGCCAACCGCAGCACGGACGCGTTGACCATACCGGATCCGGTGGCGCGCAGGACTGCCTCGGAACCGGCGAGCTTGGTGCGCGCATAGGCGTTGGCCGGGTACGGACGGGCCCCTGGGCGTACGGCCTGGCCTGCCTTAGTAGGCCCGTACTCGTGCAGGGTGCCCAGGTGAATCAAGCGCGCCTGGTCAGGTAGCCGCGCCACCGCCCCCAGGAGTGTGCGTAACGGGGCGGAACTCTTGAGGGAGCCGGAATAGCGGTATCGTCGTATGCTACCGGCCGACCGGTCGGTATGTCGGCTCGTTTGGCTCCGAGTGTGGAGGCGATATGGAAACGGCCTACCGGATCTGCCCACTGTGCGAAGCGACCTGCGGGCTGAAGCTCACCATCGACAGCGGCCGGGTCACCGGCGCCCGCGGTGACCGCGACGATGTCTTCAGCTCCGGGTTCATCTGCCCGAAAGGAGCGGCGTTCGGACAGCTCGACTCCGACCCCGACCGGCTGCGTCGGCCCATGGTCCGGGAGGGCGAGACCTGGACCGAAACGGGGTGGGCGGAGGCGTTCGCGGCTGTCGAGCGCGGGCTGATGGGCGTGATCGAGCGGCACGGCCGCCCGTCGGTGGCCACCTACCTCGGCAACCCCAACGTGCACACCCTCGCCGGCCAGATGTACGCGGGCGAGTTCGCGAAGTCGGTCGGCAGCCCCAACGTCTACTCGGCGAGCACCGTCGACCAGATGCCCAAGCATGTGTCCAGCGGTTTGCTGTTCGGCGACCCGCTGGCCATCCCGGTGCCGGATCTGGACCGCACCGACCACCTTCTGATGCTCGGCGCCAATCCGGTGGAGTCCAACGGCAGCCTGTGCACCGCCCCCGATTTCCCCGGCCGCCTCAAGAAGCTGCGTAAGCGCGGCGGGCGGTTGGTCGTCGTCGATCCCCGGCGCACGCGGACGGCCGCACTGGCCGACCAGCACGTGGCGATCCGCCCCGGGACGGACGCCTACCTGCTCTTCGCGATGGTGCACACGCTGTTCGAGGAAGGGCTGGCCGACCCCGGTCCGCTCGCCTCCCATGTCGACGGCGTCGAGTCCCTGCCCCCGCTGGCCGAGGCGTTCGCCCCCGAGACGGTGGAGCAGGTGTGCGGTGTACCCGCCGGCCGGATCCGCACCCTGGCCCGCGACCTGGCGCAGGCGCCGACCGCGGCCGTCTACGCCCGGATCGGCACGACCACCGCCGAGTTCGGCACGCTGACGAGCTGGCTGGTCGACGTGCTCAACCTGCTCACCGGAAACCTCGACCGGCCGGGTGGTGCGATGTTCCCCCTCGCGCCGCACCGGCGGCGCGGCTCGGGCCGCGGGCGCGGCTTCCAGCTCGGTCGGTGGCACAGCCGGGCGCGCGGCCTGCCCGAGGTCAAGGGCGAGCTGCCCGTCGCGACCCTCGCCGAGGAGATCGCGACCCCGGGCGGCGGCCAGGTGCGGGCGCTGGTCACGATCGCCGGGAACCCCGTGCTGTCCACACCCGGCGGCGACCGGCTGGACCGGGCGCTGGCCGGACTGGAGTTCATGGTCAGCGTCGACCCCTACCTGAACGAGACGACACGGCACGCCGACGTCATCCTCCCGCCACCGCCACCGAGCCAGACCGCCCACTTCGACCTGGCTTTCAGCGAACTCGCGATCCGGAACAACGCGCGGTACTCGCCAGCCCCGGTGTCCCTGGCCGACGGCAGCATCGACGAGTGCGAGATCCTCGCTCGCCTGATCCAGATCGCCGTCGGCCGGGGCGCGGCCGCCCCTCCGGGCGAGGTCGACGACCGCCTGATCGAGCGGGACCTCGCCAAGGCCGCCGCCGACCCCGCCTCCCCCGTGTACGGGGCCGAGGCGGCCAAGCTCGCCGAGGAGCTGTACCCGGGCACCCCTGCCGAGCGAAGGCTGGACATGAAGCTGCGGCTGGGGGCCTACGGTGACGGCTTCGGCGCTGCCCCCGGCGGGCTCAGCCTGCGGCGGCTGCTGGCCGAGCCGCACGGTGTCGACCTGGGTCCCCTCCAGCCTCGGATTCCCGAGGTCCTGAAAACGGTCTCGGGGCGGGTCGAGGTGTGCCCGGAGCCCATCGTCGAGGACGTCCGGCGGCTCCGGGAGGGGCTGGAGACGCCGGGCGACGCTCTCGTCCTTATCGGCCGCCGCCACCTGCGGTCCAACAACAGCTGGATGCACAACGTGCCGGCGCTGACGGGCGGAAGCAACACGTGCACGCTGCAGGTGCACCCCGAGGACGCCGAGCGCCTCGGTCTGCGGGACGACGCGACCGCGCTGGTCCGCAGCCGCTCGGGGCAGCTCCAGGTCACCGTGGAGCGCACCGAGGCGGTGCCCGCGGGCGTGGTGAGCCTGCCGCACGGCTGGGGGCACGGCGCTCAGGGCACCCGTATGGAGATGGCGGCGGCCGACCCCGGAGTCAACGCCAACGTGCTCACCGACCCCGCTGTTATCGACCCCCTGTCCGGCACGTCGGTCCTCAACGGCGTCCCGGTCGACGTGCTGCCCGCGCCGTGAGCCGTACGGCGGGCCTCGCGTCCGCGGTCAGTAGGCCCGGACGCGGGGCGTGGACTCGCTGGTCCGGCGGACGCCCCTCGCGTTGCGATGTCCTGTGCCCGTGGCCGAGCACTTCGGGGCAATCCCTTTCTGACACGCCGGGACGTGGTGAAGGATGGGGCGATGACGCACTTTGATCTCATCCTCATCGGCTCCGGCTCGGGCAACACGATTGTGGACGAGCGGTTCGCCGACTGGAGCGTCGCGCTGGTGGAGAAGGGGGTGGGCTCCACCGGTGCCTTCGGTGGTACCTGTCTGAACGTCGGCTGCATCCCGACCAAGATGTTCGTGCACACCGCGGACACCGCCAGCGCACCCGCGCACGGTGACCGGCTCGGCGTGGACCTGCGCCTGGAGGGGGTGGACTGGCCCGCCATCCGGGACCGCATCTTCGGGCGGATCGATCCGATCGCGGTCAGCGGCGAACGCTACCGGGCCGGTGCCGACAACGTCACCCTCTATCGGGGCACCGCGCGCTTCACTGGCGTCAAGCGGTTGGAGGTGCGGACGGCCGACGGGACCGAGGAGATCTCCGCGGACCGGGTCGTGGTCGCCGCCGGAAGCCGCCCGAGCGCCCCGCCCATCCCCGGCCTGGCCGAGGTCAGGTACCTGACCAGCGACTCGGTGATGCGGCTCCCGGACCTCCCGCGCCGGATGATCATCATGGGCACGGGGTTCGTCAGCGCTGAGCTCGCCCACGTGTTCTCCGCCCTCGGGACCGACGTGACCGTCGTCGGCCGGTCCGGCCTGATGCTGCGGCACGAAGACGAGGACGTCGCGACCCGGTTCACCGACCTCGCCGCTCGCCGGTGGGACCTGCGCATGAACCGCACGGCCAAGGGCGTCGAGCGCGATGGACGATCGGTCAGGCTGCACCTTGACGGCCCGGAGGGCGTCGAGTCCGTCGAGGCCGAAGAGATCCTGGTGGCCACCGGCCGCGTCCCGAACAGCGACCTCATCGGCGCCAAGGAGGGCGGGCTCGATCTCACCGGCGACGGGAGGATCAGCGTCGACGCGACCCAGGCCACCTCCGTCGACGGTGTGTGGGCACTGGGCGATGTCAGCTCCCCGTACCAGCTCAAACACGTGGCCAACCGCGAGGCGCAGACCGTTCAGCACAATCTCTTGCACCCTGAGGCGCCGGTGCGGACCGACCACCGGTTCGTTCCGCACGCCGTGTTCTCCGGACCGATGGTCGCCTCGGTCGGCCTCACCGAGGAGGAAGCACGCCACGGCACGCGGGAGTACGTGTCGGCGCGGCAGGACTACGCCGGTGTCGCCTATGGGTGGGCGATGGAGGACACCACCGGATTCGCCAAGCTGCTCGCCGATCCCGCCACCGGGCAACTGATCGGCGCGCACGTCATCGGCCCCGAGGCGCCCACCCTGATTCAGCCGCTTATCCAGGCGATGCAGTTCGGCCTGGACGCCCGCTCCATGGCCGAGGACCAGTACTGGATCCACCCGGCGATGCCCGAACTGATCGAGAACGCTCTCCTCAGCCTGGAGCTGCGGTAGGGCGCGAACGGCGCGCGCCCCGTGGTGGGCCCGGGAAGCGCACCGCACCAGCGCGAGGGTCCAGCGCGTCCACCCCTGCTCGACAGGGAACGGGAACGGGGTCCCGACCGGCGGCGCTGGCCTCGCCCCGTCGCTGACCTATGGGACAGGGCGCGGGACGTGCCTCGGGCGGGTCATGCCCGTGCCCCGTCCGCGCCGTCGCCATTGCCGTGTATGTTCGCGGCGTTGGCCGACACGAGCAGGGTGGCGACGCTGCTGTCCCGGGTCACCACCGCCCGGGCGACCTCCGACAGACGGCGGTTGTGCTCGCGGGCGAAGCCGCGCAGGACGCCGAACGCGTCGTTCATGTCGATCACACGGCGCTCCGAGAGCACGCCCTTGGCCTGCTCGATGACGACCCGGCTGTTCAACGCCGTCTGCAGCTGCTCGGCCAGGCGCTCGCGCTCCTCGGCGGTGCGGGAGTTGAGGATGCTGATGGTGGCCACATCGGCGAGTCCCTGGGCGATCGCGATGTCGGTGTCGGTGAGTCTGCCGGTCTCGTGGCGCAACAGGTTCAGCGCCCCGACGGTGTGCTCGCGCATCCGCATCGGCACCGCCTGGATGGCGCTGTAGCCTTCGCCGAGCGCCGCCTGGGCGAAGCGGGGCCATCGGTGCAGGGCCTGCGACAGGTCGGGGCAGGACACCTGGTGGCCGCCCCGGTAGGCCTCCAGGCAGGGCCCCTGCTCGTTCTGCAACTGCAGGAGTTCCAGGAGGCGCGCCGATTCGGTGGAGGCCGCCATGAACCGCAGACTGCCGCGGTGGTCGGTGAGCATCAGCCCGGCGGCGTCCACGTCCAGCAGGTCTACGCTGCGCCGGGCGAGCATGTGCAGGAAGTCGACCACGTCGAAGTCGACCACCAGTGTGTCGGCCAGCTGGACGAAGGTACTGGCCAGTTCCTGTTCCCTAGGCACCGGGAACCTCCTTGGGAGAAGATTGCGTGGTGACTGACGATTCAGTCCGGTTGCGGGTCGGGGGTGAACCTCAGCCTGCGCCGCACGACGTCGCGCGCGACGTCGGCGAGTGGGCGTTCGTGCCCGAAGGCGTAGGCGCGCAGCCGGACCAACGCCTCGTCGATCCCCACATCGAGCTGCGCCGAGATCATTCCGGCGGCCTGGTGGACTTCGGCCTGGTCATGGAAGGCTGCCGAGCCGTCCCCGAGCGGGCGGTCTTCCACACACGTCTCTGCTCCTCCCTCCAGCATAATGTCCAGTGCCATGTCGGCCAGGGAGAGCGCATCGGACAGCTGAGTGTCGGTGAGGGGTTTCGGTCCGGTCCTATGCAGGCTCAATGCGCCCAGATAGATGGCGCCGGTCCGCAAGGGGAACACGAAGATCGCCCCCAGGCCGGCTTGGATCGCGGCCGGGGTGAACGCGGGCCACCGGCGGCGAGGGGTGGAGTCGCCGAGGTCGGGGGTGAGCACAGGGCCGTCCGAGGACAGCGCGGCCCTGCCGGGCCCCTGCCCCAATGTCGCCTGGATTTCCTCGATCTCGCGGGCCAGCGGCGTCGTGGCGCACAGTCGCTCGACCCGGCCCTGGGGGGAGGTGTTCGCGGTGAGGGAAACCCCGTCGGAAGGGACCTCGGCCGCGCACACCCCGCAGATGTCCTCCAGCGAGACCGAAGCGCCCTGCGGCCAGGCGTGCTCGGCGACGAGCGCCCAGAGTTGGGACAACCTGTTCGTCGTCACGGCGCCCTTCATGGCACACGGAAGTTCGGAATATCTGGCCTCCACCCTACCCCGGAGGGTGCCACGGCTCAGGGGGCGGATGACCGCGGACGACCGAATCGGTGGCCTAATCCCCAATTTGTCCTGCGGAAGAGGGCTTCTCTGGTTTATATTTAATTGTTTCGTCTAACATTTCCCTCCGGGTCCGGACCTCGCCCGCGGGTAAGCCGTGGCTGGGATGGGATCACTCATGTATCCACTGGATGTGGCGATCACGCGCTGGGAGTCGAGCACGCTGGTGCGGGTGACGGGCGAACTCGACCTGTCCAACATCACGTCCCTGGAGAGACGACTGGCCGAGGTGGAACAGGGCTCGGGGACCTCCCTGGTCATCGATCTCACCGCGTTGCATTTCATCGATTCCACCGGGCTGAACTCCCTGGCCCGCCTGGATCAGCGGTTGCGGCGGACCGGCGGCCGGGTCACCGTCATGACCCGGGGCCGGATCGGGCGAATCTTCCACGTCATCGGGTTAGACCAAGTACTCGACGTCCGCTGTGAGGAGTGCGACTGAGGCACTGTGCCGGACGGCCCCGACGACGCGCTGGCCCCCGTAGGCGGCGCGGCTGACCACGAAGACGGCCGTGCCGTCGCTGGGTGCGCGCGTCATCGGCCCCGATGCGCCCAGCCAGACCCAGCCGCTCATCCTGGCGGTGTGGTTCGGTCTGGACGCACGTTCCCGGCCACGTGCCCCGTGCTGGATCCACCCGGCCATCCCGACTGGTCGTCGGCGTCCTTCCTCGGCGCGGACCTCCCCTCAGGCGTGATCGGTGCACTCCAACCGCACGCGGCCCGGCTGTGATCGGGCCCGTGGGTGGGGAAATGTATTTCTGTGGCGGTAAGGCTGTATGCGCCTTACGCGATGGCGATCATTTCTTCGGCCCGCCAGGGTCACCACTGTTCGCCAGTGGACAGATCCCACGGTGGCGGAGGGATAGGTGAAGAAAGATCAAGATCGCGTGTTCCGACGCCATCGGCGCCGGAGTCCCCCGCCCGCTGAGGGGGTGGCGTGCCGGCCCGGCCGGAGGGGCCCGATAGGGGGCCGCCGGGGGCGCTCGCTGAGCGCCCCCGGCGGCGGGGAGCCTGCCGGTGCGGGGAGGGGCACGCCGCCGGGGCGGGGCGACGTGCGCGGAGGGGAGTGCACCGCAGGCGGGCCAGTGGTACGGGGGTCAGTCGTCGATGCCGAGCTCCGCGGGGTCGACGAAGATCCAGCCGTCCTCGGCGTCGGCGTCCAGGCCGAGTTCCTTCTGCCGCTCGGCGCGTTGTTCGGCCTCCGCCTTGATGCCGGAGGTGTACTTCTCTTTTCGGTTGACGAAGATGCGCAGACCGCCGTTGTCCATGTCGGTGCGGAACAGCAGGTGCTCGTCGGTGTAGGAGGAGTCCCCGCCGGTCAGCACCGGCCGCTGGACCGGGTCGACGCGTTCCTGCAGCACCCCCGCCTTGCCGGACTGCCAGGTGACCGGGGTGGACAGGTGCGCGGTGAACTCGAAGTCGTCGGTGACCTCGATGTCGCGCTCGTTCAGCTCCACGCGTGTGCCGATGTCCCCGGTGCCGGGGTTCTCCAGCAGCGTCTGGACACCGAGGACGTTGCCGGTGGGGATGTCGAGCCCGTAGTCGGGGTCGGTCACGACCATCCGGTTGAGTTCCTCGTGCGCTGCGGTGACCACGTAGACCTCGATGTCGGCCTCGTGCAGGGCGTGGATGAGCTCCTTCATGGCCGGGTAGATCTCGGGCGTCGCGACCTCGGTGTCGACGAGCTCGCCGTCCTCCCACATGTTGGTGGCGACCGGCTCGTCGCGCTTCATGAGGTCGTCGACGTAGCCCTTGACCTCGCCCAGGCTCAGCCCGGAGTAGGCCTGCGCGGCCCAGGCGTAGCAGGTGGGGGTGCCGGCCTCGTCGCAGAGCCGGTTGTAGTAGGCGTAGAGGCTCTCGTCCTCCTCGAAGGAAACGATCTTCAGCTGCGGGTCGAGGTTGTCGCGGGTGAGGACGCCCTCGTTCTCCAGGTAGGGAATGAGGGACTCTTCAAGGTCGTGCTTCCAGATGGTGTTGTCGGCGTCGAAGGCGGCGTACTCGCCGCTGTCGCCGTGCTCGGCGATCAGCCCCTCCAACTGGTCGGCGGCCTCGGCGGGCCAGTGCTCCAGCGATGCGCTATCGCCGGCGTCCGCGGTGCAGGCGGTGGCCAGCAGCACGCACGCCGCGGCGGTGACGGCCCCGGGGGCGGCGTGTCCGCGAAACAGTCGGCGCATGGTCCGTCGCTCCCAACCTCGTTCTCGTTAATTGATCACCAACCTTTCTGTCGTGTATGAAGCGATTTGTCCAATTGTGTCTGGATTGATGAACGCGGTGGCCACCGTTCAATAACAAGGGGTGTTTTCGGTCGCCGACCGGGTAGAAGCCATGCTTTTCTCTGGTGCCGCCGGGCCAACGGTGTCCAGCACGTGACCTCGGGGCGCGGCAACAGGCAGCTCAAACACGCTCTCGCCGCGTTCGCGTCCTCGCGCGATCCGGTCCCCCGGGCCCACTACGACCGGAAACGCGCTGAGGGCAAGGAGCACCCCGCGGCCCTCTAGCCCGACCCCGCGGCGCGCGACCATCGGGTGCACCGGTCGCGGATGCCGCGGCGACTCCCGCCCCAGCGCGGATACCGCGGTATCGGTGCCCGGCATCGGCGGTAGGCCGTGCGGCCTCACCGCCGGGCGTCGCGTGCGGCGGCCACGGCGGCCTGGCCGAAGCTGATCCCGCCGTCGTTGGGCGGCACGGAGCGGTGGACCAGGACCCGCAGGCCCATCTGTTCGAGCTCCTCGCGCACGCGGCACAGCAGCAGGACGTTCTGGAACACCCCGCCGGAGAGGGCGACAGCGGAAAGTCCGGTCTCCGCTGAGAGTCGGAAGCAGGCGTGCGCGAGCGCCCGGACGAGACCATTGTGGAAGCGCGCCGCGACCGTCGGGGGGTCGGCGCCGCCGGTGAGGTCGTCCACGAGGTCGCGTACCAGGTCGGTCCCGTGGATGAGCAGGGTCTCGGAGCCGGTGACGGACGCGGTGTAGGCCGAGGTCTCCGCGGGGTCCGCACGCTGTTCCAGTTCGACGGCGGCCTGCCCCTCGAAACTGACCCGGTCGCGAAGGCCGATGAGGGCGGCGACCGCGTCGAACAGCCGGCCCGCGCTCGTCGTCCACGGTGAGTTCACCCCGGACCTCGCCACCGTGAGGACGCGGTGCCAGCGGGCCGCGTTGCGGCGCGCCACCGGCAGGCCTTCGGGGATCGCCCCTCCGTACGCGGCGTCCAGGTAGGCCGCCGCCATACGCCACGGTTCCCGGATGGCGGCCGCGCCCCCGGGAAGGGCGACGGCTTCGAGGTGGCCCCGCCGCTCGAACCCGGCGAGATCGGCCACCAGCAGCTCGCCACCCCACAGCGCGCCGTCGGTGCCGTAGCCGAGACCGTCGAGTGCCACCCCGATGACCGGTCCCGTCTCCCCGTTGTCAGCGAGGCAGGAGGCGACGTGGGCGTGGTGGTGCTGCACCCCCATGAGCTCGACGTCGGCGCACTCGTGGGCGTGCTTCGTCGAGAGGTACTCGGGGTGCAGGTCGTGGGCGATGATGGCCGGGTCGATCCCGAAGAGCCGCCGGAACCGGTCGATGCCGGAGGTGTAGGCGCGCAGCGTCTCGTAGTTCTCCAGGTCGCCGATGTGCGGCGAGACGATCGCGCGCTCCCCGCTGGCCAGGCAGAACGTGGACTTCAGCTCGGCACCCGAGCCGAGCACCGGCCGCCGGGCGGGTTCGGGGAGCGCCAGGGGCGCGGGAGCGTATCCGCGGGACCTGCGCACCGGGTACTCGCGGCTCCCGACGATCCGCACGACGGAGTCATCGGCGCGGGTGTGGATGGGCCGGTCGTGTGCCAGGAGGTGGTCGGCGATCCCGGCCAGCCGTTCGAACGCCTCGGCCTCGGTGCGGCACATCGGCTCGTCGGAGGCGTTGCCACTGGTCATGACCATCGGCCGGGGGAACGCGCGGGTGAGCAGGTGGTGCAGCGGGGTGTAGGCCAGCATGAGCCCCAGGTGGCGGTCACCGGGGGCGACGGCACTGGCGATCCGGGCATCGGGGCGGCGGCGCAGCAGCACGATCGGCCTGCGGGGGCTGCCCAGCGCCTGGGCCTCGGCGGGGTCGACGGCGCACAGCTGCCGGGCCGCGTCCAGCGAACCCACCATGACGGCGAACGGTTTGGCGTCGCGGGACTTGCGGCGGCGCAGCACCCGAACCGCGGCCTCGGACGTCGCGTCGGCCGCGAGGTGGTAGCCGCCGAGCCCCTTGACGGCGACGACGCGTCCGGCGCGCAGCGAGTCCGCCGCTCCCGCGATCGGGTCGCCGCCGGGCACCTCAGTGCCGTCCAGGGACACCAGCCGCACGTGGGGCCCGCACTTCGGGCAGCAGACCGGTTGGGCGTGGAACCGCCGGTCGCCCGGGTCACCGTACTCCGACGCGCAGTCCGGACACATGGTGAACCTTGCCATCGTGGTCGACGCGCGGTCGTAGGGGACGCCGGTGACGATGGTCAGGCGCGGCCCGCAGTTGGTGCAGTTGGTGAACGGGTATCCGAACCGGCGGTCGGCTGGGTCGGACAGGTCGCGCAGGCAGTCGTCGCAGGTCGCCATGTCGGGCGACACCAGGGTGCGGGACGGGCCGCCCGAGGCGCTGCTCGCGATCGAAAAACCGCTTTCGGCGCGGCACGCGATGGTTTCGGCCGAGACGCGCTCCACCACCGCCAGCGGCGGCGCGTGGGTGACCAGGTCGGCGCGGAACCCCGCGACCCGGTCCGGTGGCCCCTGCACCTCTACGTACACGCCGTCCATGTCGTTTCCGACCCGGCCGGTGAGGCGGTATCGGGTGGCGAGCGCGTGAACGAAGGGGCGGAACCCCACGCCCTGGACGATTCCCTGCACACGCAGCCTGCAGCGCAGGGCGTCCTCCCGCTCCGGCACTGCCCGGACCTCCCCTCCTCGCGGCGTGACGAGTGCGGCGCGGATCTCGACCGGAGCGCGCGAACGCGGGGAGTTTTCGCCGCCCGGGTTCGCGCGCGGCGGCGCCGACGCCGAATGAGACCGCCCAACGCTACGCATCACGCGAGCGGGGACGGGGAGCGAACACCCGGAGACCGGGGATTCTTTTCTGGAGCTTGACCGGGAGGGGTGTGAGCAGCGACTTTTCCGCGTCATTACGTCGGAAAGTTGTTCCCCGGGTGGCGCGTCGTGGCGACAGGGCAGTGACGCTCCGCCTACGGTCGCAACTATCTGTGATGTTACGCATGCGGTGAGTGGTGATAGTGCGTGCTGGCGCACTCGAACAGACCACGCGGGAGGAACGGCGATGCACCGGTCGGCCGAGGTCGTTTCCGCGACAGGCGGCCTGCTGGCCGCCCGCGATGCGGCCGGCGAGCGGATCCCAGAAGAGGCGGAGCGAATCGCCGCGGCCTGCCGCGACATGGCGGTGCGATTCCACCGCGGCGGAAAGATCCTTGTTTTCGGCAATGGCGGTGCGGGCGCCGACGCCAATCACGTCGCCGTCGAATTCGTCCACCCGGTCGTGGTCGGAAAGCGCGCCCTTCCGGCGCTCTCGCTGAACAACGACGTCGCCACGATCACCGATGTCGCGCGCAAGGACGGTTTCGCCGACGTCTTCGCCCACCAGCTGCGCTGCCTCGCCGACCCGCGGGACATCGCACTGGGGGTCACGCCCGACGGCCACTGCCCCAACGTCGTCCGCGCCGTGGACACCGCCAAGGAGCTGGGGCTGCTCACGGTCGTGCTCGCGGGTGGGGACGGCGGCGATGTCGCTGGCCGCCCTTCGGCGGACCACGTGCTGCTGGCCCACGCCGACGACCCGCTGGTCGTCAAAGAAGCACACGTCACCATCTACCACATCCTGTGGGAGCTGGTTCACGTGTTCTTCGAGCAGCCCGGCGTCCTCGACCAGGGGGTGAGCGCGTGAGCGCCGACCATCCCGGTGCCGCCGCCACGCCACCGCGGGTCCCCGACTGCCACGACGAAGTCTGCGTCACCTGCTCCGACCAGGCGGTTCCCGTCCGGGTGCGGCGCCTGCTCGGTGACGGCCTGGCCCTCGCCGACACGGGGGCCGGTGTCGAGGAGATCAGTGTCGCCCTGGTGGAGGCGGGCGTGGGCGACCTCGTCCTGGTCCACGCCGGGGAGGCCATCGCACGCCTGGGGGAGGGAGACGGCGATGAGCCTCGGTAACCCGCGCCAGGGGTCGGACGGTGCGGCCCAGGGCCTGTACCCCTTCCTCGACAGCGAACCGGCGAGCGACATCGACGCCGTGACGGCGGAGGTGCGCGATTCCACGGTGGAGAAGGCCCGCGAGGCCACCCAGCTGCGGCGGCAGTTGGTCACGCGGTACCGCGACGAGCTGGCGCGCTGCGCCACCGCGATGGCGGACCGGTTCCTCGCCGGAGGCCGCCTGCTCACCTTCGGCAACGGCGGCAGCAGCACCGACGCCGTCGACGTAGCCACGACGTTCCTGAACCCCCCACGGGGCCGGCCCCTGCCGGCGCTGTCCCTCACCACCGATGTCGCCGTGCTCACGGCGTTGAGCAACGACGTCGGTTTCGAGGTGGTGTTCTCGCGGCAGGTCGCCGCGATGGGGCGGGAGCCCGACATGGCGCTGGGGCTGTCGACCAGCGGCGGCTCGGACAACGTGGTCGGCGCCCTGGTGGAGGCGAACCGCCTCGGAATGCTCACGATCGGTTTGGCCGGCTACAGGGGCGGAAGGTTCGCCGAGCTGGCCGCCTTGGACCACCTTTTCGTGGTCCCCTCAGCTTCGGTACACCGCATCCAGGAGGCCCAGACGACGCTCTACCACGTCCTATGGGAGCTGGTCTCGCGTGCCGTGGCCGAACGGTCGGGCTCCGCGGCGATCGCCGCGGGGAGTGGTGCAGCCCAAGGAGGTAGGCGATGAGTACCGCAGAGACCGAGCAGGACCGACCCACCGTTCACATCCTGTGGATCAACGCTGGCATGAGTTGCGACGGCGACTCGGTGGCGCTGACCGCGGCGAGCCAGCCGAGCATCGAGGAGATCGTCCTCGGCGCCCTTCCCGGCCTGCCCAAGGTCGAGGTGCACTGGCCGCTCATCACCTGGGACTCCGGCCCCGTCCAGGGCGCCGACACGTTCATCGAGTGGTTCTTCAAGGGAGAACGCGGCGATCTCGACCCGTTCGTCCTCGTCGTCGAGGGCTCCATCCCCAACGAACAGATCAAGGACGAAGGCTACTGGTGCGGCTTCGGCAACAACCCCGAGACCGGCCAGCCGATCACGACCAGTGAGTGGCTCGACCGGCTCGCGCCGCAGGCGACCGCGATCGTGGCCGCCGGAACCTGCGCCACCTACGGTGGCATCCACGCCATGGAGGGCAACCCCACGGGCGCGATGGGCGTGGCCGACTACCTCGGCTGGGACTGGCGGTCCAAGGCCGGGCTGCCGATCGTGAACATCCCGGGCTGCCCCACACAGCCGGACAACTTCTCCGAGACCCTCCTCTACCTGCTGTACCAGTTGCAGGGCAACGCCCCGATGATCCCGCTCGACGAGGGCCTGCGCCCCACCTGGCTGTTCGGCCACACCGTCCACGAGGGGTGCGACCGGGGCGGGTTCTACGAGCAGGGCCAGTTCACCAAGGAGTACGGGACTCCGGAGTGCCTGGTGAAGATCGGCTGCTGGGGGCCGGTCGTGAAGTGCAACGTGACCAAGCGCGGCTGGATGGGCGGCATCGGCGGCTGCCCCAACGTCGGCGGTATCTGCATCGCCTGCACCATGCCCGGGTTCCCCGACAAGTTCATGCCGTTCATGGACGAGCCTCCGGGAGGCCGGATCTCGACCACCGCGGTCAAATCCTACGGCGGCGCGATCCGCAAGCTGCGCGCGATCACCCAGAAGACGGTCGACAAGGAGCCGAAGTGGCGCCACACCGGGAGCCGGCTGACCACGGGATACCGGCCGCCGTGGTGACCGCTCTGCGTCAGAGTCCACGGCACCACGGCAGGAGGGCATAGCGAGATGGCAACCACCGAATCGACAGGGAAGCGCGCGAAGGGCAAGCGCGCCAGAGACACCCAACTTGTCGACATGTCCTGGGACCCGATCACCCGGATCGTGGGGAGCCTGGGCATCTACACCAAGATCGACTTCAAGCAGAAGGAGGTTGCCGAGTGCCACAGCACGTCGTCGATCTTCCGCGGCTACAGCATCTTCATGAAGGACAAGGACCCCCGCGACGCGCACTTCATCACCAGTCGCATCTGCGGGATCTGCGGCGATAACCACGCCGCGTGCTCGGTCTACACGCAGAACATGGCCTTCGGCGTGCGGACACCGCCGATCGGTGAGTGGATCATGAACCTCGGCGAGACCGCCGAGTTCATGTTCGATCACAACATCTACCAGGAGAACCTGGTCGGGGTGGACTACTGCGAGAAGATGGTCCGCGAGACTAACCCCGGGGTCCTGGAGTTGGCCGAGCGTACCGAGGCGCCGCACGCCGGCGAGCACGGCTACCGCACCATCGCCGACATCATGCGGGCGCTGAACCCCATGGAGGGTGACTTCTACCGCGAGGCCCTGCAGCAGAGCCGGCTGACCCGCGAGATGTTCTGCCTCATGGAGGGGCGCCACGTCCACCCCTCCACGCTGTACCCGGGAGGTGTCGGCACCCACCCGACCGTGCAGCTCTTCACCGACTACCTGACGCGCCTGATGCGCTATGTCGAGTACATGAAGCGGGTCGTGCCACTGCACGACGACCTCTTCGACTTCTTCTACGAGGCCCTGCCCGGATACGAGAAAGTGGGCCAGCGCCGCATCCTGCTCGGCTGCTGGGGGTCGCTGAACAACCCCGACCACTGCGACTACACCTACGCAAACATGTCGCACTGGGGCCGCCAGATGTACGTCACACCGGGCGTGATCGTCGACGGCAAGCTGGTGACCAACGACCTCGTCGACATCAACCTGGGCATCCGGATCCTGCTGGGCAGCTCGTACTACGACGACTGGACCGACCACGAGATGTTCGTGACCCGGGACCCGCTCGGCAACCCCGTCGACCGGCGGCACCCGTGGAACCAGCACACCATCCCGCACCCGCAGAAACGCGACTTCGACGACAAGTACAGCTGGGTGATGTCGCCGCGCTGGTTCGACGGCAGCGACCACCTGCCGCTGGACACCGGCGGTGGGCCGATCGCCCGGCTCTGGTCGACGGCGCTGTCCGGCCTGGTGGACATCGGCGGGTACGTCCAGGCGACCGGCAGCAGCGTCAAGATCAACCTGCCGCGCACGGCGACCCTGGGCGAGCGCACCTTCGAGTGGAAGATCCCCAAGTGGAGCAACGCGCTGGAACGCAACCGGGCGCGCAGCTACTTCCAGGCGTACGCCGCGGCGGCCGCGATCCACTTCGTCGAGAAGGGCCTCGCGGAGGTCCACGCGGGCCGCACCCAGACCTGGCAGCCGTTCACCGTCCCCGACGAGGCGATCGGGGTGGGGTTCCACGAGGCCGTGCGGGGCGTGCTGTCGCACCACATGGTGATCCGCGACGGAAAGATCGCCAACTACCACCCGTACCCGCCCACACCGTGGAACGGCAGCGTCCGCGACAGCTACGGGACCCCGGGCCCCTACGAGGACGCGGTGCAAAACACCCCGATCTTCGAGGAGAACGGGCCCGACACGTTCAAGGGCATCGACATCATGCGCGCTGTGCGCAGCTTCGACCCGTGCCTGCCGTGCGGCGTCCACATGTTCGTCGGGAACGGCCGGACGGTGCGGGCCCAGCACACGCCGACCGCGTTCGGCGGCAGCGCCTAGACGGCCCCGGAGGAGACACGCATGACCACTGAGAGCGCACTGGATTCGACCAGCGAGCGCGTGGAGCAGCTGCTGGACGAGCTGGCCGGGTCGCACCCCGAGGCGCACGAGCGCGCCGAGGAGGTGATTCGGCTGGTCGTACAGCTCTACGGAACCGCGCTCGGGCGCATCGTGGAGCGTGTCGGTGAGCTCAGCTCGGCCTCCAGTGGCGAGGACGGCGCGCCGCCTTCGCCACTGGAGCCGCTGCTTGACGACGCCCTCATCGCTGGGCTCCTCGTGCTGCACGACCTGCACCCGCACGACACGGCCACCCGCGTGCGGCAGGCCCTGGAGCGGGTCCGGCCCTACCTGGGCTCGCACGCCGGCGACGTCGAGATCGTCGACGTCGACCGCGAACAGGGCGTCGCCGTGCTGCGCCTCCAGGGCAACTGCCACGGGTGCCCGTCGTCGGCCGAGACCGTGCGCAACTCCATCGAGCGGGTGATCGCCGAGGCCGCGCCCGAGATCGGCGAGGTCCGGGTGGAAGGGGTGGCCGAGTCCCCGCCGGACCCGGCGGAACCCGGGTTCGTCCCGCTGGACAGCCTCCGGCACCGTCCGCCCGAGCACTCCATGACCTGCACCGTGCCCGCCGACCTGGCGGGGCCGGCCGTCGCCGGTGACCGCGAGGGGGCCGGGTGAATGCGTCGGGCGCCGCCGCTGGACGGCACACGGGACCGGCCATGCTCAGCCGGTTCCTGGAGCGCAGGGCGCCGCGGCCGCCGGGGGAGCAGTGTGAGATGTGCGCGGAGCCGCTCGACGCCGGGCACCCGCACATCGCCGACCTCGGCCAGCGCAGCGTGATGTGCGCCTGCCGGGGCTGCTACCTGCTGTTCACCGGCGAGGGGGCCGCGGGTGGCCGGTACGTGTCGATCCCCGAGCGCTACCTGCACGACCCGCGGTTCCCCCTCAGCGAGGCACGCTGGGACGAACTGGGGATCCCGGTGGCCATGGTGTTCCTCCTCCGCAACTCGGAGCAGCAGCGGACCATCGCCCTGTACCCGAGCCCCGCCGGGGCCACCGAGGCCGCGGTGCCCGACGGGCTCGCGGCCGAACTGCCCCGGCTCAACCCCGCCTTCGCCGACCTGGCCGACGACGTCGAGGCGCTGCTGCTGCGCCGGCGCGCGGGCTCCTTCGAGTGCTTCCTGCTCCCGGTCGACGCGTGCTACCGCCTCACCGGCCTGATCCGCACCCGCTGGAAGGGCTTCGACGGCGGCGAGGAGGCGTGGACCGCGATCGACAGCTTCTTCGCCGACCTGCGCGAACGCAGCCGCCCCGCCAGCCGCGGCGACGCCCCGGAGGACGGCGATGAGTGAGCTCGACTTCGCGTGCGTGGACGCCGTCGTCGACCGCTACGCCGCCGCCCCCACCCTCACCCTGCGACTGAACGTCACCGACACCGGCGGCCAACCGGTCCACGGGCTCATGCTCCGATGCCATCTGCGGATCCAGCCGCGGCGGCGCAGCTACTCCGAAGGCGAGGCCGCGCGGCTGCGCGACGTCTTCGGCGGACCCGGCGAGTGGGGGCGGGGGTTGCGGCCACTGAGCCTGGCCCAGGTCTCCCTCACCGTCCCGCCGTTCCACGGCACGACCGAGCTCGACCTCCCGGTGCCGTTCACCTACGACTTCGAGGTGGCCGCGACGAAGTACCTCCACGGCGTGCGCGACGGCGACATCCCACTGGAGCTGCTGTTCAGCGGCACAATCTTCCGCCGGGGCGACCAGGGCTTCACCGTCGACCAGGTGCCGTGGGACCGCGAGGCCACCTACCAGCTCCCGGTGCGCGTATGGCGGGAGATGATGGACCACTACTTCCCCGACGCGGGCTGGGTCCGGCTGCGCAGCGCGACCATCGACGCCCTGCACGCGTTCAGATCCCGCAGCGCCCTTCCCACCTGGGACGACGCAGTGCTGCACCTGCTGGGCGAAGCCGCGGAGGTGGGCGATGACGTTTGACCGGGCCCGCCACGTGGCCGACGCCGTCCTCTTCGAGGGGTACCTCCTGTACCCCTACCGCGCGTCCGCGGTGAAGAACCAGGTCCGCTGGCAGTTCGGGGTCCTCGCACCCCCCGGAGCCCGATCGGGCGAGCCCGCGTACGCCACAACCGAATGCCTCGTCGAGACCGGCACCGACCCCGTCCTCGACCTGCGCGTCCGCTTCCTGCGGGTGCGCACCCGCGCCGCGACCCGCGAGGACGCCCGCGCGTGGGACGAGGGGGCCACGCACGAGGTGGACGCCTGCGTCCCGCTGGACGGAGGCGAGGACGGCCGCGAGGTGCCCTTCACCGTGGCGGGCGGCACCACCGTCGAGGACGGGGTGACCTACACGGGGAACCGGGTCGACGGGCTGGTGACGGTGGCCGCCGAACCGCTTCCCGGCCCCTACGGGCTGGTGCGGGTGAACGTGCGGGTGGCCAACCGCACGGCCGGGCACGACCCGGAGTCGTCCCGCGACGAGATGCTGCGGTCCTCGATGGTCGCGACACACACGCTGCTGCGCGTCAGCGGCGGCGCGTTCGTGTCCCTGCTGGAACCCCCCGAATGGGCCGCGTCGGCCGTCGCGACGTGCCGGAACGAGCACACCTGGCCGGTGCTCGTCGGCGAGCCCGGCAGCCGCGACCTCATGCTGTCCTCGCCCATCATCCTCTACGACTACCCCGAGGTGGCCCCGGAGAGCCCCGCGGACCTGTGCGACGCCACCGAGATCGACGAAATCCTCACGTTGCGCACCATGGCGCTCACCGACGACGAGCGGCGCGAGGCGCGCGCGACCGACCCGCGGGCGGCGCGCATCGTCGACGGCGCCGCCGCGATGCCCCCGGAGATGCTGGACCGGCTGCACGGCGCGCTGCGCTACCTAGACGGCGCGGTCACGCCTGGCGGCCCCGGCACGCACGCCGGAGCGGGCCCGGACCAGGTTCCCGGAGGCGCGCCCGACCTCCCCTGGTGGGATCCCGGGCAGGACGCCGCCGTCGACCCGGACACCGACACCGTGACGGTGCCCGGCGGCACCGCGGCCAAGGGCAGCCGGGTCCTGCTGCGCCCCGGGCGGCAGCGCGCGGACGCCCAGGACATGTTCCTGCGCGGCCGAACGGCCACCGTCGCCGGGGTGTTCCACGACGTCGACGGCGGGCGCTATCTCGCCGTCACCCTCGACGACGACCTCGGCGCCGATCTGCACCAGTGGCACGGCCGCTACCTGTACTTCACACCCGACGAGGTCGAGATGCACGGGGGAGGGTCATGAGCGGCGGCACCCTGGTGGCCGGGGTCGGCAACATTTTCCACGGTGACGACGCGTTCGGCGTGGAGGTCGCGAACCGGCTCGCCGCCTGTCCGCCGCCCGGCGACGTCCACGTCGCCGACTTCGGCATTCGCGGCCTGCACCTCGCCTACGAGCTCCTCAACGGATACGACACCCTCATCCTGGTCGACGCCACGCAGCGGGGCGGCGCGCCGGGCACGCTCTACGTCCTCGACATCGACCCCGACGCCGCGCCCGAGCCCGACGCCACCGGCCCGGGCGCGCTGATGGACGGGCATGACCTCACGCCGGAGACCGTCTTTGCGCTGCTGAGATCGCTGGGCGGGCGGGTCGACACCGTCCGCGTCGTGGGGTGTGAACCGGACCGCGTGGACGACCACATCGGCCTGAGCGCGCCGGTGGCCACGGCGGTCGACGAGGCGGTGCGCGTGGTCTGGGACCTGGCCACCGCAAACCAACCGGAGGGGCAGACATGAAGTGGTGGGGCTGGTTAATGGTCGCGATCACGCTGGGCGGCGTAGGTGCCCTCGTCCTGCTGGCGCTACCCGACATCAAGCGCTACATGCGGATCCGGAGGATGTGACGGATGTGCCTGGGGATCCCCGGCGAGGTCATCGAGCTCAACACTGAGCAGCCCGACCTCGCCAAGGTCAACGTCAGCGGAGTCCGCCGGTCCATCAACATCGGACTCCTGGAGGACGAGGAGGTGGGGCCCGGAGACTGGATCCTCATCCACGTGGGTTTCGCGCTGTCCAAGATCGACGAGCGGGAGGCCGAGGCCGCTCTCAACTTCCTGAAGACCATCGGCAAGGACTACGAGGACGAGCTCGACGCGCTCCGCCGGTCGCGGATCGAGTAGGTGGGCGGCACCGCCCGACGATGGAGGCAGACGATGCGGTTCGTCGATGAATACCGCGACGCGGAGCAGGCGAGGGCCCTCGCGGCCCGCATCGCCGAGCTGTGCGAACCGGGACGGCATTACAAGTTCATGGAGGTCTGCGGAGGCCACACGCACACGATCTACAAGCACGGGCTGGAGGACTACCTGCCCGAGAACGTCCAGCTGGTGCACGGGCCGGGTTGTCCCGTCTGCGTCATCCCGATGGGGCGGGTCGACGACGCCATCCACATCGCCGAGCAGCCCGGCGTCACCATGACCTCGTTCGGGGACATGATGCGGGTGCCCGGGAGCGAGCGGTCGTTCATCGACTCCAACGCCGACAGCACCGACATCAGGATGGTGTACTCGCCCCTCGACGCTCTCAAGCTCGCCAAGCGCACCCCGGACCGGCACGTCGTGTTCATGGCCATCGGGTTCGAGACGACAGCGCCGTCGACTGCCATGACCGTCCTGCGCGCGGCCGCCGACGGCGTGGACAACTTCTCCGTCTTCAACAACCACGTGACGGTCATCCCGGCCATCAAGGCCATCCTGGACTCGCCGGACCTGCGCCTCGACGGGTTCATCGGTCCCGGCCACGTGTCGACGGTCATCGGCTGCCAGCCGTACCGTTTCATCAGCTCCGACTACGGCAAGCCACTCGTCGTCGCCGGGTTCGAGCCGCTGGACATCCTCAGCTCGATTCACATGCTGCTGCGGCAGCTCGCCGAGGGCCGCTCCGAGGTGGAGAACCAGTACAGCCGGGTGGTGCCGTGGGACGGCAACCGGGTCGCGCTGCGCGCCATCAGCGACGTCATGGAGCTGCGCCCGCACTTCGAATGGCGCGGCCTGGGGTTCATCTCGCACTCGGCGCTGCGGCTGCGCGCGGAGTACGCCCGCTTCGACGCCGAGCGCGTCTTCGCCCTGCCCGGCGTCCGCGTCGCCGACCCCAAGGCGTGCCAGTGCGGCGAGGTGCTCAAGGGCGTCCTCAAACCGTGGGAGTGCAAGGTGTTCGGCACCGCCTGCACACCGGAGACCCCGATCGGCACGTGCATGGTGTCGTCCGAGGGCGCGTGCGCCGCCTACTACAACTACGGCCGTTTCGAGCGGGAACGCGTCAAGGAGGCCACCCGATCATGACCACACCGCAGCGCTCCGCGCGGTGGGCGGAGCGATCCGTCGCCGAACACTCCCCCGGCGAGCCGCACACCGGCGGCCCGCTCGGAGAGCGCGAACGCCGGGTCCTGGACCGCGTCGACCGAGCGCGCCGCCGCAAGCCCAAAATCACCGACGAGCGCATCACCATGGCCCACGGGGCGGGCGGCAAGGCCACCGCGACGCTGGTGGAGGCGATGTTCCTGGACGCCTTCCACAACCCCGCGCTGGACCAGCTGGACGACGCGGCCCGGGTCGAGGCGGGGGCGGAGCGCCTGGCCGTGACGACGGACTCCTTCGTGGTGTCCCCGCTGTTCTTTCCCGGCGGCGACATCGGCGACCTCGCCATCAACGGCACCGTCAACGACCTCGCGGTCTCCGGGGCGCGTCCGATGTACCTCTCCGCCGGTTTCATCCTGGAGGAGGGGTTCGGCGTCGCCGAGCTGCGGCGGATCACCGCGTCCATGGCGGCGGCCGCCCGCGAGGCCGGGGTGGAGGTGGTCACCGGCGACACCAAGGTCGTCGAGCGCGGGAAGGGCGACGGCTGCTACATCACCACCACCGGTGTCGGTGTGCTGGAGCGCGGGCTGGCGCTCGGCCCCGGCCAGGCCCGCCCAGGCGACGCCGTCCTCGTCTCCGGACCCATCGGCGACCACGGTATGACGATCATGCTGTCCCGGGGCGAACTCGACATCGAGTCCGACATCGAGTCCGACACCGCCCCGTTGCACGGCCTGGTCGCCGCGCTGCTCGACGGCGCCAGCGGCGTGCGGTGCCTGCGCGACGCCACCCGCGGCGGGGTCGCCACGGTGCTGAACGAGGTGGCCACGGCCTCCGAGGCCGCCGTCGTTCTGGACGAGAGCTCCATCCCGGTGCGGGACGAGGTGCGGGGCGCCGGGGAGATCCTCGGCATCGACCCCCTGTACATGGCGTGCGAGGGCCGCCTCGTGGCCGTCGTGGACGGCGCGCAGGCCGAAGACGCCCTGGCCGCGATGCGCTCCCACCCGCTCGGCGCGGACGCCGCCGTCATCGGCACGGTGAAGGACGACCCGCCGACGCTGGTGCTGCTGCGGACCGAGTTCGGCGGTACCCGGATCGTGGACGTGATGATCGGCGACCCGCTGCCCCGGATCTGCTAGCGGCAGCGGGGCCCCGCCCGGGACGGGGCGACCCCCGCCGCGCGGGCGGGACCGGGCGCCCGTTACGGGTCCCGGTCGGCTACCGGCCGGCCGGGGCGGGGACAGCCTGGTGCAGCCAGTCGTACCACGCGCCGGTTCCCTCACCCGTGGTCGCCGAAACCCGCAGGATGTCGGCCCGAGGGTTAGCACGGCACACGCCCGACTCGAAGAGGGCGGCGTCGAAGTCCAGGTGCGGGAGCAGATCGACCTTGCTGAGCAGCACGAGGTCGGCCGCACCGAACATGTGCGGGTACTTCAGCGGTTTGTCCGCCCCCTCGGTGACCGACATGATGACGACCCGGTACGCCTCACCGAGGTCGAACAGGGCCGGACACACCAGGTTGCCCACGTTCTCGATGAGGACCACCGAGTTCGGCGGCGGGTCGAGCTCGCCCAGTCCGGACGCCAGCATCGCGGCGTCGAGGTGGCAGCCGGCGCCGGTGTTGATCTGCACGACCGGGCACCCGGTGGACCGGATGCGCTCGGCGTCGATCAGGGACTCCTGGTCGCCTTCCACGACCGAGGCGCGGACGCGTTCCCCCAGCTCGCGGATGGTGCGCTCCAGCAGCGTGGTCTTCCCGGCGCCGGGCGAGCTCATGAGGTTGACCGCGAGGACGCGCCGCTCGCGCAGCCACGCCCGGTTGTCGTCGGCGATCCGGTCGTTCTTGGCGAGCACCTGCTGTTCCAGGAGGACGGTGCGCGACGGCCCGCCGCTGCCGGCCCCCGCACCGCTGCCGTCCGACCGCGGCCCGCGGCCACCGGACGACCGCGCGGTGGCCGGATCGGGGGCGTGCTCATGCTCAGGCATCGGCTCGCCCGGATGGCCGCGCGGGTGCCCGTTCCCGTGACCGTGCGTGACCGCGTGGCTGTGGGGCTGCTGCTGGTTGGACGTGGCCTCGCTCGTCCGCGGGTGCGCGTGGCGGTGGCCGTGCGTGCACGCCGCACCGTGAGCGGGGGCGTGGCCGTCCTCGGAGCGCGGCGGACCGCCGCCGCGGGTCACCGGGGTGACACGGGGGCCATCGGGGTCGGAGCAGCCACACGTCGCACACATGCCTACAGCACCTCCATCGATCGGATGCGCAGCTCCCGCCCGCCGGTGACCTGGACGTCGGCGCTGCCGCACGGGCACAGCGCGATCGGGTCGTCCATACGGAACTCCGTGGCGCACGCGCGGCAGCGCGCACGGCCCGGGGGTTCCGAGATCTCCAGCCGCGCCCCCGCCAGTGGCGTGCCCTCGGCCGCCAGGTCGAAGCAGAAGCGGACCGCGTCGGGAGCGACGCCGGACATCGCCCCGATCTCGATCGACAGGGCGCGCACCCGCTCACCGTCGAGGCGCTCGCACACGGCGTCGACGATGCTCTGAGTGATGGCCATCTCGTGCACGCGGTCCCCTCGACAGCCGCGGGGCGCCCCTGCGCGGGTGCGGCATCGGCGCCGCCCGCGACGGGAACAGCAAGGTCACTACTGAGCGTAGTTGTTCGGTCGTTGCCCGTCGCCCACGGCGCGCGGTCGCGCGCCCGACCGGATTGGCGACCCGCGCCGGCGGGCGGAGGGGAGGGGGACCGGGGCGGGTCCGGCGACCACGGTGGTGGCTATGGTTCCGATGCCCTCCGCGGTGAGGGTCACGGTGTCGCCGAGCTGGAGCGGAGGCGGGTCCTGGCGGGCGCGGCGGCCCCACAGTTCGGCGAGGCAGCCGCAGGTGCCTGAGTCCAAAAGGTCCCCCCGGGCGCACCCACGTGCTGCGCGCACCGCGAAGACGAGCCGACCGCCGGGCCGGAGGACCCCCCGCGCTCTCCGCGAGGGGCGCTGCGGCGTCGGAGAAGAACGGGAATCCCCGAAGGCCGAGAACACGATGTCGAATAAAGCGTCCGCGAGCGGCAGCCGGAGGGCGTCTTGTGCGCGCTATCCTCGGAAACAGCCGATTAACTCAGCGTGCGTAGTACCCATGCAGTTCGTTGACCTGTTTGAACCAGAACTCTTCTTTCTTCAGCGACGATGCGCCGCGCTCCAGGAGTCCCAGCTCCTCCGCAAACTTGTAGAATCCGGTTCCCGCGTCGTTCCTGTCGAGATAGCGAACCAGAGCCGAAAGCATAAGTCCTGTTTTCGGTAGTTCGCGTTCCACGATCGTCGCCAGCAGGTCTCCCACCGCGGCTCGCTCACTGTCCTGCCCGAAATCGAATCCCCTGAGTCCGGTTCTACGTACCAGAGCGGCATTGAGTTCGGTGTAGGTGGTGAATGTTTTGAGCTGCGCGCGTTCGATGAGGAACGCGAGCCCCGCCTCGACGAGCTGCTCCCACTCCTCGTCTTCCCGGCCATACCTCGGCACTTCTGTACCTCCATGCTAGCCATTATGGCCTGCCCTGGACGACATCTATGACGGTCATCCGCCGACATCGATGCTAAACCGGACACCGGCGATTTGTCTGGCGAAGAATCGAAAAAGTAGAGGATTCTCCGCGCCATTCAGGGGCCCTGGAACTCCGCGGCCTTCACCCGTGCCCTGGGCTGGTTGGACCACCGCCAGGTGGCCGGGCTCCTGTTCGACTCCGATGCGCTGCACCACGTGGGGCCGTGACCTGGCGGAAGGACGAGCTTTGGGCGCGTATCGCCTGGCTTGCGTAGGCGCTGGGGTGCCTGGCCGATACCGCGCGCGACGTGGCTCGCGAGACGCGGGCCCTCGGCCGGGAGGGCCGACTCCGCGGAGTCGGCCCTCCCGGCCGGGATCACTCGGGGTGCGCAGGTCGGTACCGGGAGACGCGGGGGAACTTGTGCCTGTCCAAGCTCCGTGCCTTCACAGACGCCCGTGACGGGTTGTCAGATGTCCAGGCCGGCCGTGCGCTTCGGCGGCGGGCCGACGATGACCAGGTCGAGCTCCTCCTGGAGTTTCTGGAGCTCGGAGGCCGGAGGTGCCCCCACCACCGTGGGCGATGTGTCGTCGGAGTAGACGTGGTCGGTGGTCGGATCGGCGATGTGTCCGAAGAAGGGCTCGAACACGTCCGGGGCCAGGATGCCCAGCATCTCGGTGTGGTGGGAGTCGAAGGCGAAGGTGTGGATGGTTCCGGCCGGGGCGTGCAGGAAGTCGCCCGGTGTCAGCAGGATGTCCTCGCCGTTGGCGTGCAGCCAGATCCGGCCCGACAGGCAGAGGAAGTTCTCGGTGTGCTCCCGGTGGAAGTGGCGCGCGAAGTACTCGCTGGGGCCGCCTTGGCTGAGAAGGGCGAAATAGTGGTGCTGGGTGTTGGAGCCTCGCGACAGATAGGTGTGCAGTCCGCTGGGGTAGGCGAGCCGGTCGCCTTCCCCAGCGCGCAGGAAGTAGGGCTCGATCCCCGCTGGTAGGCGTGCGTCCCACTCCAGGCTGGCCTCCACTTCTTCCAGGTCGGGGAAGGTGATGCCCAGCGGGGTTCCGATTTCGGCCCGGTGTGCGGGGGAGCTGGAGTGGTCGGGCCGGTTGGGGTGGATGTGGCTGTCGACGGGGGAGCCGAGCCGCTGGATGTAGGCGAGGGCGCCGCCGGGGGCCGACCATGTCAGCATGCGGGTGTGGTGCGCGAGCATCCGGTACGCCAGGGGAGTGCCCGGGGGCACGGTGAAGGAGTCGCCCGGCACGAGGACACGGCTCTCGCCGCCCAGCCAAACCTGTACACGGCCCTTGACGACCATGAAGGAGCGCTGGTGGTCGCGGTGGGCGTGGTAGCCGGTCGCGGCCCCGCGCCCGCCACTGATGTAGGCGGCGTCGAACAGTCCGCCGGTGTCCTGGGTGCGGGCGATGATGGTCCACAGCTGTCCGTCGACCTCGTACCGTTCGCCCTCGCCGTTGGCGACGTAGTAGGGCACGGGCGCGCCGGGGAGCTGGTTGCGCAGGGGGGTGAAGTTATGGACAGCTTCGAGATCGCTCGTCAATTCTCGTTTTCCTTGTTGTGGAGGGGTGTCAGGTGGAGGGCTGGGGCCGGCGTCAGCGTGCGAGCAGATGACGCCGGAAGAAGTCGCCCACCACGTCGTAGGAGAAGGCGGCCTTTTCGCTTGAGGGGGCCTGGCCGGGCGCGATGCGGTGGCACACGGCCGGGGGCTCCGGTTCACGCTCCAGGCGGCCTTCCTGCAGAAACGTCGATCGCGGCGGTGATTCGGGCCCGGTGTTCGACGGTCCGGGGAACTCGCTCACGGACGGTGGGTTGAGGAACCCGTGGCCGAAGCCGTCGATGAGGTAGAGGGTGCTCTCGACCCCGGCGGCGGCCAGTGCGCGGTGCAGCAGTGCGCTCTGCCCCGGCCTGATCACGGCGTCCCCTGTTCCGTGCACGATCTGGAACGGTGGAGCCGCAGCCGTCACGAAGCTCAGCGGGGAGGCCGCGCGAGCCCGGTCCGTGAGCTGTGAGGGGGGTCCGCCCAGCAGCCGGGCTTCGGGGCAGTCGGCGCCGGTCATCCCCGGGATGGGGATGCCAGACTCCTCCGCTCCGATGAGGTCGACGGGACCGTAGCCCTCGGCGACCGCGCTGACCGAGGCGTCAGGTTCCGGACCGGTGTCCGGTTCGCCCGGCAGGGACGCCAGGTGACCGGTGACACCGGCCAGCGCCGCGAGGTGGCCACCGGCCGATGACCCCCAAAGGCCGACCGCGCCTCCGTCGATACCGAGCCTGGCGGCGTTGCGACGCAGATAGCGCACCGCGGCACGAACGTCGTGCAACTGCGCCGGGAAAAGGGCGTGACCGCTGAGTCGGTATTCGATGCTCGCCATGGCGATGCCGCGGGAAGCGAAGTAGCGCCGGAGGTCAGGGGCAAGGTGGCGGTCTCCGGTGAACCAGCCGCCGCCGTGCAACCACACCACGACCGGCGGGGCGCCGGACGCGCCGTCGAGAGGCGGCAGGTACAGGTCCAGCACCAGGGGGCCGGTGTCACGCTCGGCGAAGACCAGGCCGGTGCGGACGGCGACGTTGTGCATGTCCCCCATCCTGGGCGCACAACGACGATGACACCAGTACAAGAATCCGCACGGCCGTTAGGCGGAGACGAACGGTCGCGACGCACAGGACCCGGGCATCGAGGTCACCTCCCGGTACGTCCGGAGAGGAAGGGTGATCTTTGCCCCGTCCCTCGCAGTCCTCAGATGGGATGAGCCCGCGCGAAGGGCGGTTAGGCTGACTGGCGCGGTTTCTGGGAGGGCCGGTTGGATCTCACCGTTCAGCAACTCCGCTACTTTGTGGCCGTCGCGGAGGAGCTCCATTTCACGCGGGCGGCCGAGCGGCTGATCATCGCCACCTCCTCGCTCAGCCAGCAGGTCGCGGCTCTCGAACGCCGCATGGGGATGCCGCTCTTCAGGCGCACCTCCCGGCACGTGGAGCTGACGCCGGCGGGGCAGGACCTTCTCCCTCTGGCACGCCGCGCCGTGGGCGCCATGGATGACGTCGTCCACTGGACCACCCAGGCGCGGGACCTGGCCGAGAGGGTCCGGGTAGGCATGGTCGGCGGCACCCCCCTCGCCTCAGCCATCATCTCCGAGGCCGCTCAGTCCCTGCCCACGGTGCGCTGGGAGCTCCGCCGCCTGGAATTCGCCGACGGTGTGGCTTCCCTGCGGAACGACCGCGCCGACGTCGTCCTGGCTCCGTCCGCGATCCCTCCCCGCACCCAAGGGGTCCGGGCCGTCCCGCTGTGGACCGAGAAGCCGGTACTGTGCGTCCACTCCACCCATCCTCTGGCCGAACGTGCGAGCGTCGGCACCGGCGACATCATGGATTGCGACTTCGCGGGCAGAGACACCGGGACTTCATGCCTCCCGCCCGGTCTTATCGAGGCCTGGACAGCGGATCACGCACCGCGGACCGTTCACCCGGTCAGGACGTTCGACGAAGCCGTCGACATCTGCGCAGCCGGCCTGGGCGTCTTCATCACGGGCAGCGCCGCGGCGGTCGGCAACCCCCGGCCCGGACTGACCTACGTGCCGGTCGATGACCTGCCTGACCTGACCGTCTACCTGCTCCACGAGAACACGACCACGACCGGCGCGATCCCGGCGTTGGAACGAATCGCCTCCGACGTCGCCCGCCGCGAGGCGAACCGGTTCGGCGCCCAGGAGGTGGGCCGCCCGAGGAAGGCCGGTGAGCGAAGGCCCGCGCAGCCCCGCCCGCGATCGAGTGGACCTCGCGGCCCAGCACCGGTGCTACGTGGCCCAGACCCATCCGAACTGGCGTCAGACCCCCGCACACCGCCCGGATGAGACGCATAAACGCGCAGATAACGTGGAAAAGTTTTCCACCACACCCTGGCGAGGCACGCCTGGGGCAACCTTTTCAGGGTCGACAAACAGAAACGCGGACTGAGATGATCCTCAGTCCGCGTTGCAACGCAACTCGTGAGTGTCCGAGGGGGGACTTGAACTCCTATCAAGGCAGGAACAACCGGATGCATCCGGACGCATAGGAATCCCTTCTCAACTGGGATTTCCGTCGCTCGACAGTCGTCGAGAATCGTCCGGATGCATCCCGGTACACCGGCGGCAGTATCAGACGAAGTATCAGCCGGAGTATCGGAACAGTAGGGCGCCCGCGCTGGTCATGGTGCGGGCGCCCTCGTTCGCTCGTCGATGCCCTCGATCACGGCGGGCAAGTGCTCTCGGACCTCTGACACCGGCAGAACCCCACGCCTATGCTGTCCGGAAAGCGGTGGACCGCGAGGGACGGGGATTCTCGTGAACGACGGCGGCGCGATCGGTGACCGGCTCCGGGGTATCCGGCGTAGCCGGGGGCTGACTCAGGAGCGTCTTGCCGAACTGGCCGGACTCAGCCCCGGCGTGGTCAAGAAGATCGAGCGTGGCGGGAACGCCCGACTGGAGACCTACCACGCGCTTGCCCGCGCGATGAAGGTCAAGACGTCGGCCCTGTTCGATTCGACCGGTCCCCGGCGGAACACGAACGCCGACGCCGACAAGCTCGACCTGTTGGCCTTGCGACAGGCCATCTCGCCGCCGGTGACCATCACCGGCCGGTTGGGTCTGGACACCGTCGACGAGGAACCCGACCTCGACCGGCTCCGTACGTCGGCCGAGTCGGTCGCTGTCGCCTACCACCGGGACAAGTACCCCGCGATGGGCGAGCTGCTGCCCGAACTCGTCCGCTCGACCCATGCCGCCGTCGACCACTTCGCGACGGGCACCGAGCGGACAACGGCGCTCACCGTGCGGTCCGAGGTGCTGCAAATGGCCGGGCGCTACCTCACCCAGGTGCGCGCTTACGACCTCGCCCATATGGCGTTGCGGGACGCCGTCCGCGACGCGGTGACTGTAGGCGACCGACTCAACGCGGCGTCGGCGATCATCGGCCAAGCATGGATCCTGCTTCGACAGGGGCGTCTTGACGAGGCCGAACAGCTCGCCAGTGAAACGGCCGACGAGGTCGAACCGCGCATCTCCCGCGCGTCGCGTGAAGAACTGGCCGCGTGGGGCTGGTTGCTGCTCCGGGCGTCGGCGGCAGCCGCGCGCAACAACCGCCCCGACGAGGCAAGGGAGCTCGTTCGACTTGCTCAGACGGCCGGTAGCGCGGTCGGCGCCGAAGTCACCGACCACCTTCGCGGCTGGGGCACCTTCGGCCCGCTCACCGTGCGCTTGAAGGCGATCGAGAACCAGATGATCGCCGACCGGCCGACCAAGGTCCTGGCCATGGCCGACTGTCTTCCCGACGGCGTCGGCCGCTCCACATCCGACAACTGGAATCGGCACCGGCTCGACGTCGCGCGCGCACACGCGATGCTCCGTCACGGGGACGAGGCGACACGCGTCCTGGTCGACCTGAGGTCGGCAGCGCCCGAGTGGCTCAAGCACCAACGGCAAGCCGCCGTGACGTTCAGGGATGTGTTGAAGACCAGGAAGCGCACATTGACCCGGGACCAGCGAGAACTGGCCGGATTCCTGGCCGTCGAAGAGTAGAGGGCATGCCCCGTACACCCCCGCCCGGCCGCCTGAGTAAACGGACACGTTCCGTGCCTGTTTCAGCTCTGTGACCGGCCGTAGCTTCGCGGCATGGCTAATCCAACACCCCCCGATCCCGACGCGCTCGCCCTGGTGCGGCTGAACGACAAGTACCCGGACTGGAAGGTGTGGCGTTCGTTCGACGAGCACGGCCGACCGGCCGCATGGGTCGCCACGAACAAGACGGCAGGGTCGGACATCGCGCCGACGCTGCACGCCGACACCGCCGAGAAGCTCGAAGCGCAGTTGAAGAACCCCGGCCACGCGCACGGACTCGCGCACGCCGACGCCGTCACGCGTCGAAAGGGTGAGCTTCTGTGACCACCGTTGCCGCCGCCCGATGGGGGCGCACCCCTGCTCACGCCGACCGCCACGCGCAAGCCGCGCGGCTGCAAGCCCGCTATCCGCAGTTCGTCATCTGGCACGGCGAGCACACCGGGGCGTGGTTCGCGATGACCACCAACGGCCTTATCGAGGCGTCGACGCCCGACGCCCTGACGCGCACGCTGCGTTCGCTGGCCGCTGCGTCCGCCGTGTCGCGCACCGACCGCCGTCCCGCGCTCTCAGGGGCGAGCACGGGCACGCGGCGGCTGTTCCCCCGACCGCGTCCGCGCGTCGGACGCTAAGGACCCCCACGCGCCGTGCGGGTGGGTCGGTGGCCCTGGCTTGCGACGGGGAGCCAGGGCCACACTCGTGAACGCGGGCGCGGTTGCAGTCCGGGCGTGATCCTCGCGCGCGTAGGCGGGGGTGGACCGATCCGCCGACGCGTCGACGCCCCTCGCGCGCGCGTGGGAGGGGGTCGACCGGTCGACCCGGCTTCTCAACCGGCGCCGGTCACGCGGCACTGCGCTTGCGCGAGCATTCGAAGCAGTGGCCGTGACGGTGCGCGTGGTAGCTGTGTTCCCCGCACGTCGGACACGGTTTCGTCGGGCGTTCTTCGGGGGATGCCGTCCCGTCCGTCCCACCCTCGTCAGTGCTGGTCATCGCGGGACGGTTCGGTCCCGGGGACGCTTCGAGCCGTCCCGGTGCGCTCATCCGTCCCGGCTGTGAGCTGGTCGGGGACGCGTGGGACGGTTCGCCCTCGTCGGAGCAGTAGCGTTGCCACGCGTCGGTGAACTTCGCTCTCAGGTAGCCCTTGCCCTGGGTGCCGTCGGGGAACCGGACGTTGCCCGACATGATCCCGTAGTGGCGGAGCATGTCGGCCAGTGCGCGCGTGGTCAGGCCGTTTCGGCCCCACTCACGCCAGGGTGCTTCCGGGTCTTCCTTGAGCGCCTCGACGAGCAATTCCGAGCGGAGCGCGTCGGGGTGCCCGTGGGCGGCGAAGACCGCGCGGCAGTCGGCCAGCATCCGCGCCTTGGGCGACGGCGCCTCACCCTCGTGGGCGCCGGTGAACGCTGTGGCCGCGTCCCGGGCGCGTTGCGGCCAGTCACACCCGGCAGCGTCGGCCATCGCGACGAGCGGTTCCCAGGTGTCGGCCGCGCGGTCTTCGACGGGCATGTCCGGTTCGGCGTCGGCGAGCTCGTCGAGGTGGGAGCGGATCACGTCGTGGGCGCGGTCGCGCAGCGCGTACAACGGGAGTTGGTCGCGCCGGTAGCGGTAGCGCTCGACGTGCTCGCCGGGGAGCCGTCGCCGCATGGTGATCACGACGGCGCGGTCTTCGATGGTGTCGGGCATGGACCCGATCCCGGCCAGTGCCGCCATGGCGAAGGTGGGGAACTCTTCGGCGCGCAGGTTGGCGTTCTGGCCGACCACGCGCAGCGCCGGGCGATTGCGCTGGTGCCCGGCGTTGATCAGTCCGCGCAGGTCCTCGTTGCCCTCTGCTGCTTTCTTGGTGCCGAACAGGGTGTCGGCCTCGTCGAAGAGCAGTGTGGGCGGGTCGTCGGAGTCGATCGATCGGAAGATCGCGGCCGGGGTGGCGTTGACCGCGACCAGCGCATTGCAGCTCAGTGCTTCGACGATGTCGAGGCATCGCGACTTGCCGCACCGCTTTTCCGGCGCCTTGATCACCAGGCGGGGCGCGACGTCGGCGACCGACTGGGCGTGGGTGGCCGCGCACCACAAGACCAGGGCGTCGGCGGCGGCCGGACTGGGCAGGCTGACATACCGGGTGAACGCGGCCCGCATCTCGTCGAGCACGTCGGCGAGGGTGTCGCCCTGGTCGAGGTCGGCGAGCCGGTAGGCGGCGGTGTCGGGTGGGGTGGTGGTCATCGCTGTTCCCCTGTTTTCTTCACGGCGGAACGGATGGTCGCGCGCGACGCGCGTTGGCTGAGTCCGATGGTCTGGGCGACGTCGGCGAGCGGGTCGAGGTCGGTCTCATCCGCTCCGGATTCCAGCGCCCTGCATGCGGCCCAGAACAGGGCGTTGTTCCGGTTGCCCTCCGGTTGCCTGCCCAACCAGGCGGCCAAGCGCTCAACGCCTCGTTCGCCGCCGCTGGTCGGCGCCCGGGGTGTGGGGCGTCGAGGCGTCGGCGGGGCGAGGATGCGCGTGACCTGTTCCCAGTCGACGGGCGCGCCGTCGGGGCGTTCCTCGACGAGCTCATAGGGGCGGCCGTCGACTCTCGACGGCGGGGCGAGCACGTAGCCGCCGCGCGCCTTGAAGTCGATGAAGTGGTCGCCCAGTCGCCCGCACCGCTGGTCGGTCCCGGTGCGGTAGGCGTGAAAGCCGCCCGAGGGGGTGCGCACCAGCGCCAGCGTCCCGGCCATCACCCCGGCGCGCACCAGTCGGGCGAAGGCGGCGAACCCGCTGCCGTCGGGCTTGTTGTCCACGTCGACGACGTCGACGGCCGGGGCGCCGGTCGCGATCGCCACGTTGGCCGACGGGCAGCGCTGCCACCACGCCAGGATCAACGCCGGGTCGGTGGTCGCTTGCTTGAGTCCGTGCGGCACCAGCGCGCCCGCTGGGGCTTTTGCGCCCGGTTCGCAGGGGAGCACCGGCCAACCGCGCGCCGCATAGGCCAGAGCGGAGCGCAGCATCTCGACGTGTGCGGCGTCGACGCTCGCCGGATCGGGTCGGGTGTCGGTTTGTACCGTCATCTGCATCTCACTTCTGTTCGTCGTGAGGGACGTCGGGGGAGGGGTGGTGACCGGGGCGTCGACCCCGGTCACCACCGCTGGTCACGCCGCGTCGTCGAGGTCGAGTCCGGCGAGCTTGAGCAGGGCTTGAACCGGGATCAGCGTCTTGTTGCTGACCTTGACGGCCGGGATGTGCCCGGCCTCGATCGCGCGACGGACCGTGCGCTCGTCGCTGCGCAGTACCGAAGCCGCTTCGGCCACGGTCGCGAACAGCTGGGATCTCAGCTCGTCGATGCTCACGCGCTCACCTCTTCAAGGCGGAGCAGCAGGCGGGCGTAGGCGAGCCGTAAGGCGCCGCGCGGCTGACGCGTCCCTGACTCCCAGCGGGCGACGGTAACGCGGTGAACGCCGAGCTCGTCGGCGAGCCGGGCTTGGGAGACTCCGGCGCGCTCCCGGATGGATCGGGCGTCGTCGGGTGCGGGGAGCCGCCGGTGGGTCCGCACCTCGCGAATCAAGTTCATGAGACATCTCCGCGTTGGTGTGTCACTTGCTGACGCACCGATGTCACCACAACCGCCACAGCCGCCGCTACCGCCGAGCGTCTCAACTCGCCCGCGCGTTCATGAGACACTTCCGCGTCCGTGTTGCACATCCGGTGCGGGTGTGGTTACGGTTCCGGTGTGGCCCACAGCGACCGGTTCAGCTTCGAGATGGAATACGCGCCCGGCGAGGAACTCGTCGAGTCCTACGACTGGGTGCGGGTGAGCGGCGGCGGTCTGGCCGTCCCGATCCTGGTCAGGGTCGCCTACGGGCGCGATGGTCGGCCGATCATGACGGGGCTGATCATCGGTGACGACGGACCCGCCGAGATCACCGCCGACACCCTGCGGAGCATCCGCGTCGGCGCGCTCATGGAGCAGCTGTTCGAAGGGTTCGACCCCGGCGGCCGACCCCCGGCCGACGACTTCGACGCCGAGGTCACATGGGCACTGATGTACGACTTCACCCACCGAACTCCGGCCCCGCCCCCGCCGGAGCGCAGGCAAGGGCGGTCGCGGGGACCGACCGACGAGGAGCTACAGCACTTCGCCGAGGTCTACCGGCGGGAGATCCGACGCAGTCCGCGCCGTGCCATGACCGCGACGGCCGAATCCGTCGGCGTGAGCCGGGCGACCGCGAACCGGTGGGCGAAGTTGTGCAGGGAACAGGGTTATCTCGACCGAGAGGATGATGCGTGACCAGTAAGAAGAAGAGACGGAGCCCCGGAGAGGGAAGCGTCATCACGTTCACCACGGCGAGCGGTGACGTGCGCTACGGGATCAAGTTCGTTCGCCCCCTCGACGACGGCAGCACAAAGCAAGTCTTTCGCCGACGCGACGAGGACAACCAGCCGTGGACGTCGAAGACGGCGGCTCAGAAGGCGCTACGCGACGCGCTGTCGAAGCTCGACCGGGGCGAGTACGTCGATCCGTCGAAGCAGACACTCGGCGAGTACCTCGACGAGTGGGTCGACGGCCTCCGGCTTGGGGCGTCGACGCTGGCGAGCTACCGGAAGAACATCCGGTTGCACATCAAGCCGCATCTCGGCGGCGTTCCGCTGGCGTCGCTCACCCCGGCCAAGATCACGGCTCTCTACCGGAAGCTCGAAACCGACGGGCGACGCGACCACCAGGCGGGCAAGGGCTTGTCGGCGCGCACGGTCCGCTACATTCACACGATCCTGCGTTCCGCGCTCAGCGCGGCCGTTGACGCCGGGTCGCTCACGCGCAACCCCGCCGACAAGGCGAAGCCGCCCACGGCCAAGGAGGCGAAGGCCCCGGAGATGCACCCGTGGACCCGCGACCAGCTTCGGGCGTTCCTCGACTGGGCGAAGGTGAACAGCGCGCTGTACGTCGCTTGGTTCGTTCTCGCCATGACCGGAATTCGCCGGGGCGAGTTGCTCGCCCTCCGCTGGCGTGACATCGACCTCGACACGGGGACGATGGCCGTTCGACGTTCGGTCGGCATCGTGCGAGTGAAGGGCAAGGGCGCCGAGATCACCGAAGGGCCGACCAAGACCAACCGGCCGCGCGTGATCGACCTCGACGAGCCGACGGTGAACCTGCTCCGGGCGCACCGTCGGGAGCGAGGGAGCCTGTCCCTACAGCTCGCGCGGGATGACGCCCTGGTGTTCGGCGACCATGAGGGCGCATGGCGTCACCCGGAGCGGTTCAGCCGGTCGTTTCGGGAGCACCTCATCCGGTGCCGGAAGCAGCTGGCCGACGGGGCGGCGGAAGCCCCGGAGTTGATCAGGCTGCACGACCTTCGGCACACCCACGCGACGGTGCTTCTGTCGCTGGGAACTCACCCCAAGATCGTGTCCGAACGTCTCGGGCACGCCAACGTGTCGATCACCCTCGACACCTACTCTCACGCGCTTCCCACGATCCAGCGCGACGCGGTGTCGAAGCTCTCGGCGCTGATGAGCACGGGCACCTGATTCCAGGGCTCAAGTATCAGACAAGTATCAGAAGGCAGTTCCTACCCCGGAAACGACAAAGTCCCAACGCTTTCACCTGGGAAAACGTGGGACTCTGAGAGTGTCCGAGGGGGGACTTGAACCCCCATGCCCTTAACGGGCACTAGCACCTCAAGCTAGCGCGTCTACCTATTCCGCCACCCGGACAGGGCCGTCGGGCGCTTCCCGCGCCGGACATGGTTAACCATAGCAAAGGTCTGGGGCCCGTCGTACACGCAAGAGGTGGGGGCGGGACTATGGGAGGGTCGGTTGAAGGATGCGACGAGCCCCGAAGGGAGCTGGTGTACGTGGTGGGAGAGACGGAGGGCATGAGTCCGGCCGAGGGTGAGGTTGTGGACCTGTGCCGGGAGCTCATCGCCATCGATACCTCTAACTACGGGGATCACTCCGGCCCCGGGGAGCGGGTGGCGGCGGAGTATGTCGCCGAGAAGTTGGATGAGGTCGGGGTCGAGTCCACGATCTATGAGAAGCATCCGGGGCGGAGCAGCGTCGTGGCGCGGATCACGGGGGCCGATTCGAGTCGGCCGCCGCTGTTGATCCACGGGCATCTGGACGTGGTTCCGGCCGATGCCCACGACTGGACGCATCACCCCTTCTCCGGGGAGATCGCCGACGGGTGTGTCTGGGGCCGTGGTGCGGTCGACATGAAGGACATGGACGCGATGGTGCTGGCCGTGCTGCGGCAGCGCATGCGCGAGGGGCGGGTACCGCCCCGCGACATCGTGCTCGCGTTCCTGGCCGATGAGGAGGCCGGAGGATCGTGGGGTGCGCAGTGGTTGGTGGATGAGCATCCCCAGCTGTTCGCTGACTGCAGTGACGCCATCAGTGAGGTGGGCGGCTTCAGTTTCACGGTTGACGCTGATCGGCGCCTCTACCTGATCGAGACGGCGGAGAAGGGGATCGCGTGGATGCGGCTGACCGCGCGCGGTACCGCCGGGCACGGGTCGATGGTCAATGACGACAACGCCATCACCGAGCTGGCCGACGCGGTCGCGCGGCTGGGGCGGCACGAGTTTCCGATTCGGATGACGAAGACCGTCCGCAGGTTCCTTGAGGAACTGTGCGAGGCCTTCGGGATCGAGTTCGACGAGAACAACATCGAGGCCACCGTCGCCCGCCTCGGTCCCATCGCCAGCATGATCGGCGCCACGCTCCGGCACACGCTCAACCCGACGGTTCTCAACGGCGGGTACAAGGCGAACGTCATCCCCGGCACCGCCACCGCGGAGGTGGACGGCCGCTTCCTCCCGGGGATGGAGGAGGAGTACTTCGCCGAGATCGACCGGCTCCTCGGGCCGAAGGTCGACCGCGAGTTCATCCACCACCTCCCCGCTGTCGAGACCGAGTTCGAGGGCGGGCTGGTGAATGCGATGGCCGACTCGCTGCTGGCCGAGGACCCCGGGGCCAAGGCAGTCCCCTACTGCCTGTCCGGTGGAACCGACGCGAAGAGCTTCCAGCGCCTCGGTATCCGCAACTACGGATTCGCCCCGCTGAAGCTTCCGCCGGAGCTCAACTTCGCTGGGATGTTCCACGGTGTCGACGAGCGGGTGCCGGTGGACGGGCTGCGCTTTGGCGTGCGGGTGCTCGATCGGTTCATCGAGGCGAGTTGAGGCTGAGGCGGTCCTGAGCCGGTGCCGGACCGCCGACCGCTGGTCCCCTGCTGACAACGTGGGCCGCTGCGCCTGCCTGCCTGACGATCGTGACCGACCACCCCGTCCGGTCGCACAGCGGGCGTAGTCGGACACACGGGCACGCCGGTGAAAAAATCCGGCGTGTCTCTCGCTCCACTCTGGGGTCATCGCCCAACGTGATGTTACGGTTACTCTCAGTTCCAATCGGCGATTGGATACACCGGGCGGGCAGGTTACGACGCCACGCCCGACAGATGTCGTCGTACGAAGGAGCATGCATGGTGCTCGCGGGCCGGAAGCGGCGGGGAATCCCCGTCTCGTCGGCCTGCCCGCAACTGTGGCAGGCGCTGGTCCGCCTGGGCGCCATCGCCGGTCTCGCCGTCACCGGTTGGCTGCTGCTCGGCAGCGCCGCCGCCCACGCCGACGAGGCCTACACGGGGGAGCTCCCGGAGCTGGGGCACCTCGCCGCCGACATCACCGAATCCACCGATTCCGCCGGGGACAGTGTCCGGAGCGGAGCCGCGAGCACCACCACCTCCGCTGCCGCGGCAGGCGACGTGCTCCCGGTCGACCTTTCACTCAAGTCGACCACCGCTGCTCTGACCGAGCCGGTCAACGCGACGACGGAGACCGCCGGCACCACCGCCCGCACGGTGGTCAAGGGCGCGGCCCGCGAGACCGGCGGTGTCCTCACCGGAACGGTCCGCACCGGCCAGGAGCTCACGGGGTACGCCGACAAGTCGCTCCGCCGCTCCTCGTCGTCGCTGACCACGACCGTGTCGGAAAGTTTGACCGGTGAGAACGGCCTCGTGGGTGAGAACGGCCTTGTGGGAGAAAAGGGGCTGGTCGGGAAGAAGGGGTTGGCCGAGACCACCGAGAACCTGACGAGCCAGCTCGGCCAGACCATCAGCGGCGCTCCGCGCACCGGCGACCTGCCGCTGCTGTCCGGCGGTGATGCGCCCCCGCCTCGCCCGTTCGGCATCGCCCCCGACTCCGCAGACTACAAGGATCCGCGCTCCACAGTCGAGCGTGGTCCCACGCGGGAACGCGTCGACGAGGTCGCCGCGCACCCGCTGCTCTCCCGGCACTCGACGGCGGACGCGGCGGAGCACGTCGCGACGTTCGCCGCCCAGGCGCCGGAGACAACCGGCGCGCACGAGAGTGACGCCAAGGACGCCGAGCACGACGGCCACGTCTGGCATGGCGGTGTCTCCGACTCCACCTCAACCTCCGCCGGATCGGCGTCCTCCTCGTCGTGGACGCCCACCCCGGCAACGCCCGGCTTCCTGATGAACCGCGCCGACGTGCTGCGTGTTCCCACCCAGCGCGTCGCGCTGCCGGGCGATCCGACGCTGGTCGCGCGCGATATCGCCGACGACCCGTCCTTCTCCCCCGACTAGCAGCTCCTCACGACAGGCGGTCCGGACCCGCCGGACCCGGCCTGCGGCCGTTCATCGTGCCCGCACCCGCCGGCGTCCGCGCCCGCGTCCCAGTTCTTTTCTCCGCCGCCTGCTCCGCACCGCAGCGATCACGCCACCGTGGGCCCGTGCCGATTGCCCTGGCCACGGCCGGGACTGATGCCGCCGCGACTGAAGTCGCCGCTTGCGGGTGTCCCGTATGGCGTTCCGTGACCCTTGAGGACGTGCGTCCACTTGATGTTGAGGAGTGCTGATGCTGACTCCCGTTGCCCCGCTGGTCCCTGACGCGAGCCCGACCCGATTCGGCGGTGCGCGCCCCCCGGGTTAGGCCCGCAAGCTGGGCGGCTTACCGATCTCGGATGACTGGGAGATTGACGCGAGTCCCGCGGCCGCGGCCACGATCGCGGGGTTCACGTCAGCCTCCGCTCAGCCAGAGCGGAGCCGACTGGGCGCACACACGCAGGTTCGTGAACACCGCGAAGGCGTCGCGCGCCCCTCGTTCGGGCGAACCGTACCCGCCAGGTACGCGGACCCCGGGCCACACACCAGGCCACGGCGGCCGTGCTCCAAGCCAGGGGCCAACGGACTCCGAGGTCGACGGGTTCCAACTGAACATCCCATCGAATCAACGTTCATCGGTTTCGAAAGGACAACCCAAATGCGTAGGTGGATTAGTACATCCGCCAAGACCATGCTCCTCGCCGCGGTATTCGCGGCGATGGGGACGGGCGTCTCCTTCGCCGGAAGCGACCCCGTCACCTCCGGCGACGGTGCTGTGCGGAGCGACAGCCAGGTCCTTGGCGACCAGGCGCCCGGTCTCGCGGCCACCGACGAGCCCACGTCTGAGGCCACGTCGGTCGACGAGACCACGCCGACCACGGAGACCACCCAGGTCAAGGAGGCCACTCCGGCCGAGGGCGCCGCTCAAACGGGCGGCATCGGGTCGGGTCAGGGCACCGGTGCGCCACCGGTCCCGCCCCAGCCGGCCGGCCCGCTTAGCGATTTGGTCAGCGCCTTCGGCCTGGACCTGGGGTTGTAAGCGACTCTCCCGGCGCGCTTCGGCGCGTTCGAGGAGGCAAGACCGGCGTGCGGTAGTCATCATCCGTCCTTCTGTCCCGTGAACGATGCGGTGGACAGGCAGGGGGCCGGAAGTGGCGACCGCGAGTCGGAGCGGCCGTTCTGCTGTTCCGTGAACGATGCGGTGGACAAGCAGGAGAACCGGGCGCGACGGCCGCCGAGTCGAGGCGGCCGCCTCCCTGTTCCGTACCTGATGCGGTGGACAAAGCGGGGAGGCGGGCGTGACGACCGCAACGTCGAAGCGGCGAGTCGTCCTGGAATATCCGGGGGGACTCGCCGCTTGCTGTGAACGAGGATGGAGACAATACCGACGACGGCCGCACGGCTGGTGGCGATGGTCCCGCGACCGCCGACGAGAGTCGCGCGGGGCCGAATAGGTGGCAGCGCTGAGAGACGGGTGTCCCGCACGTGGTCCGACACGTGACAGCACGGCGATTCGGGGGTGGCGCACGCCCTCGGGCCGCGCCCGTCGCGTCGTATGTGATGGGAATCACACTGTGCGGACCTGTCGGATGATCCTGCGGCGTAAGGTGACACGCCTGCTGCCGTCGGAATACAGGCGCACCCGGGCTAGCTCCCACCGTCCGTATTCGGCGAACTCGGCAAGGGCCAGCCGGGCCGTGCCGCGTGATGTACCTCGCGGGAACCGGAGTTCGCGGTATTCGTACTCGACCATTGCGCTTATTCTGCGGCTCCCGGCCGGGTTCGTGCCATAGCGTTCGTACCCGTGGATGACCGGGACGCCGATTTCTGGGGAACGATCCGTGTCGACACGGAACCGCACGGTCACGTCGCCTCGGGAAGCGATCCTTGCAGCCGTCGGTTACCGTCGGTGGCTGGGAACCGATGGCTCGCGGTCCGGATTCGAACAGCGATCGCATATGACAGCGCAAGGCTAGATGTAGGGGAAAAGCGTGCCACCCACGAAGGGCAGCGCCGGTAAGAACGGCTCGAAGGACACTGGACGCCAAGGCGGCGGCAACCGGCTCGTCATCGTCGAGTCGCCGGCCAAGGCCAAGACCATCGCCGGTTATCTGGGCCCGGGGTACGTCGTCGAGTCCAGCATCGGCCACATCCGCGACCTGCCGACCAAAGCGGCCGAGATCCCGGCCCGCTACAAGGGTGAGCCGTGGGCCAAGCTCGGGGTGAACGTCGACCACGAGTTCGAGCCGCTCTACGTCGTGCACGCTGAGAAGAAGTCCCACGTCAAGCGGCTCAAGGAGCTGGTGGCCGAGGCCGACGAGCTCCTCCTCGCCACAGATGAGGACCGCGAGGGCGAGGCCATCGCCTGGCACCTGCTCGAAGAGCTCAAGCCGAAGATCCCTGTCAAGCGCATGGTGTTCAACGAGATCACCCGCGACGCCATCCGCAACGCCGCCGAGAACACCCGCGACCTCAACCTGCGCCTCGTCGACGCGCAGGAGACCCGCCGCATCCTCGACCGCCTCTACGGCTACGAGGTATCGCCGGTGCTGTGGAAGAAGGTCATGCCGAAGCTGTCGGCGGGCCGCGTGCAGTCGGTGGCCACCCGTCTGGTCGTCGAGCGCGAGCGTGAGCGCATCGCCTTCACCTCGGCCGAGTACTGGGGGCTGAAGTCGGTCTTTGACGCTGTGGACGCCGCCGGGGGTGTCGACCCCTCGACGTTCACCGCCAATCTCGTATCGGTCGACGGTGCCCGCGTGGCCCAGGGCCGCGATTTCACGTCGCGGGGTGAGCTGCGCTCGACCCAGGGCATCCTCCACCTCGACGAGGAGGCCGCCCGCGGTCTGGCCGAGCGCCTGGTCAGCGCCGACTTCTCGGTCGGTTCCGTGGAGCGCAAGCCCTACAAGCGCTCGCCGTACGCCCCGTTCCGCACCACCACCATGCAGCAGGAGGCCTCGCGCAAGCTCGGCTTCTCCTCGAAGCAGACGATGCAGGTGGCCCAGCGCCTGTACGAGAACGGGTTCATCACCTACATGCGTACCGACAGCACCACGCTGTCGGACAGCGCTATCGCTGCCGCCCGCGACCAGGTCACCCGGTTGTACGGCGCCGACTACCTGCCGCCCAAGCCGCGCCTGTACGCGGGCAAGGTGAAGAACGCGCAGGAGGCGCACGAGGCCATCCGCCCCGCGGGCGACAGCTTCCGGACCCCCGCCGAGACCGGTCTGACCGGCGCGGAGTTCCGGCTCTACGAGCTCATCTGGAAGCGCACCGTCGCCTCCCAGATGAAGGACGCCGTCGGCGAGTCGGTGACCGTGAAGATCCACGGCACCTCCACCTCGGGAGAGCACGCCGAGTTCAGCGCCACCGGCAAGATCATCACCTTCCACGGCTTCCTCAAGGCCTACGTCGAGGGCGCCGACGATCCCGAAGCCGAGCTGGACGACCGCGAGCGGCGCCTCCCGCCGGTCGACGAGGGCGACCCGCTCAAGGCCCTCAGCATCGACGCCGAGGGCCACAGCACCCGCCCGCCGGCGCGCTACACCGAGGCCACGCTGATCAAGGAGCTGGAGGAGCGGGAGATCGGCCGCCCCTCCACCTACACCCCGACCATCGGCACCATCCTCGACCGCGGATACGTGTTCAAGAAGGGGTCGGCCCTGGTGCCGTCTTTCCTCGCGTTCGCGGTGGTGCAGCTGCTGGAGCGGCACTTCGGCAACCTCGTCGACTACGAGTTCACCGCCCGCATGGAGGACGCGCTCGACGCCATCGCCCGCGGCGAGGCCGAGCGCGTGCCCTGGCTGCGCCGGTTCTACTTCGGCGAGGAGGAAGAGACCGGGCTGAAGGAGCTGGTCGGCGACCAGCTCGGGGAGATCGACCCCAAGGAGGTCAGCTCCTTCCCGCTGCCCGACAGCGACATCGTGATGCGCGTCGGCCGCTACGGCCCCTACATGGAGTGGGACGGGCGGCGCGTCAACGTCCCCGAGGACATGGCGCCGGACGAGCTCACCAAGGAGAAGGCCGAGGAGCTGTTCGCCCAGCCCAGCGGCGACCGCGAGCTCGGGACCGACCCGGAGACCGGGCGCATGATCGTCGCCAAGAGCGGGCGGTTCGGTCCGTATGTGACCGAGGTCCTGGAGGAGCCGGAGCCCGCCGCCGAGGGCGAGGCCAAGCCCAAGAGCAAGGCGAAGTCCAAGGCCTCGGCCCCCAAGCCGCGCACGTCATCGCTGTTCAAGTCGATGTCATTGGAGACCGTCACCCTGGAGGACGCGCTGCGGCTGCTGTCGCTGCCGCGCGTGGTCGGAGAGATCGACGGTGAGCAGGTCACCGCGCAGAACGGCCGGTTCGGCCCGTACCTGAAGAAGGGCACCGACAGCCGTTCCCTGGAGACCGAGGAACAGATCTTCACGGTCACCATCGATCAGGCCAAGGAGCTCTTCGCCAAGCCGAAGCAGCGGGGCCGCCGCGCTGCCGCCGCCCCGCCGCTGCGGGAGCTCGGCGAGGACCCGGCCACCGGGAAGCCGATGGTGGTCAAGGACGGCCGCTTCGGGCCCTACGTGACCGACGGCGAGACCAACGCGTCCCTGCGCAAGGGCGACGAGGTCGAGTCGATCACCGACGAGCGCGCCGCCGAGCTGCTCGCCGACCGCCGCGCCAAGGCTCCGGCGAAGAAGAGCACCGCCAAGAAGAGCACGGCGAAGAAGTCGTCGACCACCAAGTCGACGGTGAAGTCGACCACCAAGAAGTCCGCGGCCGCCACGAAGACCGCCACGAAGAAGAGCACGGCCTCGAAGAACGGGTCGGCCACGACGAACAGCTCGGAGTAGGGGAGGGCGTTTTCCCGCGCCTTTGCGGCAACGCGACGGGCCGAATTCCGTCGCGCCGATTCCTCGATCAGCTGCCGAGGGAACCGGACGTGGTCGAAGATGGAGAAGAAGAGGCGGGTGACCGGCCGCCCCGCGGGGTAGCCGCCCGAGCCCGCCCGGCAGTACAGTGCCGCGGACAGCCGATCCGGATGTTCGCGGCACCGTGCGTGTGGCACCAGCCGAGCCGTATCCCGGATCGGGTGCCGCGAAGCATCCGTGACCCAGGTCGCGCGGCACATCCTCGATGGGGCGGCTCACACGCGCCGCCTCGCCTCCCTGTGCCGGTGCGACCACCGCCCGATCACCCGTTCCCGACCGGAAGCGTCGCTACTCTTAATCGTTATGAGCAGATCTGCACCCCCAGGAGCGCCGGACGAGGCGCGCGATGTCCTCTTGATCACGCCGTTCCGCCGGCTGTGGGTCTCGCTTTCGCTGTCCAGCCTCGGCGATTGGCTCGGCCTGCTGGCCCTGATGTCCCTGGCGGCGATCCTCACCCGCGACAGCGGTTCGTTCGCGCAGTACGCCGCGGTCAGCGGCGCGGCGGTGCTCAAGCTCGCGCCGCCGATCCTGTTCAGCCCGTTCGCCGGGCTGCTGGTCGACCGGGTCGACCGCCGACTGACCATGGTGGCCGGCGACGCGCTGCGGGCCCTCCTCTACATCTCCGTCCCGCTGGTGGGACGAATCGACTGGCTGCTGGTCGCCGCCTTCCTGACCGCCATCGCCACGCTGTTCTGGTCACCGGCCAAGGACGCGATCGTTCCCGACCTGGTTCCCCAGGCCAAACTGCGGCAGGTTGACCGCATCGGCCTGGTCACGGGCTACGGGGCCGCGCCGGTGGCAGCGGCGGTCTTCGCGCTCCTGGCGTCCGTCAGCGCTCTGCTCGCCGGACTGTTCCCACCGCTGGACACCCCCGCGGCCGACCTCGCGCTGTACGCCAACGGTGTCGCCTTCCTCGCCGCCGCTGCTGTCGACTGGGGACTGCCGGGGCCCAAGCCGGGTGTGGCGGGCCAGCCGGCCGGGTCGGGCGGTCCCCTCCCGACGGGGGGCACCGAGCCGCCGACGACACCGCAGGCGCCCACCACCCCTCCCACCGCCGACCTCCCGGCGCCGGGGGACGACGAGAAGACCGAACAGATCGCCCCGCTGGGCTCATCGGATGACGAGCGCACTGAGCAGATCAACCACCTGGGCGCCGGGGAGGAGACGACCGAGGAGATCCCGCACCTGGACGCGGGGGAGGAGACCACCGAGCGCGTTGCCCACCTCGGCGCGGGGGAGGAGACCACGGAGCGGATTCCGACCTCCGAAGCGCCCCCGCAGGCGGAAGGGGCCGATCGGGGGCAGCGGAAGCAGGAGGCGTCGGCTCCGCGGACGCCGCCGTCGCACGGTCCGCCGAGCTCGGTGAGCGGGCAGCCGGGGCAGCCGCCGCGGCAGGGCGCGGCGTCCGCGCGTACTGCGGTGGCGCCCGGCCGCGTCCCGGAGAACATGCTTCGCACGTTCTGGGACGGCGTGCGCTTCGCCGGGATCACCCCCCTGGTGCGCGGCCTGCTCCTGGGCATGCTCGGCGCGTTCGCGACCAGCGTCGTCGTCATCGGCGTCGGCCGCGTCTTCGTGGACCGCCTGGGCGGGGGGAACGCCGGGTTCGGTGTGCTGTTCGCCGCCGTCTCCGCCGGGATGGCGCTGGGCGTCTTCGTCGGCCCGCGCGTGCTGCGCTCCTTCAGCCGCCGTCGCCTCTTCGGCCTCAGCGTCGCCGTCTCCGGTGCCGCGCTGCTGTTGACCGGCCTGATCCCGAACATGGTGCTGGCGGCCGTCCTCACGTCGATCGCGGGTGTGGGCGTCGGGATCGCCTGGATCATCGGCATGGGCCTGCTGGCCCAGGAGATCGAGGGCGAGCTCCGCGAGCGCACCCTCGCGTTCCTGCACACCGCCGCCCGGGTGCTGCTGCTGGTCGCGCTCACCGTCGCACCGCTGGTCGCCGGGCTTATCGGCGATCACCGGCTCGACGTCCGCGATCTCGGCTACGACGTCCTGGGTACCGGCGTGGTGCTCGTGCTCGCCGGGCTGACGGCGCTCCTGCTGGCCGTGCTCTCCTACCGGCAGGTGGACGAGGGCTCCGAGGTCCCGCTGCTCACCGAGCTGATCGCGGTCCTGCGCGGTGTCCCGGTCGGCCCGGAGAAGGAGGATGAGACGCTCCCGGGCACCTTCATCGTCCTGGAGGGCGGTGAGGGCGCCGGAAAGTCCACGCAGGCGGGCCAGCTGGCGGTCTGGCTGCGCGACGAGGGTTTCGAGGTCGTGACGACCCGCGAACCGGGTTCCACCAAGCTCGGCATGCGGCTGCGCGCACTCCTCCTCGACAAGGAGCAGACGGGCATGTCCCCGCGGGCCGAAGCGCTGCTGTACGCGGCCGACCGCGCCGACCACGTCGCCCAGGTGATCCTCCCGGCCCTGCGCCGCGGGGCGATCGTCATCAGCGACCGCTACATGGACTCCACGCTCGCCTACCAGGGCGCCGGACGGGAGCTGTCGGTGGAGGAGATCCGCCGGATCAACGAGTGGGCCACCGACGCGCTCGTGCCCGACCTCACCGTGCTGCTCGACGTCCCGCCCGCGGCCGGCCTGGCGCGGCTCGGCGGGGCCACCGACCGCATCGAGTCGGAGTCCGAGGAGTTCCACGATCGGGTCCGGGCCGGTTTCCGTCAGCTGGCCGAGGGCGAACCCGAACGCTACCTGGTCGTCGACGCCCGCGGAGCGCAGGAGGAGATCACCCGGGAGATCCAGCGCCGGGTCCGGCCGATCCTGCCCGACCCGGTCCCCCAGGACGCCGAGGCGATCACGGGGATGATGCCGATCATCAAGGAGTGACCACGTGATGGGGGCGGGGCGACGGCCACGGGCGCGTGCGCCGATCCCGCCCCCGCACCAGCCCCGGAGCCCCGGGGGGCGTTCCCGCCAGCGGCGGGGAGCGCCCCTCGGGGCTCCGTCGTCGAAGTCGCGTTTACGTGGGTGGCGGCGCCTATGCTGAGGGGCGATGAGTGTCTTCGATGACCTGGTGGGCCAGGACACGGTGGTCGAGCAGCTGCGGTCGGCCGTGCGCGCGGCGGACGAGCAGCTGGCCGGTGGTGCGGGCGGCGGGATGACGCACGCCTGGCTGTTCACTGGTCCGCCCGGGGCCGGCCGCGCCGACGCCGCCCGCGCGTTCGCCGCCGCGTTGCAGTGCCGCGACGGCGGCTGCGGGCACTGCGCCACCTGCCACCAGGTCCTCACCGGCACGCACGCCGACGTCCTCTACGTCCGGCCCAGCGGGCTGAGCTTCGGTGTCGCCCAGACCCGCGAGCTGGTGCTGCGGGCGGCGTCGAGCGCCTCCTGGGGCCGCTTCCGCATCGTGCTGTTCGAGGACGCCGACCGCGCCACCGAGGCGGCATCCAACGCCCTCCTCAAGGCCGTGGAGGAGCCCTCCCCGCGCACGGTGTGGCTGCTGTGCACGCCCACCGCAGAGGACATGCTCGTCACCATCCGCTCCCGCTGCCGCCTGGTGAGCCTGCGCACGCCCACGACCGAGGCGGTCCTCGACGCGCTGGTCAACCGCGACGGTGTGGACGCCGCCGCGGCGGCCGAGGCGGCGCGGGCCTCCGCGGGGCAGATCGAGCGGGCGCGGCGCCTGGCCACCGACGAGGAGGCGCGCCGGCGCCGCTCCGAGGTGCTGGCGATCCCGGCGCGCCTGGACGGGCTGGGCGCCTGCGTGTCGGCCGCCGCACGGCTGTACGAGCTGGCCGAGGCCGAGGCGAAGGAAACCACCAGCGCCTTGGACGAGGCGGAGAAGTCCGACCTCAAAGCGGCCTATGGCGAGGGCGCGACCGGCAAGGGCGTCGCCAAGGCCGTCCGGGGGGCGGCGGGCGCCCTCAAGGACCTGGAGGAGCGGCAGAAGCGGCGCGCCACCAGGATCAAGCGCGACACCTACGACGTCGCGCTGATGGACCTAGTCGCCTTCTACCGCGACGTTCTGGCCATCCAGTTGGGCGCGCGGGTGGAGTTGTCGACCGCCAGCCAGCAGGCCGACCTGATGCGGGTCGCCCGGGCGTCCTCGCCCGAGTCCACGCTGCGGCGGATCGACGCCATCATGGAGTGCCGCGAGCGCATCGGCACCAACGTGCACCCGCAGATCGCCATGGAGGCGATGACGGCCGCGCTGTACATGGGGTGAGCGAAAACCACCGCGGCCCGGTTCGCCGCACCTGGTGTGAGCACGGGAACACGACCGTGACATCGGAACGCGCCCCGCTGCTGTGACCGGGATCATAGGGTGAGCGCGTGGGCATGATGATGGCGGTCAGCTTCGAGCGGTACGGGCGGCTCTACTACCTCGATCCGGGCGATGCCCGCCCGACGGTGGGCGACAGGGTCCTGGTGCCCACAGACGCCGGCCCCGAGGTGGCCGAGTGTGTCTGGGCGCCGCAGTGGGTGAGCGAGGACGTCGAGGGCCTGCCCGTCTGCGCGGGCATCGCGACGGAGGCCGACATCGCGCGCGACGAGCGCAACCGACGCCGCCGGGCCGAGGCGCGGGCGGTGGTCAAGCGGCTCCTGCGGGAGCGGCGGCTGCCTCTCAAGGTCGTCGGTATCGACTACGCCGACCACACCTTCCTCGTCTATTTCACGGCCACGCGCCGGGTCGACTTCCGCGGCGTCCCGCGTGAGCTCTCCCGCAGACTGGACGCCCGCGTCGAGCTGCGCCAGGTCGGTGCGCGCGACGAGGCGCGGCTGCAGGGCGGCATCGGCTCATGTGGCCGCGACCTGTGCTGTGCCACCTTCCTCACCGGATTCGAACCGGTGTCGCTCCGCATGGCCAAGGATCAGGACCTGCCGGTGAACCCTATGCGCATCTCCGGTGCGTGCGGCCGGCTGATGTGCTGCCTGAAGTTCGAACATCCCCTGTACGCCGAGTTCCGGGCCGACGCCCCGCGGGCGGGCGCCGAGGTGAGCACGCCGGAGGGCGACGGTGTCGTGGTCGGGCACGACCCGCCTGCGGATAGGGTCGTGGTCCGGCTCAACGACGGAGGACGGCGCTGCGCCTGCGACCGCGCCTCGGTCTGCGGGCCGCGGCGGGCGTATGACGACGCCGAGCGTGAACGTGCCAGGGACGAGAACGGAGCCCAGTGATCAAAACCGGTTGGGTCGGCGGCGCCCTCGCGTTGGTCCTGGTGGCGACGGGGTGCACCGCCGCCACGTCGGTGGGCGGCGAGGACAGCGGCGGGGACAGCGAACCCCTGGCCGACTTCTACCAGCAGGACATCGAGTGGGAGGGGTGCGGCGAGGACTTCGAGTGCGGAAGCTACGAGGTCCCGCTCGACTACGACGACCCCGCCGGCGAACGTCTGGAGATCGCGGTCAAGCGGCTGCCCGCATCTGGCTCCGACGTCCTGGGGTCACTGGTCATCAACCCCGGCGGGCCGGGCGGGTCCGGGTACGACTACGTGGATGCGGCGAGCGGTGTGGTCAGCCGACCGGTCCGGGAGCGCTTCGATGTCGTCGGATTCGATCCGCGGGGGGTCGGCCGCAGCGCCCCGTTGACGTGCTTGGACTCCGACGAGCTGGACGAGTTCGTCGCCATGGACTACGGCGGCGGGGGCGGCGGATCCGATCCGGCCGACGTGTCCGCCGCGGGGCTGGCGGACATGGAAGAGGCGAACCGCGCGTTCGTCGAGGGCTGCCGGGAGCGGTCCGGCGACCTGATGCTGCACGTCGGGACCGCCGACGTGGCGCGGGACATGGACGTGCTGCGCGCTGTCCTCGGCGACGAGGGCCTCACCTACCTGGGGAAGTCCTACGGCACCTACATCGGTACGCGGTACGCCGACCTGTTCCCTGAGCGGGTGCGCGCGCTGGTGCTCGACGGAGCGATCGACCCCGATATGGACCAGCTGGAGCTGAGCGTCCAGCAGGCGCAGGGGTTCGAGACGGCGCTGCGCGCGTTCGTCGCGGACTGCCTCGACACAACGGAGTGCCCGCTGGGCGACGAGGACGCGACCGTGGACGACGGCGTCGACAAGCTCGTCGGCCTGATGGAGAGGGCCGGGGAGAAGCCGCTGCGCAACACGTCCGGGGACGGCCGCGAGGTGAACCGGACCCGCGTCGAGCTGGGGGTGATGGCCGCCCTGTACAGCGAGAGCTTCTGGCCGCGGGTGCGCTCCGCGCTGGCCGACGCGTTCGAGGGCGACGGCACCGGTCTGCTGATGCTCGGCGACGACCTCTACGAACGGTCCGACGAGGAGTCCTACGAGAACTCCGCCGCCGCGCTGGTGGCGGTGAACTGCTCCGACCACCCCGGCCCGCGCGACATCGATGCCTACGAGCAGGCGGTGGACCAGGCGGCGGAGGAGGCCCCGATATTCGGGCCGACGCTGACCTGGGGCGCTTTGACGTGCGCCTACTGGCCGCAGGAAGCGGTGGCCGAGCCCGAGCCGATGGACGCGCCCGGGGCCGCGCCGATCCTCGTCATCGGTACGACCCGTGACTCCGCGACCCCCTACGAGTGGGCGGAGCGCCTGGCTGAGGGGCTGGAGTCGGGGGTGCTGCTCACCCGCGAGGGCGATGGCCACACCGGTTACCGGAAGGGCAGCCCGTGCGTCGACGACGCCGTGGACGCCTACCTGTTGGAGGAGACCCCGCCGGACGGCGGCACGGTCTGTACGGAGTGACGATCCGGGCTCGGCGCGGGCCCGGGGGCACGACCCTGTCGGAGGGAGGGCAATCGTGTGCAAGGCAGGTCTCAGAGCACGCTAGACTAGTCCCTGCCTCGCGCGTGATGCGGAGGTTCGGCCGCCTTAGCTCAGTCGGTAGAGCGATTCACTCGTAATGAATAGGTCGTCGGTTCGATTCCGACAGGCGGCTCCAGATCAAAGGCCCCTTCCGGTCACCGGAAGGGGCCTCTTGCGTGAGTGCCTGACCAACTGACTGACTAGCCGTCCTCGCTGGGGACCGGAAACAGGTCGTCCATGGTCTCCGCGCCAGGCAGCAACGCGGGCGCCGGGGGCCATCGCGATGCGGGCCCCGCTACCGGGTACGGATGGTCCTTTCCGGCACGCGCGAAACCGGCAAGATCGTGATCGGGAGCGCACCTTGAGCGCCCACCGAAGCAGTCGCAAAGCGTGATGTCCACACCTGACTCACGACATGGCGGGCCCTGCGCAGCTCGCCCGGCAAACGTGGGGTGAGCACGGTCGTGTCCTGGGTAAGCCCAGGTCATGAGCCTTGCGCTGATGCTCGTGGCGTTGCTCGCGGCGGTGGGTGTCCTCGGCCTCGGGGTCTGGGTGATGGGGCGGTTCGTGCCGGGGGACGGGGAGGTCCCGCCTGGGGTGCCGCGCCCCGCTGTTCCGGAGCCGGGTGCGCCGGTGGGGGGTTACACACTGGTCCGTGCGGCCGACGGGGGCGACGCGGCCGAGGCCGACGTGCCGGTCCCAGCGCGGACCGTCGCACGTGTGCGGGAACTGCTCGCGCTGGGCCGAGAGATCGAGGCGGTGCGGGTGCTGCGCGACGCGGCGGGAATGGATGAGCGGCGGGCGCGCGAGACCGTCGATCGGCTGCGCGATCCGCGGCGTCCGTGAGTCGGCGCGGGCGCACGGCGTCGGGTTGTTGCCCGCCCTGGCGCGTTTATTTCGGTTTTCCGAAACCTGGCCATATCTTCCGCGAGTGGCGTGAGACGTGCCGTTCGTCCTTTTTCTGAGGTCTGAGATCTTTCTCAGTTTCGGGGCGGTGGTTGTGGTTTCAACAACTGGCTCGTGCGCCGACGTGCGGATTGCGCGGATTTCCTGATATCGCCGCTCTCGGACCGAGATGTCATTGCAACGCGGCGGACGGGTGCGATAGTTTGCTGGACACCGGGCCGGGAGATGCTGTGTGGGGCCGACGGATCCTCCGACATCGCGAGGCGGTCGGCTACTCGGCCCGCGGATGGCCCTCCCCATCGCAGGCGAGGTAGATCTGCCGCTAGTAGGGGCGATTTTGAGGGAATCCTGGTATCGCGCGAACGATATCTAAGTTGCTTAGTAGGATCGCAGTCACACAGAAAAGTGCCCCGACATGTTTTCCGGTGCGCCAACACCAGTCGCAGTCGGGGCGCGGAACGATCCGTTACGTCAGAGAATTCAGCCGAGAAAATCTGCAGAACAGGAGCGTTCGCCTTGAACGATAGCATTCAGGGTCACCCCGAGGGAAGCCACGGCGCCAAAGCCGAGAAGCCCTATTTCGGGGTCGTGCGCGTCGACGGCCGCAGCTACCACTTCTTCGGTCCTGGCAGGAATGCCCCGGTCTACGTGTACAGCGAGGACAAGGGGTCGCAGTGGCTGCTCACGGTCGATGACACCGCCCGCGAGCTCAATGTCTCCCGCCGCACCGTCTACGAACTCATCACCCGCGGAGAACTGGCGTCCGTCCAGATTCGCCGCTGTCGGCGTATCGCCATGAGTGCGATCCTCGACTATCTCGACCGCCGCAGCGCTGTGCCCGCGCCGCGCGGCTCCGACCGCGGTTGGAAACGAAAATAGGCGGTGGGCGGGCCGGTGGGCGGGCCGGACGTCTCCGGCGCGCCCACCGGCCGCGCGGTGACGGCGGCTAGGGCCGCGCCAGCACCCGCGCCAGCTCGGGGAACGCGTCCATGTACCCGTCGAGCAGCGTGCGCGCGATGTGCACCGAGTCCACGAGGGGATGGGTGGCGAAAGCGCGCAAGGCCGGGGTGCGCGACCCGCTGCGGACCGCTTCGATCACCTCCCGGTCGACCGCTTTCACCGCCTGGACCAGGGCCGACTGGTGTCCGGTGAGGGGAGCCGCCGCCAGCGGGCGCGCCCCGCCCGCGTCCACCAGGCAGGGCACCTCCACCACGGCCTCGGCGTCCAGCTCGGAAAGGGCACCGCGGTTGCGGACATCGACGATCAACCGCGTCGGTTCGTCGCGCGCCACCGCCCGCATCACCGCCAGCGCCACCCGCTCGTACCCGCCGCCGTCCAGGTCCTCGGAGTCCCGCTCCACGCCCCCGGCCGCGCGGCGGTTGTCGGCCATGTAGGTCTCCTCCCGCTCCCGCCGGGCCGCCTCCCACAGCGCGAACGCGTCCTCGGGCGTGGCGGCGGCCGCGCGGTAGAACGCCTCCTGCTGCTCGACGAGCTGCTCGCCGCGGGTCTGCCCGCCCTGGGCGAGCGTGCGGGCGGTCGCGGCGTGCGCCTCCCGGGCCATGTAGTAGTAGTGCAGGTACTCGTTGGGGAGGCAGCCCAGGGCGCGCAGCCACTCCGCGCCGAACAGCCGCCCCTCCTCGAAGGAGGTGAGCGCGGCGTCGTCGGCCAGCAGTTCCGGTAGGCGGTCGCGGCCGCCCGCCCACAGTCCGCGCAGCCAGCCGAGGTGGTTCAGGCCGACATAGTCGGCGTGCGCACCGAGTGGGTCCAGGTCCAGCGCGCGCGCCGCGCGCCGGGCCAGGCCGATGGGTGAGTCGCAGATGCCGACGACGCGGTCGCCCAGCACTTCGGCCATGGCCTCGGTGACCAGGCCAGCGGGGTTCGTGAAGTTGACCACCCAGGCATCGGGGGCCTCGGCCGCGACCGTCCGGGCGAACCGCAGCGCCACCGGGAGCGTCCGCAGCCCGTAGCTGATGCCGCCCGCACCCACGGTCTCCTGGCCGAGCACGCCGGCCCCCAGCGCGACGCGCTCGTCGCGCACGCGGCCCGGCATGCCGCCCACCCGGACGGCGGAGAAGACCATGTCCGCGCCGCGCAGTGCCGCCACCTCATCCGTCTCGGTGCGGACGGTCGGCGCGGGAGCTCCGCGGCTCGCCGCGTGAGCGTCGCGCTGCCGCTTCAGAACGGCGCCGATCGCGCGCAGCCGCCGCTCGTCGGTGTCGAACAGCACCAGTTCCGAGATGACGCCGCCGCCGTGCGCCGCGTCCGCGAGCAGCGCCCGGTACACCAGTGGGACGCGGAACCCGCCCCCGCCGAGGATCGTCAACCGCACGCTCGTTTTCCCCTTTTCCGTCGGTGGTCCCGGTTCCCACCGCGCGATAATGCCGCTGCGCGCGCCCGAGGGGACACACTGCTTCTCACGGTAGTGGGGCGCCCGGGATGAGGCGCGGGCGGCCGGAGGGGCCCGCGGGAGGCCGCGGGTGTCCGGACCCGCGGCCCCAGGGGAGTTGGAACCTTGACGACCTGCGTACCCTGCACAACTAACGGCATCGAACAGGGCGAGGAAACCGGCATGGCGAGGCGGGAACACCAGGACGAGCTGCGGGAGGCTGTGCCGGCGGCGGCATACGGCAGGTTGGAATCCTCGCCCCTGGTCGGCGAACGGCACGACGTTCTCGCGGGGGAACGTGAGCCCGACAGCCCCGCCATCGACCTCGCCCTCAGCGGCACCGTCTTCTTCGACATCGTGCTCACCGGCCTGGCCGCGCCGCCCGCCTCCGGCACCGAGGTGGCGGCCGACGGCATGGGCTCATGCCCCGGCGGGGTGGCCAACCTCGCCGTGGCGGCGTCGCGGCTGGGCCTGCGCACGGCGGTGGCAGCCGCGTTCGGCGAGGACGTCTACGGCGATTTCTCCTGGGACATCCTCTCCGACCAGGAGAAGGTGGACCTCACGGCGTCCCGCCGCGTCTCCGAGTGGCACTCGCCGTTCACCGTCTCGCTCGCCTACCGGGGTGACCGGAGCCTGGTCACCCACGAGCACCCCTCACCGATCCCGCTGGCGGACATGGCGCGCGCCCTGCCGCGGGCGCGCGCGGCGTTCGTCAGCCTGGAGGCGGGGGAGGGGGTGCCGCAGTGGGCGGTGGACCAGGCCGCGCACGGGGCGAAGATCTTCGCCGACGTGGGCTGGGACGACAGCCAGACGTGGTGCGGGTCGGTCCTCCGGCAGCTGGAGCACTGCCACGCGTTCATGCCCAACGCCATCGAAGCCATGTCGTACACGCGTACCGGAAGCCCCGCGTCGGCGCTGGCGACGCTCGCCGAGCACGTACCGGTGGCGGTGGTGACCGACGGCCCGCGCGGTGCGTACGCCGTCGATCAGACGACCGACGAGACCGCCGAGGTGGAAGGACTGGTCCTGGAGGCCATCGACACCACGGGCGCCGGCGACGTGTTCGGCTCGGCGTTCATCGTGGGGACGCTGGCGGGGTGGCCGCTGGAGCAGCGGCTGAGGTTCGCGAACCTCTCCGCGGCGCTGTCGGTGCAGCACACCGGGGGGTCGCTGTCGGCTCCGGGCTGGGCGGACATCGCCGCCTGGTGGGTCCGGGTGAACGCCGCGCACAGCGAGGCGGACCGGAAGCTGGCCCGGGACTACGGCTTCCTGGGGGACCTGGTGCCGCGCGGGTGGCTGCCCACCGATCAGCGGCGCGCGAGCGCGACTATCGGTCGGCGCCCCTGACCGGCAGCGGCGCCCTCGCCGGTCTCGGTTGCGGTGTGCCCACCGAGACCAGCGAGGGGTTACCGACTCAGCTGCCCGTCGGGGTGTAGGCCGGGGCCTCGTCCTCCGGGGTCGAGGCGCCGTCCGCGTCAGCGGTCTCCTCCGCGGCGTCACCGCTGTCGTCGGTGGGGGAGATCTCCAGCTGGAAGTCCCCGTCGTGGTCCTGCGCACCGGCGATGACGGCCGCCGCCACGACCTCCTCACCCTTGGCCGAACGCAGCACCAGCGGGTCGCGCTGGAGGTCGCGGACGAGCGCGACGCACATCAGCACGATGATGATGGTGAACGGCGCCGCCACGATGATCGTGAGGTTCTGCAGGCCGGTGAGCGCATCGCTGCCGCCGATCAGCATCATGATGGCCGCGACGCCCCCCATCATCAGGCCCCAGAACACCGTGACCTTGCGCTGCGGACGGATCGCACCGCGCTGCGACATGGTGCCCATGACGATGGACGCCGAGTCGGCGCCGGTGATGAAGAAGATCCCGATGAGCACGATCGTGAGCAGCATCATGAACGTGGGCGCGGGGTACTGTCCCAGCAGTGCGAACAGCTGCGCCTCGGCGCCGTCCGCCCCGGAGACCCCGTTTCCGTGCTGCTCCATGCTGAGTGCCGAACCGCCCATGACGCAGAACCAGATGAGGCTCAGCGCGCTCGGTACGAGGATGACACCGCCGATGAACTGGCGGATGGTCCGGCCGCGGCTGATACGGGCGATGAACATGCCGACAAACGGCGACCAGGAGATCCACCACGCCCAGTAGAAGATCGTCCAGCCCGACAGCCACGTCTCGGTGGCGTCGCCTCCGACATCGGCGGTCCGCGCCGACATGGAGAACAGCTCGTTGAGGTAGGAGCCGATGGCCGTCGGGAACAGGTTGAAGATGAAGACCGTCGCTCCCGCGAACAGCAGGAAGAACAGCAGCAGGAAGGCCAGGATCAGGTTGGTGTTGGAGAGCCACTGAATGCCCTTGGCCACACCCGAGACGGCCGACAGCAGGAAGCACACCATCAGGACGCCGATGACGCTGATCAGCACCGGGTTGGTGATGGTGTCGACCCAGCCCAGCTCCTTGAGTCCCCCGGCGATCTGCAGGGTGCCGATGCCGAGCGAGGCCGCGGTGCCGAAGAGCGTCGCGAACAGGGCGAAGATGTCGATGACGCGCCCGACGGCTCCGTTGGCGTGCCGCTCACCGATGAGCGGGGTGAACGCGGCGCTGATGAGCTGCCCACGGCCGCGGCGGAAGGCGCCGTAGGCGATGGCCAGTCCCACGACCGCGTAGATGGACCACGGGTGCAGCGTCCAGTGGAACAGCGTGGTGGCCATGGAGTGTTCGATGGCCTGACCCTGCACGGCGGCCTCGGTCCCCGGGTTCGCCCCGTCGGTGAAGAACGAGACGGGCTCGGTCCCGGGAGGGGCGTTCAGGTAGTGGGAGATCGGCTCGCTGACGCCGTAAAAGACGAGGCCGATGCCCATCCCGGCGCCGAACATCATGGCGATCCAGGAGAGGGTCCTGAACTCTGGTGCCTCGTCGTCGCGGCCCAGTCGGATGTTGCCGTACCTGCTGAAGGCCAGCCACAGCGCGAAGACCACGAACCCGGAGGACGCCAGCACGAATCCCCAGCCGGCGTTGTGGATGAGTGCCTGCATGGCACTCGCGGAGAGCTTGCTCAGCGAATCGCGTGCGATCACACCCCAGGCCAGGAAGGCGAGGGCGAGGACCGCCGAGACACCGAACACGATGCGGTCGGTCTTGGGGGCGCGATCGGCCTTGGAGGTCTCCGGAGGTTCCCAGAGCAGGTCCGCGGTGCTGATCTCGTCGGTGTTGGGGGTACTTCCGTTATCAAACGCCACTGTCAAACGACGCCCCGTTCAGGCGCGCCTCCTCCTTTTCGTCGGCTTGCATCCGAACGCGTCCGTCGGCCAGGCGCGCGAGGGGGGAGGGGCGGCGCGGAGCGGGTGCGCTCGGTTGCCTCGGTCGAGGCGGGGGCGGATCACCCCGGCGTGCGTTCGCGGAGGTCGGTGAACCCCCGGACACACGGCTACGCCCGGAGCGGTGCTCCGGGCGGTGCACATTTCAGAATAAGGGGTGGAAAGTAAAGCCGTGACAGGGGGTGCTGGTTGCGCCTCGTGGAGCGGTTACTCGGGCATGGACGGCCAGCTGCCGTCGATCACCCGGCCGTGGCCGGGCCTGCTGCGATCGAGCCACTCCTGGCGGCTGCGTGCGTAGGCGGCGGCCCACTCGACCTGGCGGGCGTGCAGCTCGGTCAGGCTCAGCGCGGCGATGTCCGGATGGCGCGCGCCGATCTCGCGGGCCAGGGCCAGGCAGGCGGCGGCATCGCCGTGGGCCGTGTGCGCTTCGCCCGGATCCACGCCGTAGTAGGCGCACATCGCCGACAGGGTGCGCGGCCCCCGGCGGTACGGGTCGATGCCGCGGTCGATAACGAGCGGATCGATGATCGGGCAGGGTTCCCCGGACAGCCGCTCCGCCAGGGACTTCAGCCCGTGTCGGCGCAGCTCTCCGGTGAGCACGCCGAGGTCGAACGGTGCGTTGAAAATCACCAGGCCGCGACCGGCGAGCAGGTGCTCGGCGAGGGACTCGGCGATCTCCCCCAGCACCTCCTCGCCGGGGGCGCCCTCGGCCCGCGCGCGCTCGTTGGTGATGCCGTGGATGGCGATGGCGTCCGGGGGGATCTCCCGCTCGCCAGGGTCGGCCAGCCAGGTGCGGGTGGTGCCGGAGGGCAGTACCAGCGCCGCGGAGACGAGGAACGCCGCACGCGGGTCGTTCGAGGAGGTCTCGCAGTCGTATCCGGCGAGGTCGCCGGTGTGCCAGCCCAGGTGGTCACCGCGTGGCGGCGGGGTGGGGTGGGGCTCGTGCTCGGCGCAGTAGGTGCGCCACCGCCCGCCCTCCTTAAGGACGACGCCGTCCCCCGCGGCGACACCGGTACCGCAGGTGGTGCAGGTTCCCGGATAGCGGTTGCGCATGTGTTTCTCCGTGTGCCGAATCGCGGTCGCGGCCCCCGCGCGAGGCCGCCCGATCGCCCCTGTGCCAGGCTGATCACGGCAATCCTAGTCGGGGGGTGGGACGGCCTACCGCCACTTCGGTGAGGCGGCGTGAGACATGGGCCCCCGCCTCCCCGGGTAAGCACCTGTAACGCGTGAAGAAACGCGTCCCGGTAGCCTCAAGGGGCACATCGGGCGCGTCTGTCCGACCCGCCTAGAGAAGGGGAGAACGAGCATGAGCCTGGAAGAGGCGGGGCGCCAGCTGGAGGCGGCCATCCACGATGCCCGGGTGGCCTTCGACTGCATTGCGCTGAACGAACTGGACCGGGCGCACACCAGCGCGATCACCGCTCGCGCCGCGGTCGACGCGGCCGAGTACGCGATCCGGGTCGAGGTCGAACAGCGGCAGGCGCAGGAGTCCCGGAACGAGCAGGAGGGGCAGGACACCAGCGCGTCGACAACCGAGTAGGCGCGTCGGCACGAGGGAGCCCTGGCCCGCTTCCGCACCGGGAATCGAACAGGTGTTCGCAGGTCGGGTAGGGTGGAAGTATGACCGACCAGCAGTTGTCCGAGGACTGGCCGGCGAGCGTGCACCCGCCTGGATCGGAGTCCTTCGAACAGACGGCGGTCGTGTGGCTGTTCGACCATGTCCCGGCCGACTACCGCCTGCACGGGGTGCTGCGTCGCCACCCGGTGGCCCTGTCGCGGCTGGCGCGGCGGCATGTCGCCGCGACCCTCGAAGGGGCGCGCCAGGGCTACCGCACCGCCCGGGTCGACCTGCGCGACCACCTTCCCCCGCACGCCATCGACCAGGTGATGAACGCCTATCGGGCCGAAGGGCAGCGCACCGCGGCGCTGCTCCGCTCCATCGAGGCGGTCGACGACGCCCTGCGCGCCACCACCGCCCCGGGGCAGGGATAGACCGCGGCGGTGCCTCCGGGGCGTCGGCTCAGACGAGGACGCGTACCGCCAACGCCGGTCCGGCGCCGGTGTTGATCAGGCGGTGTCCGTTGCCCGTGCCCAGGACTCGGGTGGACCCGGCAGCGAAGGGGCGGATGACCGGATCACCTTCGCCCGCGGGCGTGACCAGGTGGGCCTCGCCGTAGACCAGGTGCAGCGCCACGGCGCGGCGGCTCGCCGGGCGCTGGCGGCGGTCGGGGAGCTCGGCAGAATCGCCCGGGGCCAGGGCGGCGATCTCGACCCGCAGGCCGCGGGCCACGGCGCGGCGGACGGGGCGCGGGGCGATGTACCAGTGGCCGCGGTGGCGCCGGAAGCGGCGGGAGAGCGAGGAGGGGGCGAGCGCCAGGGACGCCGCCGCCGTGCGCGCCGCCGCCACCAGGCGTCCGGCCGTCGCGACGGGACGTGCGGCCAAGTGCGCGTAGCCGGACGGCCGCCCGGCGAGCGCGATGTCCCCGATGCCGTCGATGCCGTTGCCTGGGGACACCTCATCGGTGCCGGACACGGCGGGGCGGTCCGCGGGGAGCGGCGTGTGGATGGGATCGGTCGGCGCCAGCTGATCATCCCTGGTCGCGTTCGGCCGACTCGGACGGATGTGAACGGAGACGTTGTACGACACCGGTGTGTGGTCCTTCGTGGAGTGGCCGCCGGCCCCGGGGACCTGGCGGCGGAAGCGCGGAGAGCGGCGAGGTGGAGTGCGCCGAGCGCTTCGGGCCGCTCCTCGCCTACTTCACCTGCGGAAATCGGCGGGACGCGGGACGGCGCTCACGCACGTCGCGAGTCGGGGCACGCAGATGGCCCCGTTTGCTGTCTGCTGCCGGTGGTCAGCGACAACACGAAGAACACGGACACAGCGCACCGGGCACACGGCGAACGGCCGTGCGGGCCAGACGGGCCTCGACCTGTTGAACCAGGTGGGTGCGCGGATACATGCGAGTAAGGAGACCAATTCGCAGGTCATGGTGTCAAGCGGTTCGCCGATATCGGGATGTCGGATGCGTCACCACGGCGACGATCGGCCCGCTTCGGCTCGCCCCCGGCTCGCCCACCCTCCACCGGACGGGGCCAGGCCGGGGCGGGGTCTGCTGGGCGGCCTTGTCGGCGGTCGTCCTTTCCGGTGCCCTTGGGTGAAAAGCGGCACCGAGGGCGGTGGGGGCTGGGGGCGTCGGTCGTCTTCAGGGGGCGGCCGGGCGGGGGCA